>JBIMKD010000385.1:0-5010 GCA_043673815.1 Chromatiales bacterium
TACGAAGAGACGTACCGGCTGATCACCAAAAAGCCTAGCCTTCCGGGCCCGTAGGGCATAGCTCGACGACCCTAAGCCTGGCCCATCGAGGCCCACCTCCGACTGGCGGCTTTCAAGTGATCCCTTCCTCGTGCCGATGACTCGCCCGCACCGGCCCCGGGCGTTCTGCGCCGTCGATGCGGCCGGTATTGTCGAGCCTGTCAAGTGGAAAATCGTCAGGAGACGCCGATGCCTCACGGAATGATGCGTTTTTTAGCCGCCCTCCTTCTCGCCCTCTTGAGCGTCACCGCCCAGGGCGTCGAGGAAGTTATCTACTACCACAACGATGCCTTGGGCTCGCCCATCGCCGCGACCGATGAGCAAGGCCGCGTGGTATGGCGCAAGTCTTATGCGCCTTATGGCCAGCCGATCGGCCCAGGGGCCCCGAACGAGCCCGGCTACACCGGTAAGTTCGAGGAGCCCGACCTCGGCATCCAAAACTTCGGCGCCCGCTGGTACGACCCCCGGATCGGACGCTTTCTCGCCATCGATCCGGCGGGGTTTGATCCTCAGAACCCACAGAGCTTCAACCGGTATGCGTACGCCAATAACAATCCGTATGGGTTTGTGGATCCGGATGGAAGGGCGCCAAAAGTTCCCTACCAGTTGAATTATGATCTCGGCATTGGGGGAAGCCCGAGTTATGGCGTGGGATCTGGCCGTGCGCAGGCTCCCCCTCGTACCACGGGTAATGGGGTAGCGGAGGCCGTTGGCAATACGGCGAAAGCGGCTCACAAGGACTTAGAGGTTTACCGACAGGGCACATTCGCCAACGAAGCACTTGGTTGGGAAGGCAACTTTGTCAAAGGGAAACAGTGGGCGAATAACAACCCGTTGGCGATACCGGATTATGCCAAGAAATATGGTCTGCCCGCAGAAAACACTGGGAAACCGGACTGGATTGCGAAAGCTCGCGTACAGGGCGACTACAGAACGCGGCCCGCCCCGGCCAGCCATAATAATCCTGCCAATAGCGGTGGTGGGATGGAAATATTGCCCAACAATCCGGATAACGTGCGCTTAGATTGGTTTCACATGTCGGATTGATCCGGATGGAGCACGATTCCGCTAAAAATATCTACGCCGCCGTCGCGGACCTAATCAAGACTCTCGACGCGGCAGGCCACCATAGGATAGCCACTGTCCTAGGGCACCGCATGTACAAGGTTGGCTGGACTTCGAGTTCAGAACTGCTTGAGGAGTTAGCGAAAGTCCTGAGGAACGTTCTTTCGGAAACTGAGCCAGCGCTGGACGATCAAACCGTCGAAAAAGCCCAGCATATATTGAGGACCATAGAAACCGAATTGCGGGAGTAACTCCCTAATCGAGATAAACTTCCTCTGTTGCGAAAGCCGACGCAACTGGTGTAGCGTGCGCCGCGCGCACGATTGAAGTCCGCTTTGTCGGTTCGTGCGCAAGGCGCATGCTACGCTGGCTTTGGGTTCCACATGCCTGACTGACGCGGCTTTATGCGTGCCATGCAGCTTCAACGCAATCAGGACCTTCTCGAGTTTCTGCTGCGTCTTGCCGCCGAACTTGAAGCCCGTGGAGAAACCCAACTTGAAAAAGACGTTATGTTCGCAAGCAAGAGCCTGGATGGGGTGTAACGGAATCTGGGAATGAACATGGCACCGGCCTCCCCGTATTCCGCTCTGCTGCATACGGGCTACCTTGCTGCTTTGGGGGCGCTCCGCCGCATGCGTTCACTTCAGATCCCAGCCGTGCCATCGGTATCGCCGTCTCCAACCCGATCGGAAGCGTGGCATCTATAGCTATCGTAGCGTGCTGGCGCAAACGCCACCCGCGGTTTTGTGCGTCTGCGCCTTGGTCGAGCCAGCGTAGCACGCGCGCCGCGCACGATTGAAGTCCATCCACTTTCTCGTTTCGTGCGCAGGGCGCACGCTACGCTGGCTTCCAGACATGGATCGGGGCAGCCGCAGTGTCATCGTGATTCTAAGGTACGAGCGGGTCTTGCATATGCGACCAATCGCAGATCGAACGGATTACCGGGCAGGTCGCGCGCTACCCAATGAAGATCGGTCAAGTAGCGTTGACACCCGGCGCAGCCCGACGTAGATTGGTCAGAATTATGGTCAACCTATTATGGAGGATCCCGAGCATGAAAACACTCCCGCTATCCGAGGTCAAGACCAAGCTCAGCGGTCTGGTGGACGAGGTCCTGTCCACAGACGAAGAGGTCGTTATCACCAAGAATGGCCGTCCTGCCGCCGTGCTGGTCAGCCCCAGCGAGCACGAAAGCTGGAAAGAGACCATTGCCATTCATCGCGACCCCGCTTTGATGAGCGAAATCAGGGCCGGGCTTGCGGCCCTGAAGAGCAAGAAGGCTAAGCTTTATACCCTAGAGGAACTTTTCACTGGCGGTGAGTAAGACCGGTGCGCCACCGACTCCGCGCACCGCCCCAGATTGCCGCCCTTATCGGTGGGTTACACCCACAGATCAAGAAGAAGGTCCGCAGCGCGCTTGAGCGGATCCTCGCCAATCCGTTGTGCGGCAAAGCGCTCAAGGATGAGCTTGACGGCCTGCGGAGTTTCCGCGTGGGGCGATTTCGTATCGTCTATCGCATCGCGGCGGGTCGTGCGGTCGAACTGGTCGCGATCGGGTCACGTGAGCGGATCTACGAAGAGACGTACCGGCTGATCACCAAAAAGCCTACCCTTCGGGGCCCGTAGCGCATAGTTCGACATAACCACATTGTAGGTCGGAACCGGTTCCACAGGTTCCGACAAAACAGCGTCCGATCACCCGATGGCGCCGATTGATCGCACAAAGCCATGCGGTTCATCGAAGCTACCCATGCGTCGGAACCCGAAAAGACGGTTCCGACCTACACGCGCTCCGCCCCTGCCAGTGAACCATCGGCAGTCCTTTATCTCTGTCATGAGGTGCAACGACAGCCCTCAACGGTTTCCGTAAGCGCGCCAGCGCTGTAGGCAATCCCACTGTAGGGCATGGTTATATGCTCCCTTGCCGCATGGATTGAATGTGTAGCTCCGCCCATGTGTGGCCCGAATGGTAGTCACACACCCAAAGCAGTTCCTGTACGGCCGCTATGATCTCAGCAATCTTTTTTATTTTTGGAGGAGGAACTCCTTTGTGCGCAATTTGATTACGTATGTGCACTGCGTCATAGATAGTCTTGATGAGCCCGCGTTCCTTCGTCGGCTCGTAAAACCGCTTTTCACCTGGAAACAAACGAGGGAAATAGTGAGTCAGAATGTCTACCACGGGAGGAGACTGCATCGTTTCGACCAACCATGCAGCGTCCGGAACTTTGTCTACAATGACTGATTTGACCGCAACCTCAACTGCCGAAACTGCTATTAGAACAGCACTTCTTGGGCTGCTATGCTGGAGTTCTTTAGCTTCCCTCAGTAGTTCGTGACCCACCGGCTCCCGTGAATTCATTTCCATCAACCCAAGGATTTCGCCAGTATCGATCTTGTGGGACTCAAGAACCGAATGTGGTGGGGTGACGCGCAGAATCGAATACCGGCCAGGAAGTGGATGCCAGGAATCCCCGTTATCGTAGGAGCAGAACAATCCTCGGCCCCCAATCGGCGACGGCGGGCCCTCCTGCGCATGTCTCCAGCGCAGGATACTTACGAGCGTACGGCCGACTGAGGATAGCTTTTCGTATACCGTGTCGACGAACGATACGAATGGGTCTGGATGGTACTCAAGGTCATAGGATGGACCTTCGCGATGAATCATTTCCTCGGCGGACCTTGCCGTTTCTCCCTCGGGAGGACGCCTACCCTCAAACAATGCGTTGAAAACTGGGAGGGACCTTTCCGTTGGTTTGAACTCGCCCATAATATCGAGGAATGCATTGAAACTTTTGTGACCCTCCGATTGTTCCTCATCAGTGGGGGCTCTGACTAAGAGTCGAATATTCTCCGGCCCCCCCAGTTCGAATTTCAGGAGATCTCTAGAATGAATATCGAGACGGCCTGCTGTGTAAGATAGCTTGAATAACATCGCTCAGTTCTGCTTTTGCATATAAACGCTCGAACTCAGCCGCGCCGCTCTTTCCCGTAGGCTGGAGTGAAAAGTTAGGTTTGCTTGGCATAGGAAAGCAACCTTTGAATCGCGCGACGCAACATCCGCCTATTGGCTTTCGCCACAAGGGTCTGCTCCGACGCAAACACAGCAAGCACTTGGCCCTTTGGTGCGCAATGCTCGCTTGCCTCGCCATAGAGCCGCGCTGCGCGAAGGAAAAAGGGCTGCTTGTACCAAGGTAAGAATGGCGCGTATCGATCAATGGCGGCCAAGTGCTGAACTCTGCACTCATAGGCGACCTGCCCGCTGGTGACTTCAGGGGAGCGTTCCAGGTTGAGAATAGCATGCGTTCTGTCGGAAAGAATACGTTGTCGTCGCTGTTCACTCTTAGCTGCTTTGGCAATACTTGATTCGAGAGCTACCAGTGCAACCTTTGCTGCTTCGTAGGACAATCCTTTAGATTCCGCATATCGCCGGATACGTTCTTCGTTTTTTTGCTGTAAATATGCCTGTTTCGCAGACCTTATGCGTTCTTTCCGTTCTTTCCTTGTACTTGCCTTCTCGACTCTTAGTTCCTGTAGCCTGACTTGGGCGACGTAGCGATCGACTCCTTCCTTTCGCATTACCCGCTTAATTCTTCGCTCTAGCTTGATCTCTCTTAATTTTTGCTCAGCCTGTTCGTATGGTAGGCATTCCTTCTTCATAAATCGCCGTATCTGTCGTTCCCTCTTCGAAAGTTTCTTTTCTGGCTCTTGCGGTCGCTCGTCCCCCGACATAAACAAAGTCCGTCAATCAGCTTCTAACATGATATCATACGTTAGTTCTTAAGAAGCACCGTAAACGTGCTGCAAACCGAGTTTAAGGCGTCCTGAGCGCTGGTCTCTCTTGGGATGGGCGCGCCGTGCGTTGAGAGATAGATAGTGCAAAGCGCGCTGGAGGGTTTTCTGCAA
>JBIMKD010000386.1:0-8544 GCA_043673815.1 Chromatiales bacterium
AAGTGGTCATCGTCGCCTGCATGCGGAAACTGCTCACCATCATGAATGCCATATTGAAAAATAATGCCCCTTGGCAGCTGCAAAGCACTTGACTTTGAACACGGTTGCTCTCCCGAAGGGAGAGGGAGTTAACCGTGGCGCACTTACTTACCTCGAAATCTCGAACCCGAAAACTCGTCGCGAGGCCCAAATAAACAGACCCAGATTATCATGCGATCACTGCCGGACCGCCTCTCCACTGACCCACAAATTCTGCGGAACAGCCAGAATTTTAAAGGCCCTTTTTCCTTCGGGAGCGAAGATACGACTGAACCTGTCAGGTGTCAAACGCTGCCAGGGATCGTCAGTGTCTAGAAACTCGCCAGATCCTCATTGCTACGCGAAACGCGATCGACCTCGCCAAGACCCGCACCCGGAGGACGCGAATGGCTCCGCTACAGAACTGAAATCTAGCGGTATACTGTCGCCAATCAAGTCGTTTGAAATGTGGCGTTGGATTACTTCTCTTGCGACGATGAGCGTGGTCCGGCCCTGGAGCTCCAGCATATGCTAGCGAGGGTGGTCGCGGGTGGGGTCGAGCGCGGCGTGGCGATGTGCGCCATCAACATGATCCCGGCTTTCAAACGCGCACTGGTGCGGCGGGCCATGGGTCTCCGTGGGCCGTTGCCGCGGCTCGGGCGGGGCCTACCGCTGTGAGCGCCAGGCTCGCGGATCGCGAGGCGGATTTCGAGATCGCCGTCATCGGCGGGGGTGTGGTCGGCGGAACCCTGGCGGCGCTCCTGGGGGCGGCGGGATTAAGGATCGCGCTCGTCGAGAGCACACCCTCGGTGGTAAGCGATGATGACAACAACGATGCGCGCGTGCTGGCTTTGACCCGCGCGTCGGAGCAAGTGCTCCGCGCCGTAGGCGCCTGGCAGCATATCATTGCAGAACCGCCCGGCGTGTTTCGCGAGATGCAGGTCTGGGACGCGGGTGGGGAGGGGCGCATTTATTTCGATAGCGCCGAGGTGGGCGAGCCGCTACTCGGGCACATTGTTCGCAGCCAGGTGATCGAGGCCGCTCTGGATAGGGTGTTGCAGTATCTACCCCTAGTAAGCACTTACCGCGGCAGCGGCTTACAGACGTTCGTGAGAGGCCAGGATAATCTCCGAATCGTGCTCGCGGACGGATCGCAGTTGCGCCCGAAGTTATTGGTCGGGGCCGATGGCGGGGAGTCGACCGTGAGGACCTTGGCGGGGATCGCTCAAAGAGTGCATGATTACCGCCAGACGGCGCTCGCCTGTACGGCCGTGACCGAGCGGCCGCATGGCGACACGGCGCGGCAACGCTTTCTAGCGGGTGGCCCGCTGGCGTTCCTGCCCTTGGCCGACCCGAATCGCTGCGCGATCGTCTGGTCGTTACCGCACACTGATGCGCAGAGGCTCATCGGCATGCGTGATGCCGAGTTTCGCCGCGCGCTCGAAGGCGGAATCGGTGAGGCGCTCGGAACCGTGACGGACAGCGGGCCGCGGCGCGCCTTTCCGCTCAGCCGCGCCCATGCCGAGCGCTACGTCGAGCCACGTTTGGCCTTGATCGGCGATGCGGCGCACCGTATTCATCCGCTCGCAGGTCTGGGGGCCAATCTCGGCTTGATGGACGCCGCGACCCTGGCGGAGGTCGTGCTCGATGCCAAGGCCGCGCGCCAGGATATCGGAGCGCTGCGCGTCCTCAGGCGTTACGAGCGCTGGCGCAAGGGCGAGAATCTCGCCATGATGTGGCTGCTGGACGGTTTCAACGAACTGTTCGGCTCGGCCGCATTAGGGCTTCGGATCTTGCGCAACGCGGGGCTCACGCTCACCAATGCCGCGGGGCCGGTGAAACGGCGGATCATGCGCCGGGCGATGGGCATCGAGGGTGATTTACCGCGGCTCGCCCTGACCGGGCGCTGGTGACGTGCGCCACGGGCTCAGCGACTCGCAATCGGCGGATGGTAGATCATCTGCACTAGGTTACCGTCGGGGTCCTCGCAATAGAAACTCCGCGCCCCGTCGCGGTGCGTGCGCGGCGGGTGTTTGATGGGCACGCCTTGGGTCTTCAAATGCGTATGCCAGGCGTCCACGGATTCGGGCGTATCGAGTATGAATCCGATATGGTCGAGACGCTGTGGCCCCGAGGGGGTGCGGTCTGCGACGGCGCGGTGCAAGGCCAGGTTGTCGTTCCCCGAGGAGAGATAGACGTTATCCTCATCGGGACGCCATTCGACGGCCATCCCGAGCGACGCGGCGTAAAAGGACTCGCAGGCCTCGAGCTTGATGACATTGAGGGCCACATGATGGAGACCTTTTATGGGCGCAGGTGTTTTCATGTTACTCGATGACTTTTAAAGCCGCATCAGTATAGCGAAACCTTGTCACTGTCCGTGAACGACACGTTACAAGTAACCCGCACACCGAATCGCGGACTAAGATTAATGAGGGGGCGCGCATGAACAATCAAGTACCGGAGACACTGTATGAAACCAAACTCGAAGCGTTGCCGCTCATCGGGCGCGGCAAGGTTCGGGACATTTACGCGGTGGGCGACGCCCATCTCTTGATCGTGACCACGGACCGCATATCGGCCTTCGACGTCGTCCTGCCCGATCCCATCCCCGGGAAGGGCGCGGTGCTGACCGCGCTCTCGCGCTTCTGGTTTGACCGCTCGCGGCAAATCGTCATCAACCACCTTGCGTCTTTATCACTGGCGGAGGCCTTGACCGACCCGACCGAACGCCGCGCGCTCGAGAGCCGTGCGGTTGTGGTCCGGCGGCTGAAGCCCTTGCCGGTCGAGGCCATCGTGAGAGGCTACCTCATCGGTTCGGGATGGAAGGATTATCAAAAGACCGGCACCCTCTGCGGAATCGCCTTACCACCGGGGTTGCGGCAGGCCGAGCGCTTGCCCGAGCCGATCTTCACCCCCTCGACCAAAGCAGAGCTGGGCCGGCACGACGAGAACATCAGCTTCGACACCACCGCGGATCTCATCGGCCGGGAGCTTGCCGAGCGCGTGCGCGAGATATCCATCCGGCTTTACACCCACGCCGCGGACTACGCACGCGGACGCGGCATCATCATCGCCGATACCAAATTCGAGTTCGGGCTCGACGCGGAGGGGGATCTGGTGCTCATCGATGAGGCGCTGACGCCCGATTCCTCGCGCTTTTGGCCGGCCGATTCCTACGCGGTGGGCCAGAGCCCGCCGAGCTTCGACAAACAGTTTGTGCGCGATTACCTCGAGACCTTGGCCTGGGACAAGAAACCGCCCGCGCCGCGGTTGCCTCGCGAGATCATCGAAAAAACCGCAGCCAAATACCGCGAAGCGCAGTCGCGGCTCATCGACGGGGGACACGCTTGAGCGAGCTCGTAGCCGAGGCTTTGAGAGCTTTTCTCCGCAAGGGTCGGGGACGTGGCTGCCAGTCGCGCAACCGTAACTCGGAGAAACCATGATGACCACAGCCCGGCAGCATCCCTACCACCCGATCATCTACGTGCGCGGCTTCGCAGCCACTCAAGGCGAGATTGAGGAGACGGTGGCCGACCCTTACATGGGCTTCAACATCGGCTCGACCAAGGCGCGCGTTGCCTGGACCGGCGACGTCAAGCGCTTCTACTTTGAGTCCCCGCTCGTGCGCTTGATGAGCGACCACCAGTACGAGGACGTCTTCGTAGACGGTGACGACCTGGTGGCGGCCGAGCGTGCCGACCACCCCGTTCCGTACCGCTGCATCATCATCTACCGCTACTATGACGAGGCCTCGAAGGACTTTGGCGACGGCAAGACTCCTCCGATTGAACACTTCGCGAAGGGTTTGGGCAAGCTCATCCTGCGCCTGCGCGAGAAGATCTGCGCGAACGAGGACAACAAGATGACGCCCGCAGCCTTCCGCGTGCACCTCGTGGCCCACTCCATGGGCGGGCTGGTCTGCCGCGCCTTCCTGCAGAATGCGAAGCTCGGCTCGGCGGAAGCGCGCGGGGCGGTGGACAAATTCTTCACCTACGCCACGCCGCACAACGGCATCGACATGCGCATCGTGCGTAACGTGCCGGGCTGGCTCTCTTTCGGCGACATCAACAACTTCAATCGCGAGAAGATGGCCGAATACCTCGATGTACCCAAGGGCGACGACGTCTCGGTCGTGAAGAACTTTCCGCCGGAACGCATCTTCAACCTGGTCGGCACCAACCCGCGCGACTACAACGTGGCCGGCGGTATCTCGGCGTGGGCAGCGGGCGACGCGAGTGACGGGCTGGTGCGCATCGAGAACGCCACCACGCATGGGCCGGGCCCCGACGGCAAGGATGTGACTTCGCCGCGCGCCTTTGTGCACCGCAGCCATTCGGGCCACTACGGCATCGTGAATTCCGAGGAGGGCTACCAGAACCTTATGCGCTTTCTGTTCGGCGCGCTGCGCGTGGACGGCATCCTGGACATCGACGACATCACCTTGCCGGCAGAGGTACAGAAGGCGCACGAAGACGGCAAGACGGTGCGCGCGTCGTACCAGTTCGAGATCGCAGTCAGCGTGCGCGGCTGTCAGTGGCAGATGACGCGCCGCGAGGTGCGCGAGAGCTCCGCGATCTTCCGCACCTACGGCGAGCTGTTCCCGGGGAAGGACGGCACCAAGCGCGTACCCGACCGCTCCCAGAGCCCGCACCTGTTCTCGGTGTTCCTCGATCCGAACAAGAGCGTCAAGACCTCGAAGTCGGTCAGCTTCGCGTTCGACCTCAAGGTGCTCGTGCCCGACTACGAAGTGGACGGCTTCATGTTCATGAACCGCCACTACGAGGGCGGCTTCATCCTGCGCGAGCTGCTCCTGGTGGAGGCGTTCTCCGACGCAGCGGCACTGGGCGGTTGGCGCATCAAGTACGGCTTTCAGGACATTAACCCCGGCAAGCCGGGCGTTGATACGGTGACGCGCGCGCTCGGCGGAGTCGGCGCGAAGGCAGATGCGGTCGCGGCCGCCCCCGGCCTCGCTTTCGATATCCCCATCGAGCAGAAAGCCCGCCCTGGCTTGCGGGGCACGCTACGCATCGAGGCCCGACCGTGGACCTGAGGAGCTGAAGACATGAGTTTTCTCCACGCTCTACCACCCGCCTCCGCCCCCGCCACCCCCGCCTCCCCCAGAGGAACCCCCACCACCGCTGCCCGAGGAGGAACCGGGTGGGGTCGCGGCGGAGGAGATGGCGGCATCGAACGAGCTGCCTAGGGAGGAGGACAACTGATCGAGCTTGCCGGGATCCCAGCGATCGCCGTCGTACCAGTCCGGTGAATGCCGCGATCCTTGGGTCAGGAACACGCCGGCGAATTTCTCCGCCCAGCGTTGCTCCACCCCGAGGGCCAGCGCGAAGGGGAGATAAGTCTCGAACAGGCCCGCCGTCTTTTGCGGCGCACCGGCAAGCTTAATCTCCTCGCCCTCGGCCACGTCCAGATACAAGCGAAAACCTTCGATCTCGTCCATGCGCATACGGCCTTCGCGCGTCGGCGCCTTGAGCAGCTTACCCGAGACGCCGTTGGCAAAGAGGCCCAACACGAGCAAGCCGATCGTCGCCCATCCGCCGCCGGTGGTCAGGAACCACTCCGCACCGAAACCGTTCGCTACCGCCGGCGCGATCACGCCAATCCCGGCCACGCCAAGGCTCAGCACGACGCCCAGGAAAAACCATCCGCCGTTGATGCGGAAGAAACCCTGCTCATAGTTACGCATCAGGGTCTTTCTGTGATCCGCCCTGGCGCCGCTGATGACGTGATGGTTCCCGTCATCGAGCACTAACCGTTCGTGGTGGGTGAGCAGGCCGCGCAGCAGCACATGCTCGTCGGGGCAGAGCGGCGTCGTCGATCCTTTCTTGCGCGTGAGCGTGTAGTGGCTCGATTTGAAGAGACCGCCCGGGCTCTGCTCGATGCCGAGATAGCCTTTCACCGCGAGGCTCAGCACGCCCGCGACGAAACAGTGGTTGTCGTAGCCCATGTGACTCAGAACGCGCATCGCGGCCGGTGACTCGCCCGCGGGCGGTTGATAACGCGGGATGATGACCCCGCCTTGCGGATCGCGTCCGAGCTTGAGCCAGACCAGCAGGTAATAGCCGAGAATCACCGCGAGCCCCGCCATGGCATAGACCAAAGGCCGGTTATCACGCAGGGCGTAGGAGAGTTGATCGGCGCCGCCGGGTGGTGCCACGAATCCTTTCGGCCAGGTCGCCACAATGGTGAGTCCTTCACCAGACGCGAGCCTTTGCGTGGTCTCGAACACGGCTAGGTCGTCCTGCATCTTTGCCGTGTACGCTTGGTTTTGCGCGCCCAGGGGCCCGGTGTAGGCCTCCAGATGGACCCGGTGACCCGGCACACCCGCCGGCAGATGCAACTCCGCTCGCGCCTTATCGATGGGAAAGGCCCAGCCGTGGCCGGTCACGTTCCAGTACAGCTCGTCGTGGTCAGCGAAAAATCCCAACTGTCGATCCGTCCGGTAGGTGATCGCGTAACGGTATTCACCTGGACGCAGAAAGACACCCTCCCGGCCGACGTAAATCGCCACGCCGTTGTCGCGGCGCTCCAGGTGATACGGTTCATCCTTGCCGTCGCGGCGCACTGAGCGCAGCTCGAAGCCCACCGTGCTCCGCCGCCCCTGGCGGCCGGGATAGACAGTCGGGAATTCGCGAAAGATCCCGCGTTTTATCTCTGCGCCCTCGGCCCGCACCAAGAGTGTCTCGGTAACCTCAAGCTGGCTGTCTTGCAGGATCTGGATACGGCTGTCGTAGGACAAGATGCGCTCATCGGCGTTCGCCGGCTGGGCGGGAAGCAAGAATGCCAGCGCCAAGATCAACTTCCGCATCATCGATCCTCCGGCGGCTGCGCCTCTTCGGGCCGGTCCAGCTCGAAATACTCGGCCGGCCGGAATCCGAACCCACGCGCTACAATCATGTCAGGGACGCTGTCCACGCGGGTATTGAGGTTGTTCACGGTGCCGTTGTAATAGCGCCGCGCGTGCTGGATGTGGTCCTCGATTGCAGAGAGATTATGCAGCAGATCCAGGAAGCCTTGGTTGGCCTTGATCTCGGGGTAGGCTTCCGCGACCGCGATCAAGCGCCGCAGATCGCGGCCGAGCGTAGCTTCGCTGCCGCCCTTCTGAGCGGGCGTGCTGGCGCTGAGCGCCTGGGTGCGCCCGGCCACCACCCGCTCCAGCACGCCGCGCTCGTATCTCGCATACTGCTTGACAGTCTCGACCAGCTTGGGGATCACGTCATGACGCCGCTTGAGCTGTACGTCGACATCGCTCCAGGCGGCGGCCACGCGATTGCGGTCGCGCACCAAGAGGTTGAAGATAACGATACCCCAAAGGGGTAGAACGGCAGAGAGGATAACGGCAACAATGCCCATGTCAGGCGAATGACGGGATCACGAGTTTCGTCGCTATAAGGCAGGAAGCACGCCAGCGCCGCGGGAATACAGCGGTCCCATTCCCGCGCTTGCGTAGGGCTTAGCTGTTTTTCCAGTGCGGCGGTAGGGTCCGGGCGAAATAAGGGGGCAAGTCTCCCATCTTTCACGTTATGCAAGATGGGAGACTTGCCCCGTAATACTGTTCGCTGTGACTGGCTCGGAGGCAACTGGCCGACCTTCTGTTCAAACCACTCGGGCTAGTCCAGGCTGGCATTGCCGACGGCGTCTTGGATGCCGTCGGCGAGCGGAATCAAACGTGCGCGAGCGGCAGGCCCTGGCGAACGTGCCCTCCGGGCGCCGGCAGGGCGAGCCGCAAGGTGGCGTCGACTCGACTTGCGACGGGCGTCGATTCGTCACCAAGGCGGTGACGATGCCGTGCTGGAGCGTGACGCTGTGCCTGGCGTTCTGCCTGAGCATTCAACGTCACGTCTCGCCGTCGTCTCACCACGATCGCGCTGCCCATGCCCATGACGCCCAGGGCGCTCAGCTGCAGCGCATGCGCGGTGAGGTGAAACCAAATCTCCCCGGTGACGAACAACTCGCGGTTGAGCCTCGTGACGCTCGTGGCGACCCCGATCGCGGCGGGCACGGTGACCAGCAGCCCAATCTTGCCCGCCCTGACAGACCCTCGCCAGAGGGCGCGCATCCACGAGAAGTAAAGCGCACCGACGAGCGCCAGGAATACCGTCAGCAGGATCCCAGCGATGACCCCGAAGACCGGGGCACCAAAGTCATAGATGGCGAAGAAGAGACTGCGAGGGGCGGCGAGGAGGGCGAAACCGGCCAGTGATGCGGTAGCGGCTCTGAGTATCCGTTGGGAAAACAGGATGCGCCGGTACGGTCCGCATATGGCGTCGAGATCGATCACCTGAATCCACGACGCGCTTGGCCCGGCCGCAGAGGATCGAGCGACGGTGGTTTCCGGTTCATCGGTGGGAGGCAGCAGAGTTCATGCGGCGGAACACCCCTCCGGGGCTTCCGCCCTGTCATAGCTTTGTCAAGCCCCCTTTTTTCTCTTAGTTACCTGGGCCATTTCCCATACCGATCTTTCACACTTGATTTTATCGAAAAGCAAGTATGCTTGAGGGCATGGAC
>JBIMKD010000387.1:0-6999 GCA_043673815.1 Chromatiales bacterium
CAGAATCGCCGTTGCCAGATCCCCCGTTCCCCGCGCGCGATGCGGACCGAGGAGCGCCGCTCCGCGAGCGGCAGCGCACGCGAGAACGCCTGCTTGATGAGCCGCCATCGATTGGCGAAGTCGTGATCCCCTGGCGGGAGTGTCCAAACACAATGCAGATGATCGGGCAGGACGACCCAGGCATCTACATGGAACGGCTGGCGTGCGCGGACAGTGCGTACCGCCGCCCGTAACACATCGATGCGGCGTAGGAGTAGATCGTGAGGGTACCGTTCGAGCAGGTTGACCGTGAAGAAGTAGGTTCCCCCTGACAGGCGATACCTTCGGTAGTCGGGCATGTGATAAGCACAGCCGTGGAGCGCGACGCATTCTACTATACGAGAGTCGCCGCGCCTTGCGCCGGAACCATTCGGCGCAATACGCTCACGCTATTGCGCCCTAGTGTGCCCAGCATGGGCTTGTGCTAGCAACGTGAGAGTCGTTGCCGGAGCTGATAGTGGCAACCGTAGCCGAACCGCAAGGCCGAGGCCGTGAGGCGCAGGCTGAAGGAAGCGGAAGGCAAACCCGCGACCGCAGGAACACGAACAGACAGAGAGGCCTGTTGTGCTGGGCGAGCTGGCTAGGAACAGCGAAGCCCGAAGGCTGTCAAGGCACAGGGGGTAGAGTCTGGCGGCGTGCGGGGAAAGTACAAGCGCCTTACCTGGGGAGATCTCGCCCATGAGAGTGGGTGAGAAGTCAGCAGAGGCCGTAGTAGTGAGGATGTCCGGTGAAAGCCGGATGGAGCGAAGGGCCGAAGGACGAGGTGTAACGCTATATCGGGAGTTTTGAATCTCATGACAGGTGGTCCGAAACAGCAGGGCGTGACAACTGCGGTCGCCACCCTGGACTGGCAAAGGTTTGAGAGAAGGGTGAAACCCGGTGACCCAAGCCGAGCGGACTGCATGCGGAAGTTCAAGCACGACCGATGAAAGAACGTGTTGCATGGAGGTTATTTCAACCTTGCGGTGGCTTAATACCACCCGCTTGTCCAACCGCCGGATACGGAAAACCGTACGTCCGGTGGTGTGGGAGAGCTGACGGGCGCAATCCCGTCAGCTCGACCCGATCGACACTGCGCGAGCAGACCGCCCAAGGGATAACGCTGGATGAGGCTATTGCCCGGAATCTGAAGGAGCTAGGGTATGGATGAGGATTTCGACATCGAAATTCTTCGCGGGGCGGCAGGACAGGGACGCATCCAGTGGCATCAGCATGCGTTGGAGCGGTTTCTGGAGCGGTGTTTCCCGCGCCGAGGTCGTGTGCGCTATCATGAACGGTGAAGTGATCGAGGTCTACCCGACGGATCGTCCATACCCGAGTTGCCTCGTCTTGCACGTCGAGGCAGAGCCGGTGCACGTGGTGGCCGCCGCTGATCCCGCCGCCCGAATATGCCACGTCATCACCGCATATCGTCCCGACCTTGAACGTTTCGAATCGGATTTCCGGACTAGGAGGAAAAAGTGATGAGCGAGAACTTCGGACGTTGTCCGCTTTGCGGCGGCGAAAAGCAGCCAGGCACCACGACGTTTGCCGCTGATCTGAAATTCGGTGTCGTGGTGGTCAGGGAGGTTCCTGCGTTGGTCTGTACGAAGTGTGGCGATGCGTGGATCGACGATCCGGTAGCGGCGAAGCTCGAAAGCATCGTTGCCGACGCGCGCCGCAAGCATACCGTGGTGGAGGTTACTCAATGGCAACAGGTGGCGGCGTGATTCCTGTCTGGCCGGCCGCTGAGCGTGCCCCTGCCCACGCCACGTGCTCACCCCCGGCCGCTACGTCGGCGCCGAGGCGCAGGAGAACGACGGCGAGCCTGTCGAGGAGAAGATGAAGCGACTAACCGCGACGCTACGCGAGCAGTCGAGTAGGTCGGGTTAGCGGAGCGTAACCCGACGAATGCCTGATGAGATACCGGCGCGCATTCCTTCGGGGCGGTTCGTTCTTCTTCACCGTGGTGACGGAGCAACGGCGGACGCTGTTTGCGTCCGCGGATGCGGTTGAGGGCTTGCGAAAGGCGTTCCTGGCAGTGCGTTCAACTCGTCCTTTCGAGGTGGACGCCATGGTGGTCCTACCTGATCATCTGCATTGTATCTGGACACTGCCGCCGGGCGACGCCGATTTCGCGACACGCTGGCGACTGATCAAGACGTGGTTCACCAAGCACTGTGACCCAGGACTGCGCTCGGAACCGAATCGCGCAAGGACAGCGAAGCGAGAACAAGCGGTATGGCAACATCGCTATTGGGAGCATGCGTTGCGGGACGAAGCCGATTTTACCCGGCATGTCGAGTACGTTCATTTCAACCCGGTAAAGCACGGGCTCGTTGCATCCGCGATGGAATGGCCGTATTCAAGCTTTCGCCGATATGTCGAGGCTGAGGTTTATCCGCCGGATTGGGGAGGAGAAATGCGGGCTAGGTGCCATGAAAACCAGCCCTTCTTGTTCTCAATATCGACCACGACGACTAGCGTGGGCTGGAAAACCAATAGAGCACGGCTGCAGTCGAAACGCCAGAAACATTGATTGATTCGTGGTGGAGTCGTGGCCGGCTTGTCGTCTTGACCTGCACCGAGAATTCAAGATTGTGCAAATCGGACCTGTCTTTGATGACGATTAAGCCGTCCTTCCCGACATCACGCCTGGGTGGTTGCCAAACCCAGTCAATCGGCAATTGAGAGGCGAACCAGAGTTCACCGGAGTCGCCGATCCATGGGTTGTTTGGGTTCGTCGAAGGCATTGAGCTGTGCTGCCTAACGCCGGCCATCACGCGCGTGCGTCTTCGCACGTCGCGTGGATGGCCTTGTTGGGCCTGAACCGCCATGCATAGTCATTTGATCCAGTCGCCGAAATCCAGCTTCACGAGAGGCATTGGCTCCGTTGCAGCTATGGCCGCGAAATCAGCTGCGCGACCCCACCACTCATTGATGATTAGCTTGGGTGCGTTTCCGAACGTCAGATAGTATCCATCTGGAACGACCTGATGCTTGTTTGCAGGCGACAGTACTGCCACAGCGAGCAGCCCAAAGATGATGCGGTCACTGAGACGAATGGCGCCGTTCACAACCTCTATTCGCGTGAGTCTCGATTGGTTGGCGGCGTCTTGAATTAACTCGAACCCACCCGGAAGCTCGTCTCCATGTCCGTGACTGCATCGATGAATTCCATAGATGACGTCCGCGAGATCAGGTTTCCCATCTGACGTCTTTGGATGTTCGACTTTGACAGGGAAGCGTGTCTGGACCAGATCGATTCCAGGCATGCCCATCGGACCAAGGATGCCGTAGTTGTCCCGAAGCATCGTTGTGAAGCGCGCATTACTTCCAACAATGGACGGATAGACCTTCTTGGCCGTTCCGTCGATAGCATTACAAGCATGAAGCATTGCGGCGTCATGCTCCTGGCCCTCCCAGTCAGCAATCGCTTTACGGACCGAGTCCCCGACGTTCACGACCTAGTCTCTACGGATGTACGGATGTACGGAAGTACGGAGGGCAGCGTCGCTACGCACCCGCCCGGAACGCTTGCGGCGTCGGCGGTGCGAAAGCCAGGGCCAGGGATTGGTCCTGCTTGGCGCGCCGAGGATGCAACGCCGCCCGCTCCGCGCACCGGGCCTGGTACAGGCCCAGGGCCCACAGAGGGAAGTAGGCGCGGTAGAGCGTGTAGTCGAGGAGCGCCGTACGGAAGAAGACGCCCGCCATGTCTTGCGCCGGCCATTGGCCGCGTGCGTCTTGGTTGCGCGCGAGGTAAGCGGCGCCCCGCTCGATAGCAGCCCAGTCGGGTTCACGGGCTTCGAGCAGGGTTAGCAGCGCCCAGGCGGTCTGGATAATCTGGCTCTCCGAGTGTTCTTTGTAGACGCCGGTCAGACAACCGCTGTGGTGCTCGCCCCAGCCGCCATCGGGCCGCTGGCGCGCCAAGAGCCACCGGCAGGCCTTGCGAATGGAAGGGTGAAAGACCGGTGTGCCCGCGGCGAGCAGGCCGCGCACGCCGAACATCGTACCGTAGATGAGGTACACCCCCCAGCCTCCGGGCCACGCTCCGTCGGATCGCTGGCTGGCATGAAGGTAGCGCGCCGCGCGCCCGATGGCGCGCTCGATCGCTGGCGCCATGAGATCGGGATAGCGTTCGCCGACCGCGGCGAGAGCGGCGACGCAGGAGGATGTGCACTCGACCCAGGAACGGTCGGTCATGGAGTCGGCAAACATCTCCGCGGGATTCAGCCATTCGATGCTCCAACGCGTGCCGCTCGGCTCGTAGGTACCAAAGCCGCCGTCGGTGTTCTGGCAGCGCAGGATGAACGCCACGGCTTCGCCGAGAGCTTCCGGGTCCGGCGGCGCTCCGGGGCGCGCGAGCAGCGCCAGCACCGCTTCGGCCGTGCAGTCGCTCACCGGCCAGCCGTGCCACACGCCCGCAAAACACCATCCGCCCTTGGGATCGATCCGGAAGTTCTCGTTAATCCCGCCGAACGTCTGCCGGATCTGCTGACTTCGGAGAAAGGTCACGCCCCGCGCCCTGGCCTCCCCGGAACCGGGATGCGCCCCGGCCGCCGCCAGCGCCTGCACCGCAAAAGCGGTGTCCCAGGAGGCGCTTCGCGCTCCGGTGACCCGCGTCCCCGCCTGATCATCTTCCCAGATCCAGCCTTCAAACCGCTCGTACGCACGGAGCAGATCGGGATCCCCGGGGTCGTGGATCCACAGAGCGATCATATTGAGTAAGCCGCTGACCGGCGAGATGCTGGTGTGATCCGTCGTCCGCAGCTCCCAGCGGATCCGCTCGCGCAGCCGCTCGACGATCGGCCGCCGCGCCGCGGCAGGGTGCCAGCGCTCCACGAGCGCACCGAGCGCAAAGAGCCCTCGAAGCCAGAGCGTCGGGGACGCAACCAGATCCCCCGGCCGCAGCGCCCTGCGGCTGGCGGCAACGTGCTTATGACCCAAGGGGTACAACTCCGTGCGCAAGGCCTCGATCACGGGCGTGCAGGGTGTCTGATAGCGAGAGGCGTAGATCACGCTCATTGCCAGGTAGATGAGGCGGGTATGGCAGTAGAACCGGCCCGGGTGCAAGGGCATCCAGCGGGCCAGCCGCCAGGCCTCGGGCGGCAGCGGGTTGAGGCCGTCCCAATCATAGAGGTTGAGCAGCGCGAGCCAGAGCTTACCCCAGCTCGGGATGGCCGTGACCCCGCCTTCGGCCGCGATGAACCGGGCCGCGGGGCCGAGCAGAGGGTCCTCCCGGTTCACTCCTAACAGACGCGCGGCGACATAAACGAGGACAGTGACGAAGAGGTAGGGTGAGGACTGGGGGTGCAGGCCCCAGAGGCCGGAGGCCAGTTGCGTGCGGCGGAAGTGCAGGCACAGAGACGCCTTTCGCCCAGCCGCGATCGAGGCGCCGGTGATATGGCACATAAGCACGTACTGCGCCGCCAGCATCGGGCACCAGATGACCTCTCCCTCCCAGCCGCCTCCCGGCGACTGCTGGCGAATGAGCGCGGTGACGGCAAGTCTAAGTGCCGGGCCGGCTTCTTCGGTATCCTCTAGATCTTCATTTTCCTCTGCCACGGGCCCGGGGCCGGCGTCGCCCACGATCGGCGCGGACGAGGTTCCTTTCCCATGACCCTCCGGTGCGAGCGCCCAGGCGCGGCCGGATTGGGCGGGCAGGATCCCGCACAGGAGCCATTGCAGGCGCCAAGCTAGCGCCCGGGCCACCGTTGCCGCATGAGACCACTCACCACGCCATAGCGCCTCGCCGACGATCGCTGACAGGGCATGGGCGATGGCACGGACAAAAGAGCACGCAAACAGGGCGGTCCGGGTGTCTTGGCAGGCGAGATAGCGCATCGTGCGCGTGCGTTCAGCGTTGCTCTTGCGCCACATCCGGTAAATGGCTTGGCGGGTGGCGTCGGCTTCATCGCTGCTCTCGGTCAGGGCCTGATAGAGGCCGACGGCCAGCAGCTCGGCGACCCGCGTGGCCTGCCGCCGGCGAGACCGATAATCCGCCGGATCCCGGCACTCGGCGAGGCACAGGGCATCGCCGAAGCCCAGGGTTATCCCGACCGCGGTCAAGGGATGGTGATGGCCGACGGCATCCCCGGCAAGAAACACGTGATCGCGGCCGTAGCTACTCCGCGCCCTGATTTCGTTGGCCGCGCCCTCGAAACTTCCCGTGAGAAGGGCCGCGCGAAAGCCCGGCCGCAGCGCGCTGGGCAACACCCCCGCGTAGCCCTCCCAGAGGTATGCCGCGCGCTCCAGGCGTCCGCGGCGGTGCACAGGCACGTCCAGGATCAGGCGTACTTGATGCGGGGTGATGCGGTAAGCGAGGACCGGGCCGGGGCCGCCGAGTAACACATGCCCGTAACCCTCGAACGGGAGCTCCACGTCGCGAAGCAATAGGCCGACCATACGCGAGCAGATGGCGTGATCGACCGGCAGGCCGAGGCTGGCGCGGACAATGGAGCGGCGTCCATCCGCCCCCACAATGCGGCCGGCGACGATCGAGCCCACGCCACCCCGCTGTACATAGCGTAAGCTGTGACCCTCTATACGGCGCACCCGTGCCGAGGTCAGATAGTCCACGTTGGGGTGCGCGGCGGCGGCAGCACGCAGGGTCCCGACCAGCGCGCTGTGCTCACAACTGAGTCCCCGTGCCCCGGCGGCGTAGGGTAGCAGGCAGGGCGAGGAACCGTCGTCCGGAAACACCACAAAACCCTGGCCGGCCGAGTGCTCCGGGATCGCGGCGGGCAAATCGATGCCGATCTGTCGCAATACCTCTATGGCGGGAGGATGCAGCCACTCTCCGGCCAGACGTTGCGCCGATCTCGGATTGGCCTCGAACAGTGCGACCCGTGCCCCGCGGCGGGCATGGGCCAGGGCCGCGACCGCGCCGACCGGTCCCGCGCCGACCACGGCGACGTCGAAGTGCGGGATCCTCGACCTTGTCATAGGTTGGGGCCGAGCGGTACGGGGCGGCGCCGGTAG
>JBIMKD010000388.1:0-4795 GCA_043673815.1 Chromatiales bacterium
CAGAAACCTCCATAAATTACTCGTTTGGTCCCGTTGGCGTGTCAACCGCAGCGGCTAATTCAAGCGGTCTTCTTTTCTGATGTCCTCATCAATGCCTTTAGCCCATGTATCGACACATTGGTGAGAAATGCGGGCTAGCCCTGCGGGACGACTAGCAGCCACGTACCCCGGCAGTTCGTGACGTATGGATAATAGCCTTGGGGATCCGTGCAGTAGGACCAGTACTGGGGCTGGGTGTATATGCGCGACGGCGCGTAGTATGGGTAGTATCCCCGATAAGGCCCGGAGATAAATATAGCGCCGAGACCGAAATGGCCGTGCAATCCATGATGCCGATGGTGCCCATGGAAACGATGGTGGAAACCATGATGCCGATGGTGCCCGTGGAAACGATGGTGGAACCCATGCCCTCCGTGGAACCCATGATGCCTATGAGAGCCATGGCCTCCGTGGAATCCATGCCCTCCGCCGTGCCCGCCTCCATGCCCTCCGCCGTGCCCGCCTCTGGCCCAAGCATCATCGACACTAGCCGCCCCGCCCAGCAGGGTGAGCACCGCGAGTAAACTCAGCACAAGTTTCTTCATGCTCTCTGTCGAGCTGTGGGAGGTCTTGTCGACAGACCCGGACATTCCAACTTATCTCCAAATTAGACAGGTCTCTAGCGCTGAAGTGCCGTCCTCCATACAGAATCGTAAAGTTAGTTTTCGTGCTCGTCTGGCTTCATCGCCCGAGGTAGCCTGGTTACTGGACCAAGCAAGAAACACCAGGGGTGCGACAATTTGTCGCACCCCTGGCCCTTTCATCATGGATTACACTAGGCGAGCCGCATGTTTCCAAATTGAAACGGAACGATGAGGTTCAAATCGACATGATAATAATCCGGCATGGCACGACCCGTGTCGTCCGCACGGCCATCGTCGTGATGGCGCTTTGCGCGGCAAGTCAAATTGCGCACGCGGGACACACCGCGTCCATTGGTATCGGCGTTGGGACGGCCTCGCCCATCAATACCGAACCGGCGGCGACGTTGCCGCGCGGCCGCTGGGTTGCGGGCATCCGCACGGAGTACACCAACTACATGGACTTTTCAGACGCTGAGCTTCTGACACTTAGAGAAGCGAACCCGGAGGCGGGGCTGGACGCCGTGGACTCTTTGCTCAACGTATCCATCGGCGGATTCTATGGGGTCACGGATGATCTGACCCTCGGTCTCCGTTTGCCCTACGTCCGGCGGACGGGCCTGCGTGAGCCCGAGGCTGAAGAAGGTGAGGATCCGGAGATCGAGCAAGTAGGAGACCCCAGCGGCATCGGTGACCTGGTCCTTGTCGGCCAGTACCGATTTTACCACGTGCAGGATAAACACCATGCGGCCATCCTGCTTGGCGTCAAGACGCCGACCGGCGATACCGATGAGGAATCCGAGTCTGGCGAGCTCATCGAGACCGACCAACAGCCAGGGAGCGGCTCTTGGGATGGCTTATTCGGTCTGGCGTATACCTATTGGTTCTCGCCGTTAGGGTTCGATACGAGCTTACTGTACACGCTGGCGACCGAAGGCTCTCAGGAGACAAAGCTCGGGGACGCGTTTAATTATAACTTCGCTTTATCCTATCGCCTGGGCGGCGGGCAGCAGGGCGTGTTTTATGCTCCACGCCAGGGGCTCGCCTGGGATCTGATCGTCGAGTTCAATGGCGAATGGCGCGACACCTCGGAAGTCGATAACGTCGAGAATCCCGATTTCGGCGGCCATGTGCTTTATTTTTCACCCGGAGCCCGCCTCACGGTCGGCTCGAGCTGGACCTTCGCCGTCTCGGGCGGGGTGCCGGTGGTCACGGATCTGAATGGCACCAATCTCGCGGATCCTGACTTCCGGATCATCGGTAGCGTTGGCCTCAGCTTCTGATAACTGGCCTAACCCGTATGTTTGCCTTCAGGCTCGGCGTGGTCGTGTTACTTTCGCTCTTGTCAGGCTGCGAAACGGTCGCGACCCGCCCGGCAGCGCAGCGCGGCGAGATTAGCGGCGACGCTGCGGTGGCCGCGGCGACCTTCGGCCCCGGCGATCGGCTATGGCGTCTCATCGCCGCAGGTGGCCGGCTCTATGTGGACGCTTCGGATGATCATGGCGCAAGCTTCACACGACCGGTTCCGCTGAACGCCGATGCGGAACGAGTCCTGGCGCAAGCCGAGGATCGGCCGGTCATCGCAGTCGATGCGCAAGAGCGGGTTTATGTGCTCTACGCGGTTGGTACACCCGGCGCGGCGACAAGTTATTTGTCCGTTTCTAATACCGGCGGTCGAAGCTTCCAAGCGCCCGTGCCGGTGAGCGACCCGGCCAAAGCGAGCGGGCATACGCAAGACGTGATGGTCGTGGCGCGCTCCGGTCGAATCTACGCCTTCTGGAACGACGATGTGGACATGGGCTCCGCACGGGCCGAGCGAGAGGGCGCCGGGCTGTACTTCGCCACTGCCGTCGCGCCGCTTGCCGCTGGTCTATCGAACCGCAAGCTCACGGACGGGATGTGCAACTGCTGCCGTATCGCTGTGGATGTGGGCGTTGACGATCTGCCGGTGGTATTCGGACGCTTTGTCTTTCCGGGGAGCATTCGCGACCACGGCATGTTGAAGGTCTCACCGGCGGGCTCGGTCGGCCCGCCATGGCGGGTAACGGAAGACGACTGGAGGATCGAAGCCTGCCCGATGCATGGACCGGCGCTCTCCATAGCACCGGATGGGCGCTACCATGCAGCGTGGTTTACGCAAGGCCGGCGGCGTCAGGGCTTGTTTTATGCGCATTCGGACGATCAAGGAAAGCACTTTTCGAATCCGATGGCGATTGGTGAGGCAGGAAAGTTACCCCAGCATGCCGATGTCCTCGCGGCGGCAACACGTGTCGTCCTCGTATGGAAAGAGTTCGACGGCCGGCAAACGCACATCATGTCGATGCGATCGGCGGATCGCGGAGACACCTGGTCTGCACCGAGTGCCATTGCGCGCACAAGCTCCGATTCCGACTACCCATTTCTTATCAAAGATAGCACCGGGATCTTCCTCTCTTGGAACAACGCCGAGCAGGGACACCAACTTTTCACGATTCGGTGACCTATGCGTAACGTCAAGCTTCTTCTCGCATTCGGCCTCATTCTAGCGTGCTTCGCTAACCTCACCGCAGCCGACCAACTCCGTCCGTTCAAGACCGGCAGCCTTTCCGACATCGTGGCAACGCAAGAGGGCAAACCATTCTTGCTGAACGTCTGGTCGTTGACCTGTTCCGCCTGCCGAGCCGAAATGAACATGCTCGCCAAGCTGCGGAAGGAATACCCGGATTTTAACCTCGTCCTGGTCGCTACGGATGACATCGCACGTTCCGCCGCAGTGCAGGCCTTCCTGCTGGAGCGGGGTCTTGCGGCGGTCGAGTCGTGGATCTTCGCCGAACCGAACCCGCAGCGCTTGCGCTACGAGATCGATTCGGGCTGGTATGGCGAGCTGCCTCGCAGCTACTTCTACGACGCAAAGCATGAGCGCCTCGGGGTGAGCGGTGCCCTCAAGGCGGGGCAGATCCGAGCCTGGATGCAGGCGACCGGGCACTGAGGCAAATTCAGGCGTCCGAGGTGTCCCGATCCGCTTCGTCTGCCATTAGCGCCCGGCTAACCCATCGCAGAGCAAGGGCCACGCGTCCTGCCCGGTCCGGGCCTCGGGCCGAGATCGCCAGAGACGTCGCCAAGCGCTCCTACATCACCGCGGGCTTCGCCGCCTTTGTGCTTTTGGTCCCGCTCGCCGTCACCTCGACCAACGCTATGATCAGAAGACTAGGAGGGAGCCGCTGGAAGCGGTTGCACAGCACTGTATATCTGATCGACACCCTAGCCGTGCTGCATTTTCTGCGGCTGGTGAAGGCTGACATCCGCGAGCCCTTTATCTATGGGATCTTGCTAACCGCGCTGCCGGCGTTTAGGATCCCTCCGCACGGGCGCCGGATGCCTGCCAAAGAGCAGCCGGCCAGAGCTGAACTAACACCGGCGAAGTTTCTCTAAACGAGCAGAGCCATGAGAATGCGTGCAATAGTTAGCAAGTTCGTGCTAGTCGCCCTGGTGATATCCTGGTCACCAGGGTTCGGCGGAGTCATGTATCGGGCCTGTGAGGCCGACTGCTGCGCACCTGCCGCCGACGCTGCTGGATGCTCCAAGGCTGCGGGAGAGCAGCCAAGGGAGGCGAGCGCCAAATCGAAGGCGAAAGATTGCCGCTGCAACGACAGCTGCGATGCCTTTTGCTCTGAGTGTTTGTATTTCCATGTTGGCGTAATCGAGGCCCCGAAACGGTTGACTTCGTCTGCATTGAGTTTCTCGGCCACCCGGTCTAATCAATCCCTGCGATACTACTTCTTCCGACACTTTCGTCCTCCTCCTCGGATAAGCCCCACTTAGATCCGGTAGAGAGCGCGGTCGCATTGACCCATACACCGCGTCTTTGCGGCGATGACCAAGACATCGCGTTGTCGCCCGGATCCAACTTAAGCGAGTAATAGCGGCTTCGCCTCTCTGGCGCGACGCGGTTCATCACCTAGCGCCCCGGCGATTTGGCGAAGTGATCAAGCCAATTCATTTGGTTAAACATGAGGAGGTATGTCATGAAAGGGCAGGTACAAGTGTTAGTAATTATGGGAGTGCTGTTGATGGCGGGTTGCGCGGGTCTTGAGACGCGCACTGTCGCCGCGCCAATCGAGAACGCCGTGACCAAAGCGGATCACGAGGCGCTCGCGAATTACTACGAACTAAAGGCGAAGGAGCTGACAAGGAAG
>JBIMKD010000389.1:0-10872 GCA_043673815.1 Chromatiales bacterium
CTGCGGTCGCGGGTTTGCCTTCCGCTTCCTTCAGCCTGCGCCTCACGGCCTCGGCCTTGCGGTTCGGCTACGGTTGCCACTGTCAGCTCCGGCAACGACTCTCACGTTGCTAGCACAAGCCCATGCTGGGCACACTAGGGCGGAAGCCCGTTTTGTGGGCGTTCCGCCGTGTGCGTTCACTTCTGCTCCCAGCCGTGCCGTCAATAACGCCGTTTCTCCATCCCGATCGGAAGGGCGGCATCGGTAGGGCCGATGCCCCCAGGCCGTTACGCTGCACGGACCGCTTCGGCCGGCAGCATACGGCGGAACGCCAAAAAAGCGGCTTCCGCCCTGTCCGCCTTACGGGCGTTGTGCCAACCGCCGATGTCGGACACCCCGCGCCTTTCGACGGCTACCTCTGCCCGCTGTGTCGGAAGGGTCGCCTGCGGATCACCGCTCACCTGGCGCCGAAACGCTTTGACGGAGGTTGACCACCGACACCTGACCAGCCCAAGCGCACACAAAACCGGCTCTTCGACAGGCCCTGAGCGGCCTGGGGAGACACTCGTTCCGATACCGAGAAATACCCGAAATGGTCATGAAAATCGCGCCTTCCTAGAGACAGAAACCGCCCGACGTGATTGGCCGAAGCGACCTCGACCGCCAGTCTATCCCTCCACCGCTTTCCCAAATGCCTGACCCGGGAATACAATCCCCTTTGATTTAAGGTGAACGGCTTCGACCCGCCGGCTCCGATGTGGTCGCGGTTTAGTCCAACAGACATTTATCCGTCATGCGCGCCAGCACCAGAGCCCAAATCAAACGCCATGCAACCGGATATATGCGCCCTATGCCTTGAGCCGAAGGCTCTTCGCAAGTCTCATATCATTCCGAATGCAATATTCCGCCGAATAAAGCAGAGCCAAAACTCAGGACAACTTATACAGCTCGATGACTCACCGCACGCACCTATTCAGTATTCTCAAGAATCGTGGTGGGAGCATCTGCTGTGTACCGATTGCGAGCGTATCATCGGGGGCTACGAAAATTACGGCCTGAGCCTGATACGTGGAAGCGACCCAGGGAAGATTCAACGGCATTCAGAGGGAGTAACATTCCGCGCCCATCACTATGCGTGCTTCAAGCTTTTTCTTACATCGCTTCTTTGGCGCGCCGCCGTATCCAAGCAGCCATACTTTTCAAAGGTGATTCTCCCGGAGAAATGCCAGGAAGAAGCCAGAATCTCTGTGCTCAAAGGCCAGCCGCTTCGCCCCATGCGCCTGGGCTGCAAGTTCTTGCGAATGGTTGATGACACCAGTGCAGCCGATGGTAGCTTTTCTGACGAGAACCTCGAACAGCTCGTGATATCTCCTATACCTCGGTTGCACGGTCACTCTTCGTATTACACGTTTCTTTTTCTCATTGAGGGTTTTCTATTAGAGTACTTCGTGCGTGCTATTCCTCATAGGCAGGCAGAAGATCGGGGCGTTCACAAAGACTCACCGATTTGGTTCGTTCCTCACAGATCGATTTTCAAGGTTCCAGAGTTGTTGAAGCTCATGGTCTCGGCGTATGGGAAGCATGATCGTGGCTTGGTCGCGTTGAACGGTCGGGGAGATAGGTAACAAAAAAGTCTGGGGACATAGGTTACACATTATGTCGTATTAGCAAGTAGCCCGGAAGGAGCGCAGCGGATTCCGGGGAATCAGGTATGGGCCCTCCATCATCATTTCCCGGATTCCGCCCGTTGCCGGGCTTCATCCGGGCTACGATTTCTCCCAGCCCTACCATCGATAACGCCGTTTCTCCATCCCGATCGGAAGGGTGGCATCTATAGTAGGGCCAATGCCCACGGGGCGCTTCGCCGCACGGGCCTGCGGCTGGCAGCCATACGGCGGAACGCCAAAAAGCGGCTTCCACCCTTGTATTATGAATTTGCTGTCAAGCAAATCCTTGGGGAGACCCAAGGCGGGTATCCGGACGCCGTTTCCGCCCTTGAGCGAGAAGCTCGATGCGTAGATTTTGCGCCGGATACTCATTTTACTCTTGCCAGAAATCGAACAGTATCTTCGGCCCGGACGATCCGGCAGCCTGCATTGACAAGGTGGATTGCGCGAGAGGTTTCATCATGAATACAGTGTCCTATCTCGGAGTCGCCAAAGCCAAGCTCGATTGTGCGTTGTTACTGCCTACGGCAAGAGCAAGGTGCTCGCGAATAGCCCGGAGGGTTTCGTGGGGCTGGCGCAGTGGCTGAAGCAGCACGACGCCGATCATGCGCGGGTCTGCATGGAGGCGACCGGGGTCTATTGGGAAGCCGTCGCCGAGTTTCTCGCCGACGCCGGGTTCGGGGTCTCGGTCGTCAACCCGGCCCAAATCAAAGCCTTTGGGGGTTCGCGCCTTCTGCGCACCAAGACCGACCGGGTGGATGCGCGGCTCATTGCCGAGTTCTGCCAGGCCCTGCAGCCCCCGCCCTGGGTGGGGCCCCCTCGGCCCGCGAGCGCCAACTGCGTGCGCTCATCCTGCGTCTCGATGCCCTGCAGCGCATGCATACCCAGGAGGCCAATCGGCTCGGAGTGGCCCGCGAGGCTGTCCGCGAGGGCATCGAACGGCACCTCGCCTGGCTCGAGGAGGAAATCATGGGGGTGACAAAAGCCATTGCAGAGCTCATCGACCAAGACCCGGATTTGCGCCGCAAGCGCGAACTCCTCGACAGTATCCCAGGTCTGGGCGAGCGTACCATCAGCACACTGCTCGCCTTCTATGCCGAGTCCACGCGCTTTGACAACGCCCGCCAATGCGCGGCCTTGGTCTTAACCCGCGCCAGCAGCTCTCGGGGAGCAGCGTCCATGGGAAAACCAGGCTCTCCAAGGTGGGGCACGCGCTCTTGCGCAAGGCCCTCTACATGCCGGCAATGGTCACCCTCTACAAAACCACCTGGGGTCGCGCCTTCCGGGCGCGCCTGAGTCAAGCCGGAAAGCCGCCCATGCTCATCATTGGCGCCATGATGCGTAAACTCATCCATGTCGCCTACGGGGTATTGAAGTCCGGACAACCCTTCAACCCAGCCCTTCATGGATGTTGACATGGATAACAGTATCTACCTTTCCGCCTTACGCGCGTTGCGGGAGCTGCTCGGCGGAGAACTCGACCGAGAACACCACCACAGGCAACCCCCGCGTGATCGCGCACCGGGCCGCGAGCACCGGCGCGACCGCCGAGGCCGCGCCCGCGCCGCCCGGAGCCCACGCCCTCTATCACACCGAGCACTGGCCGATCGGAACCATCGCCGAACCGACCCGCGCAGCGGTCTCATTGATCGTCGTCAGTATCAGGAGTCGCCGCCGACGGATGCGGCGGATCCGCTGCGCGTGATCCGCCCTTTCTGCCTTACGCGCGTTACGAAAAGCTCACGCGCGCAGGTAAAGCGAAGAAGGTCGCACTCGTTGCTTGCATGCGTAAGCTGTTGGTGATCATCAATACCATGCTTAAAAACGACACAGCGTGGAACCCGCAAATCGCCACCTCAGCTGCGTAAAATCAAGACAGTCCCCTAATTCCCTCCGCTCGCCCAAGCCGTCAAACTGTCCCGAAACTTGGCGTCTCGAGCCGATGAATGGCCCGAAAAGTCCCCGATCCTGGACCGAGGACGCACGTGATTGACACCCCGCAGGTACAGCTGTACCTTCCCTTCCGAGGAAAAGGGCGTTTAAAAATCCTATCCTAGAGGAGGGGTGATGTCGAAGCAGGATGAGATGGGTCAGGACGATGTCGAAGTCTCGCGCCGCGCCATCGTGGGCGTGGTCGGGTCGCTGGGGGCGGTTTTCGGGCTCGGGATGCTGGCTGGGTGCGAGGCGCTCGGGACACGCGCCGCTTCCTTGAGCAGGCCGGATCCTGACGATGGCACGAGTGCTCTCGGACAGGCATTGACCGGGGCCACGACGCTCCGATGGGTGGACACACTCGCAGAAATGATCAGCGCTGCGCCCGGCGACCCAGTCCAATGCCTGATGCTCCTCAAGGGCTATCACGCAGTCGGCGACGGCGGTGGCGGCCTGTTTCACTGGACCAACGACACTATCGCTGCACACGACGGCGCGCTGGTCGTCGTGCCGAGCGCAATGCCGCGCACGGGATGCTGGAAGCGGTTTTTTGGCCTGGGCCCGCGGATGCTCGACGTTCGCTGGTTCGGAGCGAAGCTCGACGGCGTCGCCGACGACGCCCCCGCGATCCAGAAAGCGATTCGCGCCGTGTGGGCTGCGAACCCGTCCGTAGGATTTCGCGGCGACACGGTCTACATCCCGTTCGGTCGGGCGCGCATCGGCTCGACGATCGTCGTTGACCGCGCGTGCGTGCTGGCGGGCGCGGGTGGCTCCCCCTCATACGCCGCTACGGAGCTTCTCGTCAACGCCGAGATCTCGCCGGCGATTCGCATCGTCACGAACACTGCGTCGGGTAGTGGGCAGGGGGCGGTGATCCGCGATCTGAAGCTGCTAACTGCGGCGCCATCGACGACCCTGCCAGAGGTTGTTGGCATTCTCGTGAACAATAACTGCCGCATCTCGAACATCTGCATTGGCTCAAACGCCCAGCGGTTCGATGCTGCCATCGTGATCCGCGGCAGCACGGGCGATTCGCCGGTGACGAATGCGAATGGTTGGTTCATTGATAAGGTTTTCTCAATCGGCAACAAAATCGCGGTGCGCGTGACCGGCAACAACGCCAATGCCGGCGTCGCGACAGGCGTCGTTGCGGTCGCCCCGTCAGGCTCCCCGGAGTGGTTGTTCGACGACGATACGCTGCACGGGAACACCTACATCGCTTGCCATGCGAGCGGCGCGGCCTCACCAGGCGGGGGATTTCGCTGTGGCTTCACATCGCCGCCAAATCGCAGTACCTACTTCGGGTGCTACAACGAGGGAGGCACGACGAACAGCTTCGGCGTCGCTGCGAACGTGATCGGCGGCACGGTGGCGTTTGACGCCGGCGGCACGTCGATTGTCGCGCAGGTCGCGAATCGGCTCCAAATCGGCGACAATGCCAGCGCCCAGAAGTTCTCTCCCTATCGCCGCCTCTTCTACCCGAAACAGTGGCTCGAGGCGTACTCGCACAAGTCGACACCAGAGCAAACGCCGGGGACAGGGATACGATACAACTACGTGGTCCGCAAGAGCAGTGCCTTCGGGGACGGCGTGGACGGATGGTACCTCCACCAGTACACTGGCCCCCCCCTTTCGCGTTTCCGTGGCTGTGGAGCGACGGTGACGCGGATGTAGGCGGTGGTCATATCTGGTTTCCACGCGGTTTCTTCATCGGCTGCGATACCAACGGTGCGCCCCTCGCGTCGAAGCGCGTTCGGGTGACGAGTGGCGGGGCGGCACCGACAACTGGTACCTGGAATCGTGGCGATCGAATGCTGAACAAGCAACCGAGCGGGGGTGGGTACGAGGGCTGGATCTGCGTCGTTGGCGGAACACCGGGTACGTGGAAAGGCTATGGCCTGATCGAGGTCTAATCCTTGGAAGCTACGAAACGGCCAGGTGACAGACCAGCCGTTTCTCTATGACGGCCTTACCCGTCGGTAAGGCCGAGATCAAGCGTTCGGGTAAGCGCATAGCGCTGTTAGCGTTCGGAACGATGGTCGCACCGGCGCTCGAGGCGGGCGAAGATCTCAAGGCCACGGTCGTTAATATGCGTTTCGTGAAACCCCTCGACGGGGAGTTGCTGTCGCAACTGGCCGAAACCCACGAGTTGCTGTTACGGTCGAAGAAAATGTGGTCGCCGGGGGCGCCGGCGCCGGGGTGGCCGAGATGCTCGCAAAACCATGGCCGGCATCCGCCCATCGTGCACTACGGCTTGCCCGACCGGCTGATCCAGCACGGTACGCGAGAGGAGATGTTGGCGGACGCGGGACTGACCACAGAAGGTCTCCTGGCGTTCGTACGCCAGCACGCGAACGGGCTGGTGAAAGTCAGCGCCCCAAAGGCGGTGAGCGCCTAATTGCCCTGTAAGCGATTAGGCGCGACGCACGATCTCGCCGATGGCGGCGATAAAGCGCTGCACGTCTTCAGCGCTGATGGCGCCCATCGTGGACACCCGGAACAAGACCTTGGCAAACGCCGCCTGGCCCGCGTATATCACGAATCCATGCTGTTTCAGCCGGTCGTGGAGCGCGAGGTACTCCATCCCTTCAGGCAAATGGAAGGCATTCAGAACCACGGAGCATAGCGACGCCGGAAGCAGCGGCCGGATCCCCGCGGCCGCGAGCCCCTCGCGGATACGCGTGATGTGTTCGCGGTAACGCCGCTGGCGCGCGCTCCATCCGCCCTCCTCTTCCAGTTCCGATAAGGCCTCGTCGAGAGCGTAGAAGCCCTGCACGGTTTGCGTATACGGCGTACTGCCGGCGTCTTGCGCTTCACAATACTGGCGGAGATCGAGATAAAGGCTCCGCGGCGCTTGGTCTGCGGGCGGGAGCACCTGGCGCTGCACGATGACGAACGCTACCCCCGGCACGCCGTGCAAACATTTATTGGCGGTGGCCGCACAGGCCGCGATGTTCCAGCGCATGAAGTCGAGGTGCTCGGCCCCGAAGCTGCTCACGCCGTCGACCAAGAGACGAACGCCTCGCGGCTTGCAGATTTCCGCCAGCTCGGCGATCGGATTGAGGCGGCCGGTCGTGGTTTCGTGGTGCACGAGTGCGACGTAGTGAAACCTCCGGTCTTGAGCGAGGCAAGCGCGCACCGCGTCGAGATCGATCCCTCGGTCCCAGGCGTGATGCAAACGCACGTGGTGTAGCCCGTGGATGCGCGCGATCGCGGTGAGCCGCTCCCCGTACACACCATTCTCGAGTATGAGCACGCTATCTGTATCTTTAATCAGTGTACTCAGCATCGCCTCGACGGCGGCGGTTCCCGAGCCGGTCAGCAACACGGCGGCCCAATGATCGGGGTGCAGGCCATACACGCCGAGTAGCTCCGTACGGATGCTTTGTTGAAGCGCGGTAAACTCCGGTTCCCGGTGACAGAGATCCGGCCGCAGCAGGGCCTGGCGTACGCGCTCGCTGAGGGTGACCGGCCCGGGGTTTAGAAGGACCATTGCTCCCTCGGCTAAAAGCGCGAACCGATGTGTGACATGAGCCGTCGCACGACCTCGGAAGGAGCGACGGCCGGACGCGGTAAGTCGGGCAGGGTGCCGGTGCGGATCTTGATGTGGCAAAAGAGCGGCTTGCCTTCCGGGACCGCATCGAACAATGCCTCAATGACATCGCAATGGTCGCCCGCGAAGCTAGCCCCGTAACCGCACGCCTGGGCGATTTTTGCGAAAGAGACGCCGGCCGACACGGTGGCTTGGGCGCCGGTCGAATCATGCGCTTCGTTGTCGAGCACGATATGAATGAGATTAGGTCCCCCATAGGCTCCGATGGTGGCGAGATTGCCCATGCGCATGAGCGCCGCGCCATCCCCGTCTAGAATTACTACGCGAAGGTCGGGCCGCGCAAGGGCGAGGCCCAGCCCGAACGAGGAGGCGCAGCCCATCGAACCTACCATGTAAAGTTGGTTCGGACGGTCCGCGAGCGCATAAAGCTCGCGCCCTGTGTAGCCCGTGGTGGCAATGATGGCCGTGCCCTCAGTGGGTGTGCGTTCGAGTACGCGGTGCAAAACTTCGCTCCGGCTCGGCCGGGGATGCTCCCTCACCATCTCGACATGCTTTCCCGAACCGGCCCCACGCGGCGGTCTTCGCCGCGGCTCCAAGTGAGAGGCAGCGACCGTCCCTCTGCGCATGACAAAGGCGTACGGCCATTCCTCGCGCTCGATGAATCCGCGGGCCCGGTTCCACGCCGCTCCGATCGCGCCTGGCTCGATGGGAAACGGTTCCCAGGGGATCTGCATCGTTTCCAACAAGGAACCGGTGATCCGCCCCATCAGCTCGTGTTGCGGTTCGTCCTTCAGATCCGGCGCGCCGCGGTGCGTACATATCAAAACCAACGGGATCCGAAAAACGTGATTAAGCGAGGTCAGCGGGCTCACGGTGTTGCCTAAGCCGGAGTTTTGGATCATCACGACCGAACGTTGGCCGCCGACGGCGGCGCCGCTCGCGGTCGCCACAGCGTCGCCTTCGTTGGCCGAGGAGATATAGCTCAGGCGTTCGTCGTTGATGACAAAATTGATAAACGGGGTCAGAAACGAACACGGCACGCCCGCGTACGAGGTATAGCTGGCCTCACGGGCCACATCGACAAAATCCCGCGCCTCTATCATGATGAGATCAGTGCCGTCCCTCGGCGAACGTACCGGCCCGATCGAGGTCATCGAGCGTGTTAACGTCCAGCCAGTGGCCATGGATATACAGCACGCGGACCTTACGCCCGGAGCTGACCAAGTGATTGAGCAGATCAGGCGTATTCAAACGTGAAAAGTCGGCGCGCGCGCGCAGATCCGCGAGCGCTTTCTCAAGGGCCCGGCAGCCCTCGCCTTGGGCCCGCCACATGCCGATCCAACGTCCCGAGGGGAGCCCGAGGTCCGTAGGTGGATCGCCGGTGATTCTCGTGAGGTAAACCTCCTGGGTAAGGAGCGAGCGTGCATCGGGCTGGGTGCAATAGGCGTAATCGCAAGGGCCGCCGACCGATCCATGCGCCTCCGCGGAATCGACGACCACCACGATGCCGGCGTCACTGTCCAAGAGATCGCGCAGGATATAGTTTCGGAACAAGAGATCTCCGTAGAGGATCACCGCGTCGTCACCGAAACACGATTCGGCACGGCTGAGCGAGGCAAGCTCGCCGGAGTCTTGGTAGTCGGGGTTCAGGACGAGATTAATCCCGGCCGTGTCTATCGCCTCCGAACGATACCCGGCCACGACGGTGATCTCGTTTACGGCCTGCTTTTTGAGCTCTTCGACGAGCCGCCGCAGGATCGGTTTTCCGCCGATCGGTAACATGACCTTGGGCCGGGTAGCAGTCAGACCGTTGAGCGCCTCCCCGCGCGTCGCCGCCAAGATGACCGCCCGCGTTCGCGAACGGCCGGAGACGGCGTAACGCCGCTCCGCCGCCGAGAGCTCCTCCGCTCCTTGCAAGCGAAAGATTTCCTCTACCGGCGCGATCCGATCCTCGACATAGACCGGTGTTTCGGTCTCATGAATAGCGCGGGCGGCGCTTTGCATCGCCGCTACCGCCGCGCGAAGCATGTGATTGGCCCAAATCACCAGGCTGATCCCGGCCTGGCGATAGACATCGGTCGGAGTGCTGTAGTACTTCGTGGGCACGATAACGAGAGGCGCGCGTCCCGCCCATTCGGCCGCGAAGGCGAGGATTTGATCGGGACGCGACAGCTTGCTGTGGATTAAGATAGCGTCGGCCCCGGCCGCGCGATACGCTTCGGCACGCAGCAGCGCTTCTCTCAGGTCCCAGCCGGCGATCAGAGCCTCGACCCTGGCCACAACGCAAAAATCCCGATCGCTCTGACTGTCTTTACCGGCTTTGATCTTGCCGCAGAATTCACCGATGTCGGCGAGTTCTTGCCGCTCGCCGCCGATGAAGCTATTCGTCTTCGGAAAGAGCTTGTCCTCGATACACACTCCCGCGATTCCGCGCTGCTCGAGCTTTTTCACCAGGCGCCGCAGGTTATTGAAATTTCCGTAGCCTGTGTCTCCGTCCAGTAATATCGGGATCCTGGTGGCATCGGCCATGAACTCGAGCATTTCGACTACTTGGGTCCAGCTTGCCTCGTTGTTATCGCGCACCCCGAATTGCGCCGAGAGCGACAGCCCGCTGGCCCAGATCCCATGAAACCCGGCCTCTTCCACGACGCGGGCGCTGATCCCGTTGTGGGCCTCCATAATGAATTCTAGGTGCGGTGAATTTAGCATCCGGCGCAGTTGCGCGCCCTTCGAGGGTTTGAGTGAGACGGACGCCGGATTAATCATGTTCAATCCAGTAAACGCGGCAGGATCTCGCGCTCCGCGCGGTACACGTCCTCGGGAAAATCGATTTCGATCCAAGGCACGCCGCTCACATCTTCGATTCCGAACGCCTCCGGGGTTTCCAGGACCAAATCGCGAATGGCTTCTTCATACGGTTCGGCGTGTAAGCCGGCGCTGTAATAAAAATCCGCACGCTCCGCAAGACGTGCCGCGACGGACCCGGAAAAACGGAAGAATCCAACGGACTCCCCGCAAAAATCGTAAGCCACGCCGGCCGCGATCCGCTTACGAAACTCCACCGGGCGGCCGTCGCGCACGCAGATCTTGACCGGTTCGTCGCCAGGCTCGAAGGCGCGATCGATCAGGAAACAATTTTGAACCTGAGAATGTATCAAGCACTTCAGCAGATCGGGTCGATACAACACATCGGCATCCATCAGCAAAACGTCACCACCCTCGCGCAGTACGTGCCTTACGGCCCACAAGCTAAGAACACTTCCGCATTCGTAGCGCGCATTATAAACAGTTCGTACCGGGGTGCTTGAGGCAGTTGCGCGGATCTCTTCTTCGATCAACTCCGATCGGAAGCCAACGGCGATAACGATTTCATGGATGCCGTGAGCGTTTAGCGCCTCGAGATGGCGGCAAAGTAAGGTCTTGGATCCAAACGCCAAGAGGCATTTCGGGCGTTCTATGCCCAAGCGCCGGCCGGCGCCCGCGGCGAGCACGACTGCCTTCATGCGTTGCGTAGATGCCCGCGCGCCGCTCGAGCCTGACTAACGCCGTCCTTGGAAGGCGTCTCTAAAGCCAAAGTACGCGATCGCGTCTTTCATGTTGGAAATAAACCGGCGTGTCGCGGACATGCGCGCATCGGTCACGTATTCCATGGTGAGTACGATGCGCTCCTCTCCCTGACCGAGTGGAGTCACCCGATGGTACAGTTTGTCCCCATTAAAAACAACGAGCATCCCGGGCGCC
>JBIMKD010000390.1:0-5316 GCA_043673815.1 Chromatiales bacterium
CCGCACCACGCGCCCCATGCTGTCGAGAAGCAGCACATCGCGCGGCGGGGACTCGGAAGGACGTTCATCGGCTGCCAAGGCCGCCGCAGCCGCGGTCGTCATGACCGCCGCAATCCCCGCTTGCAGACGCCGTTTGATGGCACTTCTCCTGATGCTCCGCGTTGCGCGCGGGACATGCGGTTTGCTTATTTGACCAATTCGATCTCGCTCGGTCGCCAGGTCTTTGCGAAGAAGGGTTCGAGCGGGCTGTAGAGGCGCAGGAGCGTGAACCAGCCTTTGCCGGGCATAGTCTGGATCCAGTTGCCATCCTTTGCGTCGGCTGGCTTGGATGGGCCGAAATAGACGGTCGTGGAGCCATCGGCGTTCGGTTCGGCGGCGGGCGATGGATAGCTCTGGCTGCCGGCGCGCGGGTAGCGCTGAGGCGTGTCGAGCATCGAGCGCGTCTGGTTGTCGTACAAGGTGAACGACCAGAACGCGCGGGCGGGAATGTTCTTCGGCAGCGTCACCTTGTAGGTATTGCCGCCGTCGTAGGGATCGCCGTCGGAGTCGAGGAAGCCCATGAGATACTGGGAGCCGACGTCGGGAATGCGCATGATCATGCCCGGCGAGTCGAGGGTGTAGCCGTAGTAGAACGCCGTGCGCGAGTCGAGGGTCCGCGCGCCGGTGGGCGGATAGGGCTTGAACATCCCCTCTGTGGTGAACTGGGGCGGGGGCGTCTCGAAGTTGGCGCCGCCTTCCCATAGCATGTTGCCCCACATCGAACCGGGGTAGTACGACCAATCAGGATGAGCCACGCTGTAGCGCCAGTTCAGCATGCGGCCGGCGGCGTTGCCCACCGCGGCGGCATCGGTGAGGATCTTCTTCATCCGCTCATCCGGCTTGAACGGCTTGCCCTTGACAATGCCGATGGCGGCCAACTGCCCGGCGAGCTCCACATCGTAACTGCCGGCCGGCTCCTGCTGCACGTTCTCGTTGATCATCTCGAAGAACGAGAAGTCGTTGGGCGGAATCGTGTTGAACGACTTGCCGCTGCCTTCGACGAACTTGGTATCGGGCACGGCCGGGTTCTTGCTGAGCCGGACTTTTCCGTCGAGCGCGGTGGCAATGCTCGTGCCCACGCCGCCGGGCGTGTAGGGATATATCTTGATCGTCTTCTTGATCAGTTCGACAGTCGGCTTGGGATCGTTGTTGGCTAGGAACGAGCGCGCTGCGTACAGCACGCGGTTGGTGCGCGAATGCGCGATATTGAAGCCGCCCTCGGGCAACGAGCCGTCGTACCCCGGCGGGACGAGCAGGTATTTGCCGCCTTCGCCACGATCGGGGCCGGGGAACCCGATGTCGATGATCCACGAAAACCACATGTCGTTGATGGTGCCAAGCCCCATCGGCGGCTGCTCGACCACCATCGGCCCCTTCGTCAAATTCACCACGGCCATGTAATAGACGGTGTCGGCATTGGCCGTGAGGAACAGCGACTTCGCGTCCATCAAATCCGAGAAGATGACAACGGTGTTGTCTTCGGCGCCGATGCTGAGAAAGCCCTGGTTGATCGCATAGGCCGACGCGCCCCGGAAGCTGTTGTTAAACACGTTTACGGCGCGGGTGAAGTCCAGAGCGTCGCGCACCCTCTCGGCTGTTTCGATCGTGGGCGCGCCGTCCTTGTATTCGAGCGTGCCGATGCGCGTCTCGACTTTGTCCGGTGTGGTGATCGCTGCAGGGATGGCAGGCGTCGTTTGCGCCTCCGCTTCACCTGCACCAAGAAAAACAGTTGCGGCAAAAGCAATCGCCAGCAGCGAGAATTTTTCTCGGATAGGTTTCATGGCTTGGTTTGGTCTCATGTTGTGGAGAAGGTGTTTGGTCCGCCGGCGAGTTCGCCGCCGAGAACATCCCGACGGCCAGCGCCGCCAGGGGGCTCGGTGTAAGGGAGCAGCCCGTGCGAAACTGCTCCTCAGCGGCGGTGATTTTGTGACTGATGCGCGATACCGTTGTTTTCAGCGCCGAACGCCGCGCGAGATACGAGCGTCGGCTGCATTTGCCTTGTTAGGCATTGTTGGTCTATTTGCATGCTTAACAGCTTCTACTGTGACCCAAATCAGCCCGCAAATAAAGATTGTAAAGATAGTTGCAACAAACCATTCCATCACAATTCCTCTAATTCATCGATTTTTCGATACGCTGTTCTGTTCACCCAAACGACAGCACCCGTCACGAGAACTACCGCCATCCCGCAAAACACGAGAAGGAGCATATGTGCGCTTGCGTAATTCTGCGCTAGCCAGGCAAGTAGGGATATATCAGTAGCCACCAGAATCCCAAATACTACTTTCAGCCAACCAATTTCCTCTTTGAGCTTATCGGTCTTAGACATGTAAATCCATGTTGGTTGATCAATAACGCTCGTCCACCTGCTATGAACTTACCCATTTTCAGTCTACGTGTCCGCGCACCTGCAAGACCTCTTCAGTAACGAGGCGTAGACGGCCGACTGCATTCAGCCGATGTCGTCGCCCATGATGAACAGGATGTTGGGCTTGTCCTGCGCAAAGGCCGGCGACGCCGCCGAGAACATCCCGACGGCCAGCGCCGCCAGGGGGCTCGGTGTAATTTTCTTTCGAGGTTTCATTACTGTTCGCTCTCGATGACCCTGTATTCGACGTGATCACTACGTCACCCTCATGCAGCTCGCCGCGGGACAGCCAATAGGCTTGGCATCCATCAACTCGGAGAAGATGAGGATTTCGTTGTCCTTGACACCGGCGTCGAGAAAGCCTCTGCGTGCGGCGACCAGGCTGACACCCTGCATCGTGTTGACGAACGTCTCGTATGCGTGCGTGAAGTCCAGGTTGTCATAGACCTTGTCGAGGGTCGCCTTGCTCGGCGCGCCGTCCTTGTATTCGAGCGTGCCGATGCGCGTATCCACTTTGTCCGGCGTGGTGATTGCCGGAGGGATTCCGGAGGTCGTCTGGGCGGCGGCCCAGCGAGGCAGTGCCAGCGTGGCGCAAGCGATGACGACTACCAGAGGTATGAGAGACTGCTTCATCGCGGCCGACAAAGTGAATGCAAGTGTTTTCACGATTGGCTCCTTATTCAATCGAGCAGTGGATTGGGCATTAGGCTTCAGCTCTACGGTCAGCTTGTTCAGATTGCCGGTGAAGCGAAACGGCACCTGAAGGCTGTACCAAACAGCGACAGGCCGTGAGCAAGCGTTTTCGTTTTCAATAGTTCATAATTCGATTCTCGTTGTCACTAAGTATTGTTGTCAAGTTCGATGTCCGTACCAGCAATGGCAATCCTTTTGCCGAAACAGTCGTCTCATTGCCCATGCGATTTAATTCATTGCACCTCCGTTCTTGGACCGTCAAGCATTTTTGGTTTGGATTTACTGATCGTCTCGCTGGTGAATTCGCGGGCGGCCTCGTGCGAGACGGCCCGCGCGTTTCACGATCGAAGGGATCGGTGACTCGAAGGAAAGGGCGCGCAGTGCCGGTGTGGTGGACGCAGAGGCGGAAACGCGCGCTGCCGCCGGCGGCGATTGAGCCGAATGGACCAGAAGAGCCAGCTTGAAGGAGCGGCGTCTCCCGGCTAACCTCGGGCCATGCAGAAAAAACCCGACATGGTTTCCCTGGTCGAGTTGAAAGGGCGATTGCGTCCGTTTTGCGAAAAGCATCGCATCCGCCGGCTGGACGTGTTCGGTTCCGCCGCGCGCGGGCAGGCAGGCCCCGGCAGCGACGTGGACTTGCTGGTGACGCTCGACGAGTCATCACCTGTCTCGACTGCCGAGCTTCTGGAGATGGCCGGCGAGGCCGAGGAACTCGTGGGTCACCCGGTGGATTTCGTGCTGCGTCCCTCCCTCGAGAATTCGCCGAACCGTTTCGCGCGCGAGCATATTTTCTCCACTGCGGTCTGCGTTTATGGAGGCTGACCAGCTCGGGCGGCTGCGCGACATTCTGGAAGCGTCGCGCCTGATCGCGTCGTATGTGAAGGACACGTCCGAGGCGGATTTCCGGGCCGATACGCAAAAACAGGATGCCGTGGTCCGGCGCATCGAAATCATCGGGGAAGCCACCGCCCATCTGAGCGACGAAACCCGGCGCGAGGTTCCCGCACTCCCGTTCAGAAAGCTGCGAGGGATGCGAAACATCGTCGCCCACGACTGCGCGAATGTGGGCCTGGGGCCACCGCCCATCTCCCCGAAGTCAGCTCCGCTTTGGAGAAGTTCTTTTCCACGGAGGAGCCATCACCGCCACCTACTGCCTGAGCAGGAAGGCCATAGGAAACAGAGCTGATTACGGTGCTCATCTCCGGTGCCTCCGTTTGCTCCCGTTGGTTCTCCTGGCTCACTGGCTCTCAAACGCAAAGATGTATGGGGAATTAGGGGACAGACCGGGACAGACCAGGTCTTATTGTCCGTTACCGACCTACCAAAGTATATCGACGGGATAGAGTTTGAGCTGGCTATCGGCGGTCACCAGATGCGCTTGTTCCGCTCTTGCTTGGGCAATGAGCAGTCGATCAAAAGGATCATTATGCACTTGCGGTAAAGTGTCGAGGGCGTAGACATGGCGCAGCTCCACTGGGAGAATTTGAAGACCATTATCGGTTTGCTGGACCTTAACCATGTCTTTAAGGGGCACATCGAGGGTGAGGCGACCGAGCTGCGCTTTGATCTGGATCTCCCAGGCACTAATGACACTGAAATACAGCTCGTTATCCGGGGCTTCGCAGGCGGCTAAAGCGGTAGGAGAGAGTTTATCTGGAGCGGTGTCAAGCCAGATAAAGGTATGCGTATCCAGCAACAGCTTCATGGATGGCTGCCCAACCAAAATCCTCTGGCAAGGGGGCATCAAAGTCTTCACGCATACGGATTTTACCACGGTGTTGGCCAAAGACGCGTTTATTGGCCTTTTGAGGGATAGGGACCAGCTTGACTCTAGCCTGGTCATCTCTAGTGATGACGATTTCATCTCCCTGCTGGGCTAAGCCAATGAGCTCGGCCAGACGCTTTTCGGCTTCTTGGACAGAAACGGTTCGGGTGGACACGATTGGCTTCCTCACGCAGTATTGCTGTTTCTCATTTTAGCCTATGTAGAAAGATGGGTGGAACGCCGCGAAACCCATCGACTTCATCGACATTCTCTAAAACCATTTTTCGTGAGCGAGATACATCTCGCCCCCCTCGGCTGGATATAACCAAGCCGAACATAGTTGTGAAAGGTTGAGTGAAATCGTGGTCTGTCCAGGTCTGTCCCCTAATTCGAGGCATACTCGCGCTTGGCGCCGTCGTTGAATCAGTCGTTGCGGCCGGGCGTCTGTAAC
>JBIMKD010000391.1:0-6143 GCA_043673815.1 Chromatiales bacterium
AGCGCTGCAATCCGGCAGGCGGCGCCGGTATTGGAGGATCATGTGTCGCTCGCGGATTATCCGGGCGAGACGATGCAACTACTGGGCATCGATCCGTTTTCGGAACTGAGCTTTCGTGCGCTACGGCCCGCTGATGAGAATACGGCCTCCGCGGCCGGCCTGGTCAAGTTTCTTACCCAAACCGGGAGCGTTTTTATTAACCGTGCCAGCGGAACGCGCCTGGGTATCCAACTTGGCGATCACTTGGATATAACCTTGGGTTCGGCGGCGCATCGGCTCAGGGTGGTCGGCTGGCTCACCGAAATCGGCGACTTAGACCAGGGGTCCTATGACGACCTGCTGGTTACCGACATTGCCACGGCACAAGAGCTCTTTGGCATGGCGGGACGCCTAAGCCATATCGATCTCATCCTCGGCGGACCGCGAACCGAGGCTGTCCTCGCGCGTATCCAGCGCTTGCTGCCTCCCGGCGCGGCCGTGATTTCCGCCCGGACCCGCGATCAGGCAGTTGCGCGAATGACACGCGCGTTTCAAGCGAACCTCCTCGCCTTGGGTCTCTTAGCCGTCATGGTCGGCGGTTTTGTGGTGTTTAACACGATGCGCTTTCTGGTCGTGCAGCAACGGGACCTGGTAGGGACACTGCGCACGCTTGGGGTCAGGCGGGGGGAGGTGTTTGGGTGGATTCTCACGGAAGCGACGCTTTTGGGAGCCGCCGGAACGGTCTTGGGGCTGGCCTTGGGTTTAGGGATGGCTGAAGCGCTCGTCAAATTAATGACGAGAACGATCAACGACGTCTACTATGTGTTAGCGGTAAGGCAGTTTTCTCTCGCGGGCGAAACTGTCCTGAAAGGCATTGCCCTGGGCATCGGAACGACGCTTATCGCGGCCGCGCTCCCCGCGTACGAAGCAACCGCGATGTTGCCGAGGCTTTCTTTAGCACGCTCTCACCTAGAGATCCGAAGCCGCCGCAAAGTCGCCATCGCGGGCTGGGTTGGGATCTCGATTGCGGCTTTCGGCGCGGTGTCATTAGGGATCCCGAGTGGGGGCTTAGCGACGGCGTTCACGGCCTTGTTTGCCATCGTTTTTGGGAGCGCGCTGCTCACGCCAGTGCTGATGGTAGGCATCATCCATGGCGTTGGAAAACTATTGTCGCCTAGCATCGGCATGCTTCTGCGCATGGCGTTGCGCTCGGTCACCGCCGGGCTCAGCCGCACCGCCGTCGCCGTTGCGGCCTTGATGCTCGCAATTGCCGCCACCGTGGGGATGGGATTAATGATCAGCGATTTTCGCTTGTCGGTTTCCGATTGGCTCACTAATTTGCTGGGGGCGGATCTGTATGTCTTTATCCCCGGCCCCACGGTCAGGGCGCCTGTGTCGGCGTTAAGCCCGGAGTTGGTTCAGGGTATCAGGTCCGCGCCCGGCGTCGCGTCGGTGTCTACCACTCGCCGTATCTTTATCGAAGAACCCGGGGAGATCACGGAACTGGTCGCTTATGAGTTGAGCTCACAATCGCGTGCGGGGTTTCGTTTCCAGCGCGGGGATCCTGAGCACATCTGGAGGGTTTTCGACCGAGAGGACGTGGTACTGGTTTCCGAGGCCTATGCCTACCGTCATGGTTTATCGCTGGGCGATTCGATCCGATTGCGGACCGACCGGGGCCAACGGAACTTTACGCTCGCGGGTGTCCATTATCACTATGGATCCGATCAGGGACTCGTCGCGATGAGCAGACCTATTTTCGACCGTTACTGGCGCGACAAGGGTGTATCTAGCGTAGGAGTCTATGCCGCACCCGGTGTCGATCAGGAGCGACTCAAAGTGCGGATCAGAGCCTTATCGGGGCCCTCGCAGATGGTCGCTGTGAAATCAAACCGGGCTTTATTCGTGAGCTCATTGCGCATCTTTGACCGCACGTTCGTCATCACCGAGGTTCTACGGGTGCTTGCCGGCTGCGTCGCCTTCGTTGGCGTTTTTAGCGCCTTAATGGCGATGCAACTGGAGCGGGCGCACGAGCGAGGTGTGCTTCGCGCCTGCGGGGTGACGCCGAGGCAGATCGGTAGGCTCATCATCTTGGAAACGGCCTTTATGGGTCTCATCGCCGGTATCATTGCTCTACCGGTCGGCATGATCATTGCCGTGGTGCTCGAGACGGTGGTGATTCCGCGTTCCTTCGGTTGGGTCATGACGGTACACATTGTCCCCTCGATTCTGCTTCAGGGAATGTTGATCGGTGTATCGGCGGCCGCGCTCGCGGCCCTCTATCCCGCCTGGAGAACCACGCGCGGCACGGTGGCCGATCTCAGGCGGCATGAGAGTGCCGTGATCCCCATGTCGCCAAGCGACAGATCCCTGCAATGACGAGAAGCCGGGCATCGGCTCCCTGGACATCCCACCGACCACCTCCCTCTGGAAGCGATTGGAGGGCTATCCATATTCTTGACGGGGTTACTAACATGGCGCGACGCTGCTATCCGACCCTGGCTTGGTACGAACGAAGCTCATGCTGATCCCGCTCAGAGACGATCGCCATCTTCAAGCTCGCCCGCTCGTGACCTACACACTCATCGGCACATGTAGTCTCTTATTCTTGTTGCAGCAATCATTAGAAGAGGTCGAGTCTCAGCGGCTAGTTTATAGTTTCGGTATCATACCCGCGCTGCTGCTTGAACATGCGCGGCTGGCGCCCGGGCTGGTGTTCGTATCCCCCGAAGCGACGTTGTTTACATCCATGTTCTTGCACGCCGGATGGTTTCATCTCATTGGGAACATGCTTTACCTGTGGATATTCGGCGACGACGTGGAAGACTCGATGGGCCGCTTTCGCTATCTAGTCTTCTATTTGCTTTGTGGCCTCGCCGGAGCACTGAGCCATGTCGCGGCGCATCCGACGTCGGGGATACCGGTGGTCGGCGCAAGCGGGGCGGTATCCGGCGTGCTCGGCGCCTATCTGCTCTTGTATCCGCACGCGCGAATTTTAGTGCTGCTGCCGGGTCGATTCCGCCGCCTAGTCCGATTACCCGCCTTTTTAGTGCTGGGTTTTTGGATTGTGTTTCAGTTGCTTAATACAGCGTTCGCCGGCGCCCAAGAAGGCGGAGTCGCGTGGTACGCCCATATCGGCGGTTTCGTGACGGGAATGGCGCTCGTTCCATTATTTAAGCACCGAAAAGTCGGTCTGTTACAACCTGCCCATGGTTCACGCCGTTGGCTGAGGAAACTATGACGAATCATTGCAACATACGCGATGGCATGGATTTTTCATCCCGCTTGGCGCGGTGACTTTTCCATGGCGCGTATCGTCCCTATGAGATTGGGCCGCGATTGGCCCCGGATCCAATGGAATTCAACTACTGACCTAGCGAGTATAGCGAATGGTACGTGTCCCCGTTTTCAACACGGTCGATTTAAAACGGTTAGTGCGGATCGACCATATTAGTTATTTATATAGATCCGCGTTATCGGAAATAGGCGTCGGAACGCTGTTAGCAATCGTTGCGTTCTGCTCGCTTTGGGGCAGCAACACCCAAGGGATAGCGGCTTTTTGGACTGGCGCACTGGTGTGCATTTACGCGCTCCGCATCGCGCTAAGCGGTCTTTACCAACGATCGTTCACACACGGTAAAAATGAAGCGCTGTGGTTGACCGCAATTCTTTCAAGCATCGCAATAACCGGTATCGCATGGGGAGTGTTCGATGTCATGATCTCCACCTACGATACTGGATATCGCCCGACCTTGATCTTGCTATGCACGGGATGTATCGCCATGGCTATGCTTGCCATCTACTCGGGCGCATCGGATGCTGTTTTCGCGTATGCAATACCAGCACTGGCGCCAACCATCGCCTACCATATTTTCCAAGCGAAAGCAGATAATCTGGCGGTGGCCGTAGTATTGGTAATATACACAGCGACGTTGCTTATTGCTTCGCGCCGCTTGAATGAGACGCTATTTGCTTACTGGCGGGCCCGCGAAGAAGGCAGGCTTTTGCTCAATGACGTCGATAACCGCAAAGAGCAAGTCAGTAAGCTAAACATTGCGATCAAGACCCATGCGGAACAACAAGAACGCACGGCTTCGGAATTGCAGCGGACGACGGCTGTCTTGGAGTCATCGCAGCTAAAAGCCAGGGCCTTAGCCGGAACTTTAGTCCACATCTCAACCAAATGTTCCGTCACGGGTTTGCTCAATACCCGCCATTTCACGGAAATCCTCGCTACGGAATGGCCGCGCCTGATGCGCGACATGAAACCGCTCTCTTTGATCAGGTTCGATCTCGACGATGGCGAACGGAATCGGGACTTTTACCGATCGACCCAAGGCGCGAAGTGCCTGCGGCGAATAGCCGGTATCATACGAAATTTCTCTCGACGGGCGGGAGACGTGGCAGCTCGTCACGATGGTACACGATTCAGTATCCTGCTGCCGGGAGCCGACACGGCAAGTGCAAGCCGTATCGCGGAGAGTTTGCGGCGCGAGGTGGAAACGCAAAGGGTTATCCATGCCGCTTTAGATCCGGGAGCGATCGTAACGATCCATACCGGCGTCGCGACAGTGATCCCATCGCGGTCCCGAAACCCGAACGACTTGATCGAGTACGTCGATACCGCGCTCTATGAAGCCAGGTTTCAGGGTGGCAATCGGGTTGTATGTTATCGAGCTTTACAAAACCTTATGCTGGAACGCTGGGACAACCGTACAGACGGACAACCGTCCGAAGAAGGCGTCGTCAAGAAACTCGCGCTTCGCGGCTACCAAGGTCGGACGAATAGATATGAGCCCGATTCCAAGATTTCGGATCATTGTCCCGATATCGATTCGGTCCACGCGGTCGTGCGTGGTCGACTTCGTCTCACACTTGACGGTCAATCCATGGAATTATGCCCTGGCGACTGCTTGTTTTTCCCGCCTGGCGCAACTTGCAGCGCCGAGGTTGCTAGTAACGAAGCCGTCTACCTATTGGAGGCGGTAAAGGCTCAATAACCCCCCTCATCAACTTCGATTACGCCAGCGGGCAGGCAATCCCGTGGAACGCCCAAAGGGAAGACCTACGCTTCTCCCTCATTATAAAACCGCACCGCCACGGTTCTCGCGCTCTTACCGCGGGAAGCAAATCTAAGCATCCAAACGCTCATTGCTAAAGGTCCAAAAATCAGCGCCGATAGGATGCTGATGCTCGCCCCTGGACCCCATGTTGGTCCCTATCTTATTCCTGGCAGGTGTACCTAAATGACAGGGTCAACCGAAAACATCATAGCGCGCACTGCCACCAATTACGAGGAATTGGCCGAAGCCGTGAACGGCCTTTTTACTGAATCCGACAGTGAAGCCGATCAGGCACTCAACCGCGTGGAGCATTATCTGCAACAAAAAGTACGCAGCGTCCTGGACGGTGAATATCCATTAGACAGCTTACCTCTGATGCCGGCGACGGTAAGCGCGCTTCTTCCCAAGCTCAACGAAGCGCCATTTACCGTCGACCGTGTTTATCCCTTCGCCATGCAAGACCCCGCGGTGGCGGCGGAAATTATTCGTTTTGCAAACGAGGGCTCGCGCAAGGGCTCCGCGAAACCGATTTCCAATCCCAATCAAGCATTAGAAGAACTTGCGCCGGACACGCTAAGATCGGTATTAACAAAGGTAATGCTTCGGCCCACTATTCCAATTAAACCGATATTTGTTCAACTGATTGGCAAACCTCTGTGGGACCATGCACGTGATTGTGCGCAAGCATGTGCCGAGTTGGCATACGAAAACCAAGTGGATGCGAATGATGCGGCCTTTATCGGACTGACCCACGACGTTGGCAAGTTGGTAATATTCAAGCTTCTGTGCGTTGCGTTCCGGGCCACCGGTTCGTCCGTTTCTCCGCGCGCCGCGGTGGTTAATCAAATCGTACGGCAATATGCGTTTAAACTGTCGCGATTTGTTGCAGAATATTGGAATTTTCCTCAGGTATATGTGCAGGCACTTGAAGATCAGGCGTCCGCCAGCGCTGCGGATGAGATGTCGTCGCTCGGACGCACTTTGTACTACGGTAATCTCCTTGCCGAAGCCTATGCGGTGCTTCAGAAGTACCGCTATTCCGGCCCGGATCTGGAGCAAGCGCTGCAACAGCTCGGAATGTCCCTATCTCGCGTTTACGAT
>JBIMKD010000392.1:0-10932 GCA_043673815.1 Chromatiales bacterium
ATCAGCGCTTCGGTCGTCAGCAAGGCCGCTCGGTAGCCCAGTTGATGGGCCGCGGTGAGCAGCGCCAGCTCCTCGTCGCCGTCTGCGCTTTCGATGCGCCAGGCGTCAATCACAATATCTTGGGTTGAAGAGGCGAACGCCGCGATCAACGACAGTACTGCGAAAGCCGCGAGCCCGCCGCCGGGCCGGACAATGGCCATGCCTGCGAGGCTGGCCATGACCGCGATCTGCGCGGCGACAATCCATCCGCGCCGGCGGCCGAGAAGGCGGCCGAGCAGCGGTGCGTCAGCCTTGTCGATAAGGGGCGCCCATAAAAACTTGAGCGAGTAAGCAAGCCCCACCCAGGACAGAAACCCGATCGCGGACAGCGCAACGCCCTCTTCGCGTAACCAGAATCCCAGCGTGTTTCCCACCAGCAGAAACGGCAGCCCTGACGCAAAGCCCAGGGCCAGCATCACCGCAACTTTAGGACGCGCGAATGCGCGCCCAACCTCCAGCCAGCCCGGCCCATGCCGCGTCGGCTTAGAGCTCATAGTCCATGATCAAAGGTGCGTGGTCGGAGAACCGCTCCGCCTTGTAGATCGAGGCCTTGCGCACTTTGTTCCGCAGGGCCGGCGTCACAAACTGGTAGTCAATGCGCCAACCCACGTTCTTGGCCCAGGCCGCTCCGCGGTTGCTCCACCAGGTGTAGGCCTCTCCGGTGTGCTCCGGGTGCAGCACACGGTAGGCGTCCACCCAGCCGAGCCCTTTCGGTTCGGGGCTAAACGCCACATCCAGCCATGCGCGTTCATGCGGCAGAAAGCCGGAATATTTCTGGTTGGCCTTCCAGTTCTTGAGATCAATTTCCTTGTGCGCGATGTTCCAGTCGCCGCACACGATGAGTTCGCGCCCGCACTTGATCCACTCGCGCAGCTTGGGCTGGAAGAATTTAAGGAAGCGGTCCTTGCTCGCCTGTCGCTCAGGCCCTGCCGAGCCGGACGGCAGGTACAGCGAAATCACCGAGAGCTGGCCGAATCGCGCTTCGAGGTAACGGCCTTCCGCATCGAACTCCGCAGCCTTGAGCTGGTTCAGGACCTCGTCGGGTTTCTGTCGGCAATAGAGCGCAACCCCAGCATAGCCCTTCTTCTGCGCGTCGTTGAAATAGACGTGCCAGCCTTTGGGAAAAAACACGGGATCGGTAAGGTCGGTGCTCTGCGCTTTGGTTTCCTGCAAGCACAGCACGTCCGCCCGCTGCTTGCATAGCCAGTCGAACAGTCCTTTGCGGGCGGCGGACCGAATGCCGTTGCAGTTGAGCGTGATGATGCGCATGACGAATGCGGGAATGTGGAAAAAGTTTGAGAACCGGAAGCGGATGGCAGAATCGAACGAGATCGTACGCAGCCGCGCTCTACGCGACTAGCGGCCTTGGTGCGCTGGCACTGCTGAGTAAAAGCGTACGCGACTATTTCATGAGTTATTCCGCGACGAAGGAGTGGAAGAAACCACGCAATGACAGCGAAGTGAGCGCGATTGCTGATGAGCTTAGATTAGTGCTGAATCGATTAGCGCCAGACGTCCAGCGCGTGACGCTGGGTCGTTGCGAGGCAAATAGCCTGAGCGGAGACCCGTCCTGTTAGGACGCACTCACGAATCGACGCGGTCCGTAGCGCATAGGATGTGGTAAGCGGAGCGAACCGCATCAATCGCGCACGATGCGGTTCCTGCGTACCGCATCCTACCGAGTTAGTACTGGCGGAAGGGTGGTCTCGGCAGCCGACGCTGAAAGACCCGTGCCGGCAATGGCGAAACCAAGGGCCATAATCTGTAGAATCACGCGCATGCTACGATTCCTTGGTACCGCCGCTGTCCGCCAATTGCTCGCGTCCAAGCGTCGTCAATTGCAATCCACCTTCGACCAGCTTGATCGCAAGCCCGTGCTCGACCAGCCGCGCTGCGATGGATTCTGGCACTTCAGGCTTGATTGGGCTGTCGGTATCCAGCTTTTTCAACCAACTCAAATCGTGCGCGGTCAGCTTGGGATCCATAGGATTTTTGGACGTCCTTTTTCTCAAAAGTGAAGGTACTGCTTAAGCTGCGGGGTGTCAATCACGCATGTCCTGGGTAAGGGGACTTCCGGGATATTAGTCGGCCTGAGCCGCCGGTTTCGAAGCGTTTTTTCCCGCAATGAGCTATCTTCTTTGGAGAGCGAGCCGATTTATGAACTCGCAAAAAATTTTTGCAACGGTCGTGCTCGCAGGACTCTTCGCGGTTGGTAGCGCTTCGGCGCCGGAAAGCGGGCGTGATGTCGGGAGGATTTTTTATGAAAAGTCGCATCGCCTTGTTCTCAATCACTGCTTGTCTGGTCTTCTCCCTGTTCGCCATCGGCTGCGAGCAGCAAGGGAAGGGGGCGACGACAGGTGAGCTCAAAGTGAAAGACGGAAGCCTTATCGTCTACGACGACCTTGGCTCCGGCGCCCCAACTCTCGTTTTCATCCACTGCTGGTCTTGCAACCGCCACTACTGGAAGAATCCCCTAAGTGAGTTCTCGAAAGACCATCGCCTTGTCCTGATCGACCTGCCGGGACACGGCGACTCCAAGGCCGGCACGAGCCCGCCGATCACGGTCAATGCGATGGCAGAGGACGTCGCCGCTGTCATGGATCATCTACATGTAAAGAACGCCATTCTCGTCGGGAGCTCCATGGGGGGGCCGATCGCGCTCGAGGTCGCGCGGCTGAGGCCGCAGCGCGTGCGCGGCATCGTGGGCGTCGACAACCTGCATAACGTTGAGATGCAATATCCGAAGGCAATGTTCGAGAACGCTGCCTCCCAAATGGAAGTTGATTACGCTAAGGCGGTACGCGAGTTCATCCCATCCATGTTCGCCCCAAAAGCCGACCCTAAGGTCGTGACGTGGACAGCGGACCAGGCGGCGACCTCGTGCGAGCCAAAGGTTTGCATTCCGCTCTTTCGAAGCTTTCCGACTCTGGAACTCAAGAAAGTGATGCGGACGGCGAATGTTCCCATCCGGAACATCAACGCCCTGCCGTATAGCACCGATTCGCCGAAAACGAACGTGGAGGTCAACCGCAGGTATGCCGACTTCGACGCTGTCGAAATAGACGACGTGGGGCATTTCATTATGCTGGAGAAGCCGCAGGAGTTTAGCGCGAGCTTAAGGGAGCAGATTCAGGCGGTTTTGGAGGCGTCTAAGAAGTAACTCGGAGAAGAGCGCGAGCATGAGCAAGACCGCTATTCGAGCCATCCACTAGTTCTGCTTCTCGATGACCTGCCGCTGCCACAGCAGCTCGGCCGGGTGGTAGGCCCGCCGGCCGGTGCCGTCGGCGATCTGATGGCGGCAACTGGTGCCGGGCGCGACAATCAAGGTCTCCGGGGCAGCGCCGCGGACCGCTGGAAATAGCACCAGCTCGCCGATCCGCATCGACACCTCGTAATGCTCGCGCTCGTAGCCAAAGGCGCCGGCCATGCCGCAACAACCGGAGGGAATGATCTCGACCTCAGCATGCGGCAGGATCGCGAGCGCATCGAGGAGCGGCTGCATGCCGGTGAGCGCCTTCTGGTGACAGTGGCCATGGACCAGAATGAGGCAGGGGTTCTGATTGAAGGCTAGCGCGCCGAGCTTGCCTGCCCGCGACTCCCCGGCCACGAATTCCTCGAAGAGCAGGGTCCGCCCCGCAACCGTCCGAGCCTGCGCGCGCAGGCGGCTCGCCACTAGATCGGGCGCCTCGTCGCGGAAGGTGAGGATCTCCGAAGGCTCCAGGCCCAGGATCGCGGTGCCTTGTGCCGCGTGGGGATAAAGCCAAGCGATGGATCGGTTAAGGATCCCCTTAGCCTGACGCAAGAAGCCCTGACTGATCTGAACGCGGCCGGATTCGATTCCTCGCGTGAGACCGACTCGATAGCCCGCGCGTTCGAGAAAACCCACGGCGGCAATGCCGATCTCGGGCTCATGGAATTCGGTGAACAGATCGTTGAACAGCAGCACGTCACGACCCGCGCCGCTCGATGCCCGCGGCTCGCGGGTGCTAAACCAGCGGCTAAAGGTCTGCCGGGCGAGGGCCGGGATCCGGCGCTCTGCGTGGATTCCGAGGAGCCGTTTGACCCAGGTGTGATTGATCACCGCCGTGGCCGCGTCCGGGAAACCGGCCGCCATCCGGTTGAGCCGTCCGAATCCGCCCAAGACGCGCGCCCGCAGCGGCACACCGTGGCGATCCTGATAGTGCTGCAGGAACTCGGCCTTCATGCGCGCCATATCGACGGCCGCCGGGCACTCCGATTTGCACCCCTTGCACGCGAGACAGAGATCCAACACCCCATGCAGCTCCGCGCTGGTGAGGCCGGCAAGCGGATCGGGCGAGCTTAGTACCTGGCGGAACACGTTGGCGCGTCCGCGGGTGCTGTGCTTCTCCTCCAAGGTCGCCATGTAGGAGGGACACATCGTGCCGCGCCCGGCGCGCTTCCGGCAGGCGCCCGCCCCGTTGCATTTTTCCGCGGCGCCAAAGAATCCTTGATCCGCGCTCCAGTCGAAATAAACCGGGATCTCGGCGCGCGTGGCCTTGACGCGCAGGTCCCGGTCGATCGGGAGCGCATCCGTCACCTTGTGCGGGTTGAGGATCCCCAGGGGATCGAAGACGGATTTGATCCGGCACAGGATCTCATAGATCTCTTTCCCCAACATGCGCGCCACGAACGGCCCGCGCAGCCGTCCATCGCCATGCTCCCCGGAGAGCGATCCGCCGAGCTCCGCGACCAGATCCGCGACTTCGGCGGCGAGCGCTTTGAATTTCTCGATCCCTTCGGGTTTCTTGAGATTAAGCTCGGGGCGTAAATGCAATAGACCCACCGAGGCATGGCCGTAGTAGACGCAACGCGTCTGGTATTTCTCCATCAATGCTTGGATGCGGCGCACATACTCCGGGAGCTCAGCCACCGCCACCGCCGTATCCTCGATCACGGTCACCGCCTTCATATCCCCGGGCACGCCCATGAGCAGGCCAAGACCGGCCGCACGCAACTCCCAGACCTGGCTCATGCGCGGTGGACCCACCACCGGAAACGCGTACCCGATGCGTTGAAGGTCGTTAACGAGATCGCTCGCGCGCTGCTCTGCCTCCTGGGTGTCAGCGCCGCATAGCTCGATGATCAAAACCGCTACCGGATCGCCCTCGATCCAGAAGCGGTTATGGCGTTGTTCGAGGTGGCCGCGGGTCGCTTCCAGGACATGTCGGTCGATAAGCTCGACCGCCGCCGGCTGATGGCGCACGGCCACCAGGGTAGCGCGCAGCGCGCCGTCGAGGGAATCGAAGTGGGCGCAGACCAGTAGCCTAGACGCCGGCTTGGTCACGAGATTGAGCGCGGCCTCGGTGATGATCGCCAAGGTGCCCTCGCTGCCGCACAGAAACGGGGCCAGGTTGAACTCCGGTCCCCCGGCGGCCCAGGGCTGGCTGCGCGCCAAGACATCCAAGGCATAGCCGGTATTGCGCCGGAGCACGTCCGGACCGGGGTAACGATCCAGGATCAAAGTACGGTGGTCATCGACGGCGTGGAATACCTCGCGGTAGATGCGGCCTTCCAGCGTGCCGAGATCCAGCTTAGCCTGCAATGCATTCTTATTCAGCGGACCAAAACGCGTGACGCTCCCATCGCCAAGAACCGCCTCGACTTCCAGTACGTGATCGCGCGTGGTGCCGTAGAGGATGGAGTGGGAGCCACAGGCGTTGTTGCCGATCATCCCGCCGATCATGCAGCGGTTGGCGGTGGAGGTGTCCGGCCCGAACATGAGCCCGTTGGGTGCGAGAGCGTCGTTGAGGTCCTCCAGTATCACCCCCGGCTGCACCCGCGCGCGGCGCCGCTCGCAATCGATCTCCAAGATGTCGGTCATAGAGCGCGAGACATCGACAACGAGACCGTTGCCGACGCACTGGCCCGCGAGGCTCGTCCCCGCGGCGCGCGGGATGAGCGGGATACGATGGCGCGCGGCGAAGCCCACGATAGCCGCACAGTCCGCGCCGTGCCGCGGCCGCACGGCGGCGAGCGGCAGCTCTTGGTAGGGTGAAGCATCGACCGCATAGAGCATGCGCGTGACGGAGTCCGCGTGCACCTCGCCGTCGATCTGCGCCGCCAGTTCCGACAATAACGGGCTCAGATCTTCATCACCCAGATGGCTCGGAGGTTTCATGTCAGAGCTTGTGAAGAAATGGTAGCGAGCAAGTCCGCCCGCGAGGCGCACGGCGTGCAACGACGCGGGCGGGCGACGCAGTAGATTTTTACCGCCCAAATGTTGAACAAAACCACTACGACTAAATGAAAAGTCCCTTCTCCCTCCGGGAGAAGGTTAGGATGAGGGGATATGAAACAATGAGTTATCCTTATTCTAATCCCCTCACCCCAACCCTCTCCCGGAGGGAGAGGGAGTTTAACGAAATGCTTCAAGATCACATATGTGTGGCTATATTCATTCACAGCTCACACCCAATCTTTCGTTAATCAACCGATCGGCATAGGCATAATCCACATGGTCCAAGTCGTGGCTGTTCGCGGTGAGCGCGTCCAATATCTCGTCTTGGATGGCGCCGCGGCGTTTGGCCTCGGCGTAGGGAATACGGTGGAACATGACCATTGAATAGCGGGGAATGAAGCGATCCGGATAGCGCTCCTCCAGCCGCCATGCGAGCTCCTTTTGTAACTGAAATCTCGGATCGCGCACACTGCTGCGCATCTCCAGGTAGTTCTCGAGAGACAGGTCCGCGATGGCGTCGGCATTGGGTTTACGCATGTCCTCGAACTCGGCAAGGGCGGTGTCCCAATCTTCACCCGACCGCGCCAGGCAGTCGTTGAGGGCGCTGCAGTCCTCGAACGCGCAGTTCATCCCCTGACCGTGAAAGGGCACGATGGCGTGCGCGGCATCGCCCAGGATCAGCGCCTCATCCCGGAAATGCCACGGACGGGTGCGAATGGTGCTCAGCCTGCCGGTCGGGTGATGGAAGAACTCTCTAGCGAGCCGCGGCATGAGGGCGAGGGCATCGGGGAACTGTTGATGGAAAAACGCACGCAATCGCGCCCCGTCGCAGAGCGCCGCGAAACTCGGATCTCCTTCCAGAGACAAGAACAGGGTGGCCGTGAAGCCGCCGCCGAGGTTCGGAAGCGCGATCAGCATATGATCGCCGCGCGGCCAGATATGCAAGGCGTTGGCTTCCATGCGGAAGCTTTGATTTTCGCCCGCGGGGATGCTCAATTCCTTGTAACCATGGGCGAGCGGTTCCTCATCGCAACGGCCCGAGGCCGACTGGAGAATGGCCTGACGGATCCGAGACTGTATCCCATCACAGCCGATGATCCGATCGAAGTCGATCTCAAATTCATTGCCGTCATCCCGCAGGCGCAGCCGGCGGCGTTCAAGATCAACGCCCTGGCAGGTGTGATTGAAACGGATCGCGACCCGGCCGGTCGCCTCGGCGGCCTCCATGAGGAGTGCGGTGAGCCCGCCGCGCGACACCGAGTGGATCACCTCGTGGGGTTTGTGCCCGTAGGGTTGGAGCTCGGGCGTTCCGCCTTCGGCGTGGACCATGCGGCCGCGCATGGGGATCAAGAGCGGCATGAAACGGTCCGTGAGCCCGACCTCGGCGAGCGCGTGCATACCACGATTGGCGAGCGCGAGATTGATGGATCGCCCCGCCGGGATCTGGACCCGCCGCAGATCGAGACGGCGTTCGTACGCGGTGACCTCATAACCGCGCCGCGCCAGGTAAATGCTGAGCAACGCGCCCGCCGGGCCGGCACCGATCACCGTAATCCGCTTCGATCGCATGTTAGAAGCTCTCCTTTAGATTATCACATATCCAATGCCGTACAGGCCCACTTCAACGAGTCTGGGAGTCCCTTCTCCCTCCGGGAGAAGGTTAGGATGAGGGACTCAAATCCCTCACCCCAACCTTCTCCCGGAGGGAGAGGGAGAAAAAGACAGTACCTGTCCTGGAGGGACAGGGACCTTGAAGAGGTGCCCGTAATTTTAAATATGTTTGCGTAGAATTTCGACGAACCGGTAGATCTCTTCATAGCGGTTATAAAGCGGTACCGGGGCTACGCGGATCACATCGGGCTCGCGCCAATCGCAGGTGACACCGGCCGCGGTGATTTTTTCAAACAAGTGCCTTCCGTGGGTCGCTTTGACCTTCAGCGAGAGCTGGCAGCCACGCCGGGAAGGCTCACGCGGGGTGATGATCTCGATTTGATCCGTGAGAGTGGCTTCCAAGAGAAACTCGAGGTACCCCGTAAGCGCCTCCGACTTTTTTCGCAGCGGTCCCATGCCGCCGGCCTCGCTAAAGAGCGCGAGCGAGGCGCGCATCGCGGCCAGGGAGAGGATCGGCGGATTGCTGAGTTGCCAGCCTTCGGCGCCGGGGATGGGCCGGAACTCGGTGTCCATCTGAAACCGCGTGAATTTGTCATGGCCCCACCAGCCCTTGAGGCGCGGCAGATCGAAACGCTCGGCGTGGCGCGCATGGACAAAGCAGCCGGCCACCGAGCCGGGTCCCGCGTTGAGGTATTTATAGCTACACCAACAGGCGAAATCGCAGCCCCACTCGTGAAGTTTCAAGGGGATATTCCCAGCCGCGTGCGCGAGGTCGAAACCGGCCACGCAGCCTTGCCGATGACCGAGCCTTGTGATCTCGGCCATATCGAGCACCTGGCCGGTGTAATACTGGACCCCGGGCAATAGTATCAATGCGATTCCCTGGCCTTCGCGCTCGATCAAGTCCGCCATATCTTCCAGTCGGAGGCATTCCTCACCGGGTCTCGGCGTGGCCAAGAGCAGCGACCGGGCGGGATCGAAGCCGTGGAACCGGATCTGTGATTCGACCGCGTAATGATCGGAGGGAAAGGCGTTTTTCTCGATCAGGATCTTGTGCCGCTCGGCGCTCGGGCGGTAGAAGCTCGCCATCATCAGGTGCAGGTTGACGGTGAGCGAGTTCATCGTCACGACTTCGCGCGGCTCGGCCCCGACGAGCCCGGCCGTCTCCGCGGTCAGAAACTCATGATACGGCATCCAGGGATAGCGGGATTCAAAATGACCCCGAACCCCAAACTGCCGCCATTTGTCCAGCTCCTCGATCACATACGCCTGGGTGCGCCGCGGCTGCAGCCCCAGCGAATTCCCGCATAAATAGATCTCATCGGCGCCGTTCGCCTGTTTCGGGAGATGGAACTCCGCGCGGAAGCGCGCCAGCGGATCATCGCGATCCTGCGTTTGGGCGAAATCGGGCCCAAGCCGGTAGGTCATATCACTCACTGCAGTTCTGCTAACCAATTGCGGCAAAGGGGGTTCGTTGGCACGTTACGGAAAAGGGCTATTTTTTCCCCGGGGGAAGTCGTGCAGCGAGCGGCGGCAGCTCACGGGGCCGGAAGTATAGTAGACTTTTATAGTCTTCTCATAGAGAGTTTGTTATGAACCCGACTGAACAGTCTTTTAAACGCCGCGCCCATGCCTTGGTCGACCAATTGCCGGAGACAGCCGACTGGAAGGATTTGGCCTACGAAGCCTCCGTGATGCAGGACATCGAAGAAGGACTACGCGATAGAGAGGCGAACCGTGTTACCGACAATGCTATTGTGCGTAAGCAATTCGGCCTTCCTGAATGAGGGCGAATTGGACTGTCAGATCTCTACAGCGCCTGCAACAGATCCACGACCATATTGCTCTTGATCAGCCGCTCAATGCCAATCGCTTCGTCGATCGTTTGACTCGTCGCGCGGAGACGATTGCGTTACAGCCGCGGGCGGGTCGCATCGTTCCGGAGTACCAGTCCGATGACATACGCGAAACCTTCGAAGGCGCCACTCTACACCTTGGGCTCGCGTCTTTGACAACCCACGAGCGCACCCATGCGCTCTCTCGCGGCGAAAAAAAGCGTTTACCCTTCTTTAGCCCAACCAAGTAGTCGCATGCATTCCAACTACGTCCTCGGCCTCGATTCTCAGAGTCTCCATCGGATGCACTACACCGATTGGGGCGATCCCGCGAACCCACGCGTTGTGATCTGTGTGCATGGCTTAACGCGCAACGGGCGCGATTTCGACTGGCTCGCGCAAGCGCTTTGCGATACCTATCGCGTAATTTGCCCGGACATGCCCGGTCGGGGTCTCAGCGACTGGCTGAAAGATTACAACGACTACGCGTATTCCGTTTATCTTAACGATATCGCCGTACTCCTCGGGTATCTTCACGTCACCGCGATCGACTGGGTAGGCACCTCCATGGGAGGATTAATGGGGATGTGCCTCGCTGCTCGCGAGCACTGTCCAATCCGCAAAATGGTCTTAAACGATATCGGGCCCGAGATCCCCGGACCCGCCTTGGAACGGATGGCGACCTATGTCGGTCGGGACCCGCACTTCCCCGACCTGGATGGCGTTAAAAACTATTTCAAGGCAATCCATGCGCCCTTCGGGCTTTTGAGCGAGGACGTGTGGGCGCACATGGCGCAGCACGGTGCGAAACGGATCGGAGAGGGCGAGTATCGGCTGCATTACGATCCGCGCATCGGCGAGGGCTTGCGGCAAAAGCTCCAAGGTCCGGCAGATCTCTGGCGCGTCTGGGACGCGGTGCGTTGTGCCGTTCGCGTCCTACGCGGCACGGAATCCGATGTCCTGACCCACGCGGTGGCAGGGCAAATGACGTGCCGGGGGCCGCGGGCTGACCTCGTCGAGTTCAGCGGCATCGGTCACGTGCCCGCGCTCACGACGCCGGACCAAATCGCCGCCATACGGGAATGGTTGCTCGCGGATTAGGCATTAGGGGACAGACCACGATATATTTGTTTATGCGTCGCAGCAAGTGCGCTTTTGTGTCGATATATCGTGGTCGGAGAGTAGACCGAGGTCTTACCGCCGGTGAGGTCGAAGTTGGTGTTCTCTGTTGGCCGCCTGGTTTCCCGG
>JBIMKD010000393.1:0-18835 GCA_043673815.1 Chromatiales bacterium
ACGCAACCTAAAGCAGCGATGGTAAACGGCATCCTATAAGGCAAGCGGTAGCCGTGTACAAAACACCACTAACCAGCCTTTAATCATCCTTGGTTATTCACGGTTAGCTACCACTGGAAACGAATTTATCGAAGTGCCCTTGAGTCAAACTCCCGGTCATGGGCGGGTCACTGGCCAAGGAGTCCACCTCCGAATTCACCCCCGCGTCCGGCGGGGACGCCGCCTGGGAGATGTAAGCCTTCTTTATCATCAGAGCGTTATTCGTGGAGCCCCGCAGGGTGATTCGTACCTTTGTCCCGCTATTGAAGAGATTCCCGGCGGCGTTGATTCTTTGAACCATGCAGTCGTCTGCCCAATTTTCCTGGTTAGCGTTGAGCACGGCCTCAAAAGCCGTCTCCCAACCCAGGGTGGTCGCACTCGCCGGATTCGAGCCTTCTTCGAACTCAGCAAAATAGGATTGCACCCCGCAAACGGGAACCCGTCCCAGCCGAACTCGTCCGAATCCCTTCGGCAAGCGGATCTCGACGGCAATCACAACGATGGCCTTCTTCTCAGTCTGCCGGCCACGTACCCCCTCCTCAAGACCACCGACGTAGGTCTCATCGACCTCCACGAGACCGCTGAGCCTCTCGCGCCCTGGCCGGACCATGGCGCGTCTTATCTTGTGGAGCCACGCCCACGCCGTCTGATAGCTACCAAGACCCAGGACCCGTTGAAGCCCCAGCGCACTGGCGCCAAGCTTTTGGTTGGTGACGTGCCACATCGCCAGGTACCACAACCGAAGGGGTGCCCGGGTGCCTTGGAAGATCGTGCCGGAGATTGGCGAAGTCTGGCGCTGACAGGCAGCGCACCGAAGCTGACCTCTCCCAGTGGGCCACACCTTCTCCCCGCCACAGGCGGGGCATCGAAACCCATCGCCCCAGCGCAAGCGCCGCAGGTATTCGACACAGGCTTCCTCAGAAGAAACCACTCTTCGAACTCAACCAGCGTGCGCGGGTAATCGACACCGGGGACCGGACTCCGGGGTTCCTCTCGCATGGGGCCAGTATGACATTACGAGAGCGAAGTGGATAGCCCACTCCATGATAAGTACAGCCGCTTTTTTTCCATTTCACGGCTTCTTCCTCTGATTGTCAAGAATTGGTCACGGGTCCGGAAGTGCCGGTTTTAGGTGGTAAAAAAAATGCGGCGCTACAGATAGAGTTCCGTCGTTCACTAATCGTCCCCCTCATGAGGAGGAACAGCCCGCCGCCGGTAGCGATATCACCTGCGCATAAAGTCAGCTGCAGCCGACCGTGCTTGTTTAAAATTTCAATCGGATTTCGCTGAGCCATTAGCATCGTTCAGAACCGAATCGGGGACGGCCACAGTGTTGCGGGCAGCTATTCCGCGCCCGCGTCGATCCGGCGCTCGCGGGCGATCCCGAGCTGCACGCCGTCCACGAACCCATCCGGACCAATGGATACAGTCGTGGGCCAGCAGTACACCCCGTAACTCCGGGCAATGAACCCGTCCGAATCGTGCACCAATGCGAAAGTCAATTTGTATTTGCGCCGCACTTCAAAGAGCACCTCGCAGTCCTTGTCGCCGCTCACCGCCACGATCACCGGGGCGCGCTCGCCGCTCTTCTCTTGCAGGCTCTGCAGCCGCTGCAGCTCTCGTATGGAAGGGGCGGACCACAATTGCCAGAAATAGAGTAAGATCGGATGGCCGCGCAGCTTACGCAGGGCGAGTTGTTGGCCCCGGTCATCCGTGAACAGGGCGCGTGGGGCGCGCTCGCCGGGCGAGGCCGTCAGGCTGAGGCGGCGGGCACGCGGTGCCCGGCCGGAAGTGAAATGTTCGTCGAGCGCGGCGGCCAAGGCCTCCGTGTCCAGCACGCCCTCCTGTTCAAAAACGAACTCGCCGCGGGCATTCATGAGGTAGGTCGAGGGTGCGCGCTCGGTGTCGAAGGTCCGCCTCCAGCCGCCGGTGTAATCCTCCGTCAGGAGCAATCGTCCTCGGAAACTTTCGCCCAGTGAGCCAAGCTGTGCTTCCACCTCCCGGCGGCGCCCTGTGAGGGTTCCCGAAGCGAGCACGACGATGATCAAAAGCGGCGCGTTGCCTTTCCGGGAACGCGCCAGCGCCTGGCCCAGCGCATCCAAGGGTTTATCCATGCGCGGATCGGCAAAATGGACCAGGGAGTTGGTGCCGGGATCGCGGCTGGGACGGGAATGAGCCAGCACATTGACATGCCCCGCGATGGCGTCCTCCAGAATCCCGTCGGCAGGGGTGTCGGGAAGCCAGACCGGCACGGTCATGGTCTCCGCCCAGGCCGGCATTCGCCAGTTCACTTCGGGTGTGCTGACCGAGCAGGATTCGCCGGCCGCGAATGGCAAGGCAAATCCATTTTGATCGACCTGGATGCCGTGAATGCGCAGACAAACGTCCCCGAGCACCTCAGCGAAGGGTCCCGGTTGGGGCAGCGGCTTCGGAAGAATGAACCGATGTTCGTCACTGCTGGCCTCCAAATGGTCTCCCCAAGGTGTCAACATATTCTGCATGATCCACGACCACTCGAAGCGATCGATCCGCCCCCCGGGGATCCAGCTTTTGAGCGCGGTGAACGCGCTGCCATCGCTCGTTTCCTCGAATTCCACCACGGGCGGACGGCGAAATTGCGAGAAAAGGCCGCCATGCAGAATCAAACCGTCGGGCGTGACGTCCAAGCGGCCGTATTCCGCGCGGGTGAAATCGTCAAAGCTTTTCAAGGCATCGTTGAGCCGGGCCCGGGCGCGGTTCAGCTCGTCATTGATCATGCTCTCGGGCGGCACTTCCGGTGGAGGAGGGTGTAGCGCAGCATCGCGCTCGGGAATGATGGCGTCACGGATACGGTCCCTCACGAAACCCAAGAAACGAGTGCCGAACCCGGAGAGGGAAACCGTTAGGTCGTTATTGGAAGCACCGAGGGAAACGCTCTGAAGCGAAGAATTCAGCACCAGGGTGAGTCCCTGTCGGATGGTGACGTCGTAGTCGGGTGCCAAGGAAGCGGTCGCCCTCGCTTTGATGATCAGGTCGATTAAGCCCTCCTTCCACTCCAGCTCCGGTGGGCTGGTGACGGAAACGTGGTAGGTGGTAAGGGTAAAACTGCCATCAAAAGGTATTGGTATTCGCACCGGTTGGTCCAGCCGGAACTGACTGAACTCGTCGAGGGTGCGCTGCAGCCGTGCTTCCACGTATTCCTTGCTGATGGCGATGGAGAAATCGGCATCGAGGAAATTGTTGGTGACCGTGCCGAGTGCCCCGGCCGGAGGCCCAACACCCTCGGTCAGTTGGGTGGGCAGGGCGAGCACCTGGCCACCGTTAAGCTCTTTGAATTGCAGAAAGCGAAAATCTGCCGGCAGCTCCACATTGACCGGCTCAAAGCCTTCGCGCAGCACCCTCCGGATCTGGGCCAGAAGCTGGGAAAACTCAAAGGGACTTAAATTGATTCCTGCGGCCGGGTGGAACTGGATCTTGCCATCGTCTTGGGAGACCTCGATCTCGAGGATATTTTTGGCCGGATCAAGGTTCTCCAAGCGTTTCACCGTCGCGGAATAGGTGACCCGGACCTCCCCGTGGACCGGCTCCGGCAGCGCGATCGTGCCGGGGTCGGGCGTGTAATGCGCGCGGACGTTGACGTGAACAGTGACTTCAGAGGTGGTGCCGGGGGGCAGGCTGATGGAGGGGGTGGAGAGTTGGACTCGCGCGGTGCCTCGCACCGTGACGGCAGAAGGATGAATGATCTCGAATCTTGCGGCCTGCACGTCCTCATAGGCCTCATGCAGCACCCGGGATGCGCCTGGGGGTGCGTACGCTGAAAATTTCGAGGCCCCGTTGTCCGATCCACCACGGCTTGGGTCCAAGGTCGCAAGCAGTTGGTTGAACCACTCGGCATACTGGCCAAGATCCGGCCGTGTGATCGTGGGTGGGTCTCCCACGCGCACGGTCTCGCTGTGCGGAAAAGTCGGGGACGCGTCCTCGTCCGCGCCCTTCTGGTGCAACGTCGCGAGGAGGCCGTTGATCTTCAACACCCGGATCAGCAGGACCGCCTCGTAATCACCGGTTAAGTTGTTGGCCATGATTCGTTCCGTTGTTTGTCTTTTCGTGCCGCCGGTTCAGAGGCAAACCCGTGAGGTTGCCAAACCGGGATCAGGAGAAAACTTCTATTTTCTCTACAAGATATACCGTGTCAGCAATTTCAGCCGTAAAGTTTGATCGGTCTGCCGTCGCCGCCTGGTCCGTGTTTACGCTGCGATACGCCTGGCACCCGACCTTAGGCCCGCGGCGGGCACCGCCTTGATTGCCGATGTCAAAGGCGATGATCAGGTCCTTGATATGGACGAAGGGATAGGCTATTTCATCGGACAGCACCGAGGCGCCGGCCGCCAAAGTGACGCCCTCATTGCCTCCAAATGTCACTTGAGCCCGATCACCGGCCAAGGAGTCGACCTCCGCGTCCGGCCCTCCCCCCGGCGCGGAGGCCGCTTGGGAGATGTAGGCCCTCTCTATTATCAGAGCGATATTCGTCGAACCCCGCAGGGTGATTCGTACCTTTGTCCCGCTGTTAAATAGATTCCCGGCGGCGTTGATTCTCTGAACCATGCAGTCGTCTGCCCAGCCTCCCTGGTTATCGTCGAACGCAGCCTCAAAAGCAATCCCCGGCGTGGTCGCACTCGCCTTATTCGAGCCTTGGGAATGGTTCTCCAAATTGAAAGCAAAAACCTGGTATTCGTAAGTCGTATTTTCCTTGATGCCCACGTCGTCCGTATGATGGATCTGGACCATCCCGGGAGTCGCGGGGAGATCGAGACTCACAGGCGCGCCGCCGTTCTCCGAACGTTCGATCCTAAAGAAGGTGCCGTTGTCGTCGTTGTCCGTCCATTCCAGGTCGATCGAGTCGCTGCGGACTTCGGTGACCACTAAATCGGAGGGGGGGCGAGTGCTCTTGGGTCATAGCTGCACCCCCCCGCAAACCCGGTAAGAAAAACGATGGGTATGACAACCAACGGGACGAGAAGGAGCAGGGTAAGCCAATCCATGATACGATACCAAGTTAACCTTTTTTTTCATTTCACGGCTTTTTCCTCTGGTTGTCAAGAAACGGTCAAGTGTCCAGCTCCCTGCGGCACGTAAGAAAAACGCGATGCTACAAATAGAATTGTTCCTGGTTACTCATTAAGCGTCCCCGTCATCAGGTGAAGCAGCGCGCCGCCGGCAACGATCGCGAGCAGCGCCGCCACGACCTGATCCACCCGCACGCGGCCATACACCAGATCCGGCGCCTCGCGCAGCGGTTCCAACCAGAAGCGCCCTAACCCATACCAAGTCAGAACGCCCAAGGCATAGCTACCGGGAGGAAAGCGCGCCGGCCAAAGCCAGATAAGCCCAAGACCGGCCAATAGCCACCATCCAATCTCGAGCCATTGAACTGGAATGCGGCGCTTGTAAATGCCTTGCGTATCATGCTGGCGGCGCGCAAACCAGCCGTGGCTTTCCTTGCCGCCGCAACATCCGTTGCACACACAGCCGAAGCGGATCCAGGCGCCGCCAAAGACGACGCCGATGCTCATATGATCCCAAAAAACGGCCGGCCGGATCCCAAGCAATGAGGCGACCAACCATGAGAACGGAACGGCGATCAAGATGCCGAAAACGCTCAATCCGCCGCGTTTCGGGTTCCAGGCTTCGGCCCAGAAACGATCCCTCGAATAACGCCGGAAGAAAACTGCCAGGTGATAAACGCGTGCACCGATCAATCCGAGGATGGCGACGAGCAGGCATCCTGCGCCGAGACGAAGCGGCGAGATCCCAGAGCGTTCTGCCACGGCGGCACTAAGCAGGATCCCGGAATAGATACCAATGCAGAGGAAGACCTTGTACGAATTGACCCAATGCCCGCCGATATTGAAGTAGCGCGGGAACGCCGGACCCGCCACGCGGACTTGATCACCGGCCTGCGCAACCGCCTCGCGATCGCCGGCTAAGTTATCGCCCATTTCGATGATCCTGGAATGGTCGTGCAATCTCTCAATTCGGGGTTTCAATGCGGGCGCAGTAACGATGCAGAAGCAAGCTTCAACTTTTTATGACGGCGCGGTCAAGTCGTCGTCGTTGTAATTACCATGAACAGATTCACCGCCAAACCCAAGGTCCCCACAGTGATGGCTACGTCCGCGAGGTTGAATGCTGGCCAGAATCGCAGGCATACGTAATCGCAGATGCAGCCCCGCAGCGAGGTTTCGAAGGCATGGCTGAGCGAACCGCCGAGCAGCATCCCCGCGAACCAAGCGCACGCAGGGACCAGAGCGGTGGCGATCGCCAGAGCGCAGGCCGCAGATATCCACGCCGTCCAGATCACCGTCAGATTCGGACCTGCGGCACGCGCCAGCCAGATCTGGGTCCGAACCACCTGCAAGTTGCCTATCAGACCCAACGGGAGCGATCCGCGCCCCAGCCAATGGAGAACGAGAAGCTTGAGCGCTTGATCGAGCAGTGGAATCAAAATCAAACCGGCGACCAACGCGATCATCACATCAGACTTCATTAAAGGCCGCCCACTCCCTGATACCGGCGAGCTCCAGCACCTGATTGGCCGCCGTGCCCGCCACGACGTGCGGCGGGTGGTGCAGCGCCTTCGCCCTGCGGCGCGCCTTCGACTCCAGCGCAGACTCGGCGAGCCCCGATCGCTCGACCGCCGACCGGAACTCCTCCGCGGCGCGCTTCCGCGCCTTGAAGAGGTCCATCTGGATCCGGCTCTGCACGTTCACCTCGCCGTCGCCGGTGGTCTCGATGGCGGTGAAAATCGCCTCTGGATAGCGCGCCGTGATCAGCGACTGCACGCCGTCCGACACGCCCGACGAGGGCATGCAGCCGAACGGCTTGATGCTGATCACCATGTGGGCCTTGCGGTGCTCCACCGTCTGAATCAGCTTGCCCACCTCCATATGGCCCTCGCCGCCGCGCAGGTGGTTGTCGTAGTACTGGTGCGAGATCGTCGCCACCTGGTCCATGTCCGCCAGGTGGTAGTCCTCGAGCCCGATCGCGCGCGCGTAGACGCTGAAGAGCGCGCGCACGGTTTTCTCCGCGCCCCAGAGCAGCGCCAGCTTCTTCGTCCCGTCCTTGCCCTTGAGACCGACGACGCCTTCATCCTCGCCGCGCAGCGTGAGCCGCTTCCGCGTGTCGTGCTGGTGCTCCCAGATGTTGTAGAGAATCCACGCGGTGACGGGCTGAATATCGACCTCCGCGCCCTCGTCCTCGAGGAACCGCTGGAGCCGGTGGTTGCCGTCGCCCTCGGTCGTCATCGCCCAGAACTCGCCGATGATCGACACCTTGGGCTTCGGCCGCAGCCGGTTCACCGCAACCTGGTTCAGACGCCGCCGGCAGCGGAGCAGTGCGCCGATGAGGTTACCGCGACGTTGGAACGTCTCGCGGAGCAGGGCCTTGCACTCTTCGAGCGCCGCGTCGGTCTCGCCGCGGTTCGTCTCGTAGGGACGAATGCGGTAGCCGGCGAGGTTGATGCAGTCCCCGGCCATGATCGCCTGGACCAGCGTCTTGACGAACGCCGGGTTGATCTCGAGACCCACAGCCTCCCCTGTCGCCTGCCGTAGGCCCCCCTGCTGCTGGAAGAGGAGGACGCGGAAGCCCTCGAAGCCCGAATCGACGAGCGCCTTGCGGTACTCGGTGACGTAGGTGCCGAAGCGGCAGGGACCGCACGCTCCGGCCGTGATGAAGACATACCGGCGAATGATCTCCTCGACGGAGAGACCTTCGTGGTCACGCAGGTGCGTGAGGTGCTTGATCAGGTTGCCGACCGTGAAGTAGGTCGGGTTGCACTGGCCGCGGTTGCCGAACTCCTTGCCGAAGCGCAGCGCCTCGACGTCGGGACAGTCGAGGGGCCTGATGTTGTACCCGAGCCCCGTGAGCGCGGCGCTGATCATCATGTCGTGGGCAAGCGTCAGGCCGCCGTGGAGGAGCGTCGTGGTCTCGCGGTCTTCGCGCGTGAAGGCCTGAGGGTTCGGGTCGTGCCAGTGCTCGACCTTTTCTTCCTCGAGACCCAGCTTGCGGCGCTCTTCCGCTTCGAAGGCACTGAGCTCGCGCTCAATGTCTTCGTAGTCCAGCGTCGAATCGTTCATGGCTCTGCCTCCAAATTGCGTACGGGCGCTTTGCGAAGAAACACCATGGCGTGCACGGGCGGCGCAGGCGCGATGTCGCGCCGGCCCAGGTCGGTTTCCGTGAATCCCGCAGGGACGCTGTCCTCCTCGGAATAGGCGAAGAAGGCAGCCTCGATCTCTTCCAGTTCCCGGCGCGCGCGGGGATCGGCCAGCGCCGCCTCGCGAAGCTGCACGCGCCGCACGGCTAGCAGATCGCGACGTTTCTCGGCCACCCGGCGCTGCAGCTCGTCGCGCTTCGCGGCCTCGTCGGCGAGATCCTCCTCGAACCGCTTCAACGTGTGCGCGTAGGTCTTCACGCGGATCTTGATCGAGCCGCCGGGCTTGTTGGCGTCGATGTCGTGCAGCGCCGACGCGGGCGTGCCGCTCGCGTTGATGATGTTGTCGATCAGGCCGTAGGTCGGCGCGTCGTGGCCGCACTTGAAGCTGGAGAGGTCGAGCACCACGACGTTCGGATGACGGGCCGCGAATTTGGCGGCCCAGACCTTCTGGACGCTGTTGGTCGAGTAGTTCTCCGGCCACACGTCCTGTACCGACAGCGGCGTCGTAATAAATTGCCGATCGAGGTCGTCCTTGAAGAACCGGGCCAGCCACTTCGGGTCCTTGGGGATCGACCGCATCGACAGGATCGGGTAGCCGAGCGCCTGGTATTCGTCGGGCACGCCGTGATGGAGCCCCGGATCGAGGTGATAGGGCCGCCCGAGAAAAAGAACGCCGACCTTGTGCTCCTCCTCGAGCTTCTCGAGCAGCTCGAGACCGCGACGCTCCATCTCTTCATCGAAGAGGCGGAGTGCCTTGAATCCCTCGCAGCAGGCGTGATCGCTCTCGTCCTCCGTCACGCCCAGGCGCGGGCCCCACGTCTCGAACATCTGCCGGGCGAAATAGTGAGGCTCGAGGAGCGTCACCGCGCTATCCACGTACTCGATGCCCGCCCGGGCGAAGAAGTCGACCTCCTTGGTGAACGCCGCGCGCATGACCTTCGGGGCCCCGGCCACGATCGGACAACTCGTCGAGTCCATCGTGCCGGCGACGAACGTAGGCATGTGCGTGATGCAGGGGAAGAAGATGAAGTCGAGCTTCTTCTTCTCATGCTTCCTGAAGATCAGGTTGTGGATGTGGGCCTGCGCGACCTTGGACGGATAGCAGGGATCGATGGAGCCGTACCTCGACCCCTCGGCCCACATCTCCTCGGAGGTGTAGTCGCTGAAGACGATGTTGGTGTCGTTGATCCCCAGCGTCTCGAAGTACGTCCGCCACACGGGCGCGGAGGAATAGATATTGAGCACGCGCGGAATGCCGATGCGGAGGCTCTTCCGGCGATCGACGGCCTCCGCACTCGACCGCTGGATGATCCGGCGGACGGGCTTCTTCCGAACCCCGCCCAGCATCGTCCTCTTCACTTCGATATCGTCGATGAGCGTGCCTTCCGCCGGGATCGGCGCGGGCGTGTGGAAGTGTCGGAAGGCCAGCCGCGCCTCGTAGTCTACGAGGTTCGGATACTGGGTCTTGTTGGCCTTCCGCTTTTTTTCCAGCACGCGGAGCGCCTCGATCGATTCCACCGTCCCCTTCTCGCAACTGAAGCCGGCGATGTACCGGCTCGTGCGTCCGTCGGGCGTCTGAGTGTCGATGAACGTCCGCGAGCAGTTGTTCGGGCAGAAGTGACACACGGTCGACTCGTCGTTCACGCTCGTGAAGCCGAGAGCGATCGCGGCGTCGAGGCCGATGAAGGTCGACCTGCCGCGCCGCTTCACGACGCGGAGCGTTTCCACTGCGGCGCCGATCGCCCCGGCCTCGCCGGGATGCGGGTGGACCCTGACGCTCGCGTTGGGCACGCGCGCCTTGATGTAGTCCACCTGCGCCTTGACGGCGGCGAGGTTGTACTGCGTCCCACCCTGAAGGACGTAGCGGGTCCCGAGCTGGGCGAGGCGCGGGATCTGGACGACGTACTGCCAGATGTTCTTGGGAAGCACCATCGCGAGGCCGGCGAGCAGCTCCTCCTTGGAGTAGCCCTCTTTCTGGAAATTCACCCGGTCGGCGTCGAGGAAGACCGCGCAGCCGTAGCTGAACTTGGGGCTGAGCGGTGCCTTGAACGCGGCGTCCGCGTACTCCGTGACGGGGAGGCCGAACTGGTTGGCCATTGCCTGGAGCAGCATCCCGTTTCCGGCGGAGCACTGGTTGGAGAGCCGGAAGTTCCGGATCTCGCCGTTGACCATGAAGAGGACCTTGATGTCCTGGCCGCCGATGTCGCAGATGACGTCCACGTCGCCGCAGTACTTCACGGCCGCCATCATGTGGGCGACGGTCTCAACGATGTTGACGTCGGCGCAGACCGACTCCTCGAGGACGTCGGCGGCATAGCCGGTGGCGCCGAAGCCCAGGACCTCGAGCGTGGCGCCCTGGTCGTGGACGAAGGCCTTTATCCTGGCCAGCAGCTCCTTGGTGTCGGCGATCGGATTGCCCTTCGAGAGCTGGTACTGCTTGGTGAGGAGGTTGCCATCCTCGTCGACGAGCACGGCCTTCGACGAGGTCGAGCCGCCGTCGAGACCGATGACGCCGTGAACCGTCTGTCCCGGCTGGAACGTCGCGTGGACGAACGGAGGGATCGAGTACTCCCTGCGAAACGTGTCCAGCTCGGACTCCCCGCCCACGAGGGGCGGACCGGCCTTGGCGCCGAGCTTTGCCTTCCGGCCGTTGGCGATGAACTCCTTGAGAGGATCGAGGCCGCGATAGAGGCCCACGTCGGCCGGCTCGTGGAGCCCGTAGATCGCGGCGCCGTACGCGGCGTAATACTGCGCGTCCTTCGGGACGAAGATCAGCTCCTCGATCGGCACGTCCTTCGGCCGCTCGAAACCGCGGGTCTCCCACGTCTCGGGGATGCGCTGCCGCCAGCAGGACTGGAGGAACGGGAGGTAGGTGTTGGGCCCACCGAGCAGGAGGACGCGGGGCTTGAGCGTGTTGCCGCGCGTGAGCACCGAGAGGTTCTGGGAGACGATCGCGTCGGCGAGCGAGCAGAGAATCTCGTCCGCCGGGATGCCCGACTTCACGAGGTTGACGATGTCGGTTTCTGCGAAGACGCCGCACTTGGCGGCGACGTGGTGGAGCTTCGATGGGTCCCACGGAAGGCGGCAGGCGTCGGCCGGGTCCATGCCCGCCTTGATCATGCACTTGTCGATCGTGGCGCCCGTTCCCGACGCGCACTTGTCGTTCATGGAGGCGATCGCCCGCTTGTCCCCCGTCTGCTCGTTCTCCTGGTAGATGATGATCTTGGCGTCCTGTCCACCGAGCTCGATGACGGCGCGCACGTCGGGGTGGAGGTGATCCACCGCCATCGTGACGGCGTTGACCTCCTGTACGAAGCGGGCGCCGAGCGGCTCCCGGAGGGGGCCTGAACCCGATCCGGTGATGAACGCGCGAATGTGGTCGCGCGGGATGTCGTCGAACTCGCCGCCAATCGCGACGAGGAGCTCGAGCACCTTCTCGGCCTGCCGCGTTTCGTGGCGCTGGTAGTCGGACCAGAGAATCTCTTTCGTGGCGGGATCGATGGCGACGGCTTTGACGGTCGTGGAGCCGACGTCGATGCCGACAAGAATCCTGTCACCGGCGAGCCGGACACGTGGACGGGGACAATCGTCAGACGTCATAGGCGTGTCGTCGTGCTCTGGGGGGTCTCGCGAGAACCGCGAGTCCAAGGGAGATCGAGCAAGCGCATCCCGGTGCGCCAGCATTTATTTTCGCCTGGGTGATATGTCTTGTCGTTGAAAGTGAACGGAATTGTCGTGTTTGGGCGATATCCATCTGTTGTGAGTGCCACAGTAGTACAAGGGTTTGGTGCCGTGTGGCAGAACGTCGGAATGCGCAAGCTCTTCCGAAGTCATCTGTCGGCTCGAACCATCAGCGAGTTCAACCCAGCGGTAGTGCTCACCAGAACCTTCGCGTATAGATTCTTTGTCTGTGACTTCTTTGCATTTGGCAAAGAAGTTTCATCTGCCACTTGGTCGCGGCCAGCGGCCGCGCTAGGAAGAATAAACGCCCTTTTCTCGTCAAGAAGAAGAGTACTGATTGGACCAGGGAGTTGTCAATCACGCGAGTCCTCGATCCAGAATCGAGCTTCTCGGGCCATTCATCGGCCCGAGGCGCCAAGTTTCATTGGCTCCGGCTTTAGCAAGATCACCGGATTTGCGGACACCGCGGCCTACATGGCCGGCAAGGGCATGCCGATGGTGGAGGTGTTGTTGACAATCGCTATTCTCATCGAGTTGGGCGGAGGCCTGCTGCTCGCCCTCGGCTACAAAGCCCGCTGGGCGGCGCTCGCGATTGTCCTCTTCCTGATCCCGGCCACCTTGATCTTTCACGACTTCTGGGCGGTAGACCCCGAGCAAGTGAAGATGCAGCTTATCCAGTTCCAGAAAAACCTGGCAATTATGGGTAGTATGCTCTACGTTGTGTTTAACGGCCCGGGCCGCATGAGCTTGGACCGTGTAACGCGTGTATGGTGTGACGCACAAGGTAAGCCGTTCCCCAACGCTATGAGCATGCGCTATCGGTGCCTATTGATGGTCTACCCGGAATTTCCGAAGACCTATTGGGGAATGCAGTACTTTCTTCCTCTCATCGGCAAGCAAGCCCTGATGCCGCCGCTCGGGCTTATCACCATCGGCGCCCTGACCCCCAGCCACTATGAGATCCGCCTGGTGGACCTGAACTGCGAAGCCTTGACGGAGGAGGACCTCGGCTGGGCCGATATCGTGTGTTTTTCGGCGATGCTTCCACAGAAGGCCTCGCTCTTTCAAGTGGCCGAGCGCTGCAGGGCCGCACACAAGTTGATTGTCTTCGGAGGCCCCTATCCGACGGCCTGTGCGGCTGAATGCGCGCCGCATTGCGATGTCCTGGTGCTGAACGAAGGCGAGATCACCTGGCCGGCCTTCCTCGAGGATCTGGAACGAGGTATTTATAAAGACAGGTATACGAGCGAGGAGAAGCCCGATGTCTCCAGCACCCCTGTCCCCCGCTTCGAGCTTCTGAACATCGACGCGTATGGAATCATCCCGATTCAATTCTCCCGAGGCTGCCCGTTTCAATGCGAGTTCTGCGACATCATCGTCATGTTCGGCCGCAAGCCAAGGACCAAAACACCGGCTCAGGTGTTGCGGGAGCTGGGAGCGGTCCTTGAGACCGGATACCGGGGGACGATCTTTATCGTCGATGACAACTTCATCGGCAACAAGAAGGAGGTCAAGCGCTTCCTGGTGGAGCTGGCCCGCTGGAACGCCACCCACGGACACCCGTTTATCTACGGGACCGAGGCTTCGGTGAATCTCTCCGAAGACGGTGAGCTGCTGGATCTGATGGTCAGGGCTAACTTCACCTGGGTGTTTCTCGGCATCGAGTCTCCCTCCGCAGAGAGTCTAAAGGAGACCCGCAAGTTCCAGAACCTGAAAGGCTCGCTCGAGGGGCGCGTCCATAGGATCCAGGGCGCGGGTCTACTGGTCTTTGGCGGGTTCATCATCGGTTTCGATAGCGACGGGGAGGACATCTTCGCTCGCCAGATCGAGTTTATCGGACAGGCGGCTATTACCAACGCCATGATCGGGCCGCTGGTGGCGCTACCCGGGACCCCGCTCTACGCCCGCATGCAGCAAGCGGGCCGTCTTCTCACGGGAGACGGCCGCGGGCGCCATCGTACGATCGCCTCGGGTTATACCAATATCGTCACCCTGATCCCCGAGATCCGATTGTTGGAAGGGCATTGCCAGATCCTGCAATCGATCTATGCGGCGGAAGCGTATTTCAACCGCGCCTTTGCAGCCCTCTGTCACCTCCCTCATCCCGGTCGCGCGTGGGACCGTATAGCGAGGGCCCTGTGGCTCGGGCAGGTGGGGGTGTCCTTCCTGCTGCAGGGCGGCGGTAAACGCCGGACGCTGCGATCTTTTCTACGCCAGCTCAGGTCTTTCTATCGCATCCTTCACCGGCTACCGGCGCCTTACAAACGTGCAAGCCTGTCCTTCGCTTGGAACGTCATTATCAAATGCCCCGACCAAATGCCTTTTATACTTCCCTTTATCTTGATGGGGTTCCACTATTACATGTTTACCTTCGCACACGTGCTTCCGGAGTTATCGGCATCCATCGAACGCCTCCAGGCGGAGCGCGAAGCGAGCGATAAGCTCACGCAACGGCCGGCGGCTTAGGCACGATGAGGAGGACAGAGAGCGCGCATGATTCCGATCGTAGACACCCACCAGCACCTCTGGGACTTAGCTCGCTTCGACCTGCCCTGGACACGCGCCGATCCGACATATGCGCCGCTGGCGCGGAGCTTCCTCTGTCGAGACTTGAACCGCGCAGCTAAAGAGTCTAGGATCTGACTGAATTCGGACTTCATTTGATAGCTATGAGCGAATCCATCATCAGTCTCAGTGAATTCAAGAGCGAGGCCAGCCAACTGCTGGCCCGAATCAGGCAAAGCGGCGAGGCCATCGTATTGACCCAGAACGGCACGGCCACGGCGGTCGTGCACGACATAGCCTCCTTCCGCAAGCTCGAGCAGGGATTGCTCATGCTCAAGCTCCTGGTGCAAGGCGAGGCCGATATTCGCCGCAATCGAGTGGTCGGGCAACGTGACCTCTTCAATAGCCTGAGGAAAGAGCTTGAGCGCGGCAAAGCCTCGCTATGAGATTCTATGGACGGAAACGGCACGCATAGACGTTGAAGAGATCGCTCGTTTCATTGCCCATGACAGCGTCGAAGACGCACTTGCCGTCCTCGACCGGCTTGAACTTTCCGCGGAAAACCTCGCGTTCTTGCCGGAACGCGGGCGCTTTGTTCCAGAGTTGAAGCAACTCGGCGTGCTTGCGTACCGCGAGATCATCGTCCGGCCTTGGCGCATCATCTACCGGTTTGATGTCGATCGTGTTTATGTCCTCGGCGTCCTGGACGGCAGGCGCGATCTCGCCTCCTTGCTGCTCGAGCGCTTGATCCGGTGACCGTTAGCCGGACGCCCCGCCAGCTCCGGCCGGCAACTGACCTTATATACATATGCGTTCCGAATCCCGCCGACCTCCCTTGACTGACGATCCCGCCGACCTCAAGGCGTTGCGCATGTTGCTGCCCTATTTGTGGGAATACCGCGGACGCTTGGTCTTGGCGCTCTCCTGCCTTATCGTCGCCAAGCTTGCCAATGTATCGGTTCCCCTGGTCCTAAAACAGATCGTCGATGGGCTGAATCAACCTACGGCGCTGTTGATGGTGCCGGCGTTTCTGCTTATCGGCTATGGTTTGCTGCGGTTCTCGACAACGCTATTTACCGATCTCAGAGACGTCGCCTTCGCGCGCGTCACGCAGCGGGCAATCCGGCGCCTAGCGGTCGAGGTATTTCGGCATTTGCACGCGCTGAGCTTGCGCTTCCACCTGGAGCGCCAAACCGGGGGCGTAGCCCGCGATATCGAGCGCGGTGCGCGCGGGGTCGAAAACCTAATGCGCTTGCTCATCTTCAGCATCGTTCCTACTTTGCTGGAAATGACGCTCGTGGGCCTCATCCTCGTCACCCAATACGAGCTCTGGTTCGCCCTGATTACGCTCGGGACTCTGGTCATTTATATCGTGTTGACCATCAGCATCACGGAGTGGCGCACCAAGTTCCGCCGCGCGATGAACGAGATGGACTCCAAGGCCAACACCAAAGCCATCGACAGCCTGCTCAACTACGAGACGGTCAAGTATTTCGGCAATGAGGAATTCGAAGCGCGGCGTTACGACGATAATCTGCAGCGCTGGGAGCAGGCGTCGGTGCGCAGCCAAACGTCGCTTGCCGGCCTCAACATCGCCCAGAGCGTGGTCATCGCGACCGGCGTGACCCTGCTCCTGTTGCGGGCCGCCGACGGCGTCGTGCAGCATACGATGACGCTCGGCGATCTGGTGCTGATCAATACCCTGATGATCCAGCTCTACATCCCGCTCAACTTCCTCGGTATGGTGTATCGCGAGATCAGGCAGTCGCTCGCCGACATGGAGAAGATGTTCAGGCTGCTAGGAATCAACGCCGAGATTCAAGACGATCCCGGCGCAAAAGATCTCGTCGTCGGGTCCGGCGCCGTGCGTTTCGAGCATGTTGATTTCGCCTATGACCCGCGGCGCCCGATTCTGCACGATGTGAGCTTCGACCTACCAGCCGGCCACAAGGTTGCTGTAGTGGGAACGAGCGGCGCGGGTAAATCGACTCTCGCGCGCTTGCTCTTCCGCTTCTACGACGTGAGCGGCGGGCGCATCGTGATCGACGGCCAGGACATTCGCCGGATCACGCAGAAAAGTCTGCGCCGCGCTATCGGTATCGTGCCGCAAGATACGGTGCTCTTTAACGACACCATCTACTACAACATCGCCTATGGTGAACCTCACGCGTCGCGCGCGGAGGTTATTCAAGCTGCCAAGCATGCGCATATCCACGATTTCATCGAGTCGCTGCCCGACAAATACGACACGCTCGTCGGAGAGCGCGGCCTGAAGCTCTCGGGCGGCGAGAAACAGCGCGTCGCCATCGCACGTACTATCTTGAAGAATCCCTGCATCTTGGCGTTTGACGAAGCCACCTCTGCGCTCGACTCCAAGACCGAGAAGACCATCCAGGCCGAGCTCAGGCAGGTGGCGCAGAACCACACGACTTTGGCGATCGCCCATCGCCTGTCCACCATCGTCGACGCGGATCAGATCCTTGTCATGGAGCAGGGCCGCATCATCGAGCGCGGCAGCCACCGCGAGCTCCTCGACCTTTGCGGCGCCTATGCGCGCATGTGGGCCCTTCAGCAGGAAGAAGAGGCGAAGGAATTGGAGCGCGCTCAAGAGATGCGCTTGAGCGAATCGATCGTCGCGGTCGGGTGAGGGGATGGGGGGCTACACGAACCTGGCCAACCACTCCAAGACGTGATGTAACGGAGCAATACTCGCCGCCAGAAAGATAGAACTGGCGGCCAGCCCTAACACGGCCCAGGGTAACGTGGGGAAGGCGGCGTGTGCCGGACCCAGCAGCGCGTGCACACGGGCCTCGATATCGGCACCGTCGATGCCACACGCGGCGAGGTCATGGCGGCAAGGCGTGGCGCGTGCCAGCCGAACCAATGTCGCTGCCACCAGCCGAGGGTCTCGCACGGTACGCGCCGCCTCGGCGTCACACGCCTGCTCGGATGCGGCGCGCAAATCCGCCACCAGGAGGCGTCGCACCCGCGGCCCGTACGCCCAGGTCGCGCCCAGCATCCACAGTTGTCGCAGGTTATCGAACCGGCGCCCGTGCGCCAATTCGTGCGCCAGTATCACGGCACGTTCACGGGTATCGGTCATGCCCAGGAGCCCCTGCGAGAAAACCACCTGCGGGCGCAACCAGCCCAGCGAACAGGCGATGGGAGACATTTCCTCGATTACCCGATAGCCCGCCCCCGCCACGGTTTTGGCACCGGCTGCCAGCCGTGCGCCCACACGCCGGAGCCGAGCACACCATACCAGCACGGCAGACAGACCGATGATCAATACGCACAGTACGATGAGACCGGCGAGCCGGCCGGGATCGCTCGCGGCCAAGGCTGGGACATGGGCCATACATCCTGCCAAGGGATGGCAGTGGTGGTCAACGAATCCGGCACCAAGCGCCGGAAGGAAAGTCAGGAGTGTGCTGACCAGCGCCACAGCCATAGGCCACGACCCTATCCATAGCAGCATATGGGCACGCTGATGCGGTATGTACCGCAAGATCATGGGACGTACCCGGCGATACACCGTGCCGGCAAACGCGCCCAAGCACAAGGCAAGTAGCGCAAACGCGACGAGCGCCAGAGGGAGAATAGCCAAGGTCTCGTTCATGATTACGACTCCTCGGTAGAGCCCTCACCACGACGCGGCTGGGCGTCCACCCACTGTTGTAAGCGATCCAGCGTCTCGCCGTCCGCGTCATCCGCGAGCTCGACAAAAGTCGACACCAGCGGTTGCAACTCGCCACGCCCCAGGCACGCGATGATTTCGCCGATGCTGTCGCCGATTAGTGCGCCGCGTTTGACGCCCGCGGTGTAGCAATAGGCATGACCGATCTTACTGCGGCGTAACAACTGCTTGCGACACAGGCGCTGCAGCGTGCTTTGTACCGTGCTGAGACTCACAGCATGATCGTCTTGCAGCGCCGACTGCACCGCCTTCGCATCGGCCTCCACCAACGCCCATATGGCCTTAAGCGCGCGGATTTCGAGCGCGCCCAGCGGGGGGGTGTGCCAACGAATTCCGGGTTTACGCATACGTAGATGATAGTCGACCGCCCATCGCGCGTAAAAAACCGAGTTGTTCTCGGTTTTTTGACCGGCTCTTAGACTGTAGGCCGTTTCGGGAGATCACTCATGTACAACGCCAAAAAAACACTTTGTCGTCAGGGCGACTACAACCGCGCTTTGGTGCAGCGTGGGAGCCTCACGTGGTTCACAGTCTGCCTGCTGGTCCTGGGCCTCATTCCTTTAACCGCCGCCCAGGGGGATGAGCCCGTGCAGCTCCCGCCCATCGAGGTCACCGAGCGCTACGATTCGCTCATCGGGATCGGCGACTCGGCCACCGAAGGCCGGGTGGGGCCCGAGCAGATCGAGTCGCGCCCGCTCCTGCGCCCCGGCGAGGTCCTCGAGACC
>JBIMKD010000394.1:0-3049 GCA_043673815.1 Chromatiales bacterium
AATAACTTCCAAGCCACCTTCGGGCTTCGCGGCTATAGCTACAACCAGTGTGCGCCAGCCTATGAATTCGGTTATACGATTGCTGTCGACCCACGTTACCACGGCCAGGAGTGGATGACGATAGAAGCCGAGGCCCGCCGCGAGTGGGAGCTTCGCCATGAATTCGCATGGGAGGAATTCAAAGGCGCCGTGCATTACGCGTGGGATCGGGTGCATGGGCTCGATCATCGAACGCAGCTCACCGTTTAATACAATCTCGGAGGAGCGCGAGGCCCCCCCAGCCGCCTCCTGCCGATCTGGCCGAGCTCAGCGGCCTCATCCACGTTCTTCAAATACCCGACGACGCGATCAACGATCGGGAGCTCGTCCGCGCGGCGATCCCAGCTCTCCTTGTCTTTCGACCATGGCTGGTTTGTCTCCACGCTAGCATGCCATAGAATGACGCTCGAGTTCCAGGCTCGAGTCGCCGCTAGCACGCAATTTATATGGAAGAAAATCCACTATGGCCCAAGACGATATCCCGTTGACGCCGGTCACCGCGCCGCCCCCGCAGCAGGTCATCATCCAGCAGCCGTCGAGCGCGTTCGGCCGCTTTGGCAAGTGGCTGCTCGCGGCGCTTGCCCTTGCCGTGCTGTTTATTATCGGCCTGTACAGCAGTTACGACAGCTACTTCAGCCCGTCGGGTGCGCCGCAGGAAAAGTACCATTCGCTCGCTCGGCATGCGCTGAAGAAGGTCGCGATCATCGACATTAGTGGGGCAATCATGGAAGGGGAGGACAGTTTTGCCAAAAAGCAGATCGATCGCGTGCGCGAGGATAGTGACGTAGTGGGCGTCGTGGTGCGGATCAACTCGCCCGGCGGCACCGTCACCGGCAGCGATTACATCTACCACCACCTGCGAGCGTTGAAGGACGAGCGCGAGAAGAACGAGCCTTTCCCCTTGGTGGTGAGCATGGGCAGCATCTGTGCCAGCGGCGGCTACTACATGGCGATGGCCGTGGGCGATCAGAAGAATGCGATTTTTGCCGAACCGACGACATGGACCGGCTCGATCGGCGTGATCATTCCACACTTTGATCTGTCGGGGACACTCAACGGAATTGGCGCCAACGACGACTCGATCGCAAGCGGCCCGCTGAAGCAAATGGGAACACCCACGCGGCCAATGACCCAGGAGGAGCGGAAAATCTTGCAAAACCTCGTGGACGAAAGCTTCAAGGGGTTCAAGGAGATCGTCGCCAGCGGCCGGCCGAAGTTCAAGCAGGACCCGGCGGCATTGGATGCAGTCGCGACCGGTCAGATTTTTACGGCAAAACAGGCATTGGCGCGCGGGCTCGTAGATCAGATCGGATTCGTTGAGGAAGCCATTACTCGCGTGACCAAACTGGCGGGGCAGAGCGCGGATGATGTGCGCTGCGTGAAATACGAGGATCAGCCGACATTGATCGGTTCACTGGTAGGGGCCGAGGCACGAGCCCGAGCACGGAGCAGCGTTGATCTCAGCGCGTTGATCGACTTAACCGTCCCGCGAGCGTATTACCTTTGGTCATGGTTGCCGGCGGCGATGTCGAATTCCCGAAGAGATTAAACACGGAGGCACGGAGGACACGGTGATCGGGTGACCGTCTAAGGGTTGCAATGGGCGGCACCGCAAAATTCGTCAATCAGATCGTGTTAGTTGGCGCCAGCAATCTAACGCGAGCACTCCCAACCGCGGTGGAAGCCGCGGAGCACATCTGCGGCAGGCCGAACAGGCTCCTCGTCGCCGCCGGTCATGGCCGGTCGTACGGCGTCTATAGCCGGGTTCTGTTCCGCGGCCTACCGGGGATCACCCAGTGCGGACTCTGGGATAAGCTGGCGACGGGACCGACGCTGCCTACCTTCGCCCTGCTCACCGATCTAGGCAATGACATCGCCTACGGCGCTTCGACCGGGGAGCTCATCGGATGGGTGCGCTGGTGCGTCGAGCGTCTTACAGAACAACGGGCCCGGATCATCATCACCACTCTACCGGTGCATCGCCTCGAACGTCTATCGCCAGGAGGATACAGGATCTTGCGAGCGGTGTTCTTCCCAGGACAGCGCCTCAGCTTGCCAGAAGCGATTGAGCGGGCGCGAGCAATGAACCTAGAGCTGCGCGAGCTTGCACTTGAGCGACGGATTACGCTGGTCAGTCAGCGGCCGGAATGGTATGGCTTTGACTCTATCCATATCCGCCGGGGCTGCTTCGCGACAGCCTATGGTGGGATCTTCAAGCACTGGCTTGCCTGCGCCCCGGATGAGCGGCCGCTCGGCAGCACCAACATCCGCCGCCGGCTGCGATTACTGCTCCTGGCGCCGCAATACCAACGCGTCTTCGGATACGACCGATACCGCGAGCAGCCCGCGGCTGTTTTCCCGCACGGTTCCACCGTTTCGCTGTATTAACGATGCGCATAAAAGCAAAATTAGCTGCTATAGTTAGTGTGCGTCCTTACCGATTACCTGTCTGTGTGTCCGCACAGGGAGACAGTTCCTTAACACGTCGACTAGTGCTCAAGAATCGCTTTCCAAAATTCAAGACCATAAGCTCAACCGAAAATCTACCACCCGCAAGGCCGAGGGACGACACCATGTCAAACTGGCGAGTAGAACTAACTGCAAATAGTGATAACCAAAAGGCCATTATTGATGTAATGGACACAGTGGGACCGCTCAACAAGTGGCGATGCGTTACCGATGATGCCTTTATTCCCGATGAGGGTGAATTCACCAATCAAGCTAGAAGAGTTGTACCGCTTATTCCCAACTTTTGGCAGCTCGACGATTTCGATATCGACGAGGTGCAAGTTGGATCGACTGGTCCCGGAGAAGTATTCGAAAGCGGAAGTTCTTTTCCGAATGGACCAGTTAGTTGGAGGGTTGTTACAGCCTTATGAGAAATTTCATGGGCCAATCCTCTCGTCTATTTGCTCAACGGGTTCCGGTGGAGCTTCTACCAGATCGCCGACGTGAGCGTCGGCATAAGCGTGGCGGCCACTGGGATTCCTTGTGTGTGTCTGAGCGCGGT
>JBIMKD010000395.1:0-6974 GCA_043673815.1 Chromatiales bacterium
CAATGCGCCTACGGCGCACCGGGGCGCTTGCCGTGGAAAACGCTGCGCGTTTCCCACCGCGCGCCCCTTTGCCCACCAACTCCACAGCCCCAACAATATTTTCATATATTCCACCAACACAACATACAAGGGTTGGGGTGAGGGGATAAGAATAAGGATAACTCATTGTTTATATCCCCTCATCCTAACCTTCTCCCGGAGGGAGAAGGGACTTCGAGATTTATTGAAGTCGGTCTGTATGACATTCGTTGCCTGAGATTCTACAGCGCCCACGACGATTTTTTTTACGAACTGCTGAGTTAAAAAAGCGTTCGCGAGCGGTTTACGCAAGCTCTCTGGCGAGAAAGCCTAGGGTGCGCTCCCAGGCCAGCGCAGCCTGGCGCGCGTCATAATTCGGCCGGGTTTCGTTGGCGAACGCATGGCGTGCCGGATAGCGATGGAGCTCGTAACGTACCTGCCCTTCTCGAAGCCGCTGTTCAAGGGCGTCCACACCTGCCATCGGGAAGAATTCGTCGTGTTCCGCGAAATGGCCCAAAAGCGGGATACGGATGGTGCGCGCATCGGCCGCTTCGGCCGGAGGGAAACCGTACCAGCAAACGGCGGCGGCCAGATCCTGCACCAACACGGCCGATAAGATCGTCAGCGCCCCGCCCATGCAAAATCCATTGACTGCGATCTTGGCGCTCCGGGCTTTCAGATATTTCACCGCGCCTTGGATATCCTGGATCGCGGCTACACCGAAATCCAGCTGCCCCATCAAATGCTCGGCCTCAGCCACATCGAGCGTCACCCGGCCTCGATAGAGATCGGGAACCAAGGCGCGGTATCCCGACTGCGCCAGGCGCTCGGCCACGCCCTTGATTTGCTGGTTAACACCCCACCATTCTTGGATCACGACGATGCCCGGCGCGCTCTCGCCCGCCGCGGGGCTCGCATAGTACCCACTTGAGGCCATTCCGTCCGGCCGAGTAAAGGCCACTGTGTGTCCCATGGTTACAATCTCAATAGTCAATTTAGGTTTCGCTACCACGGGGTATGACCAAAGGGAAGGGCTGCGCCTCTCCCCTTTGGAAACCCCATCGCTAAGTCCCCGCGGCAAATAGATTTTATGTCGCCTTTCAGATTACAGAAAGTACCTAGCCTTCGGCAACCGCTTTCACTTTTAACGTCGATCATAATCCATTACTATTAACCCCATAATCCTACGGGGCGGTTAGCCCCTTTTTTAATGCTATAACAACTGGGGAGTCCTCACATGCAAGTCGCTAGCGCGGTAAAAGAAATGGTACTCGAGGTGCGGCAGGAAGGGCAAAGCTTTCTAAAAACAGTGCTTGGCAATCGCCACTACCTGGCCATCGCCGGGGGCGTCGCCGCGGCGATACTGTTACTCACCTTGTTGCTGGGATCATTGTCGCTCGGCTTCGCGCTGGTGTGCGGAGGCCTGGCCATCGCTTACGGAGCCTGGTCGGTGCAATGGATCCTGGCGCAACCCGAAGGCTCCGAACGGATGCGCGAGATTGCCACCGCTATTCAGCAGGGGGCATCGGCCTATCTCAATCGCCAATACACGACCATCGCCAAAGTCGGGGCCGGATTGTTTCTTCTCATCGGGATCGTGCTCGGCTGGAAAACGGCCTTCGGCTTCTTGCTGGGAGCGGTGCTCTCGGGCGCGACGGGCTATATCGGCATGAACATCTCCGTGCGCGCGAATCTGCGTACTGCCGAGGCGGCAAAGAGCGGTCTTAACCCCGCGTTGACCCTGGCGTTTCGAGGCGGCGCGATCACCGGACTCTTGGTCGTGGGCCTCGGGCTATTAGGCGTGGCCGGTTATTACGCTCTGCTCGCGGCGCTCGTCCCCGAGGGTACTACGGTGGACCTTGCCCCGCTCGTCGGTTTAGGCTTCGGCGGTTCCTTGATCTCGATCTTCGCGCGCTTGGGCGGCGGCATCTTCACCAAGGGCGCCGACGTCGGCGCGGATCTGGTCGGCAAGGTCGAGGCCGGGATCCCGGAAGATGATCCCCGAAATCCCGCCGTCATCGCGGATAACGTGGGAGATAATGTCGGCGACTGCGCTGGCATGGCGGCCGATCTCTTCGAGACCTATGCCGTCACCGTGATCGCCACCATGCTGCTCGGGACTTTGCTCGTGAAAAGCGCCACGGTGGACGCGGTGCTCTATCCGCTCGCACTCGGGGGGGTGTCGATCATCGCCTCGATCATCGGCACCTTTTTCGTCAGGGCCGCGGAAGGCGGCAAGATCATGGACGCCCTCTACCGCGGATTGATCGTCGCGGGAGGGATCGCGGCGGTCGCCTTTCTGCCCGTCACGATATTTATGATGTGGAGCGTGAACGAATACAACGTCATCGCCTTGTATCTATCGTCGCTCGTGGGGCTCGCGCTTACGGGGGCGCTGGTCTGGGTTACGGAATACTATACAGGCACCCAGTACGCGCCGGTGCGCCATATCGCGGAGGCGTCGACGACCGGGCATGCGACCAATATCATCGCCGGGCTTGCGATCTCAATGAAGGCGACGGCGCTTCCCGTTCTGGCCGTCTGCGCGAGCATTTTCCTCGCCTATGCCTTCGCAGGCATCTACGGGATCGCGATCGCCGCGACCAGCATGCTGTCGATGACCGGCATTATCGTGGCTCTCGACGCCTACGGTCCCATCACCGACAACGCGGGCGGCATCGCCGAGATGGCCGATCTCCCGCCCGAGGTGCGCGGGATCACCGATCCGCTCGATGCCGTCGGCAACACGACCAAGGCCGTGACCAAAGGGTATGCCATCGGTTCGGCGGGACTCGCGGCGCTGGTATTGTTCGCTGACTATACCCACAGCTTGGAGCACGCCGGGATGAAGATAAGCTTCGAGCTCTCGGATCCGGCGGTGATCATCGGTCTCTTCATCGGGGGTCTCGTCCCCTACCTCTTCGGCTCGATGGCCATGGAGGCCGTCGGGCGGGCCGCGGGCTCCGTGGTCTTGGAGGTGCGGCGGCAATTCCGCGAGATCCCGGGGATCATGGAGGGCACCGCGAAGCCCGATTACTCCACGGCCGTGGATCTCCTGACCCGGGCCGCCATCAAGGAGATGATCGTCCCTTCGCTCTTGCCGGTCCTGGTGCCGATCGCCGTGGCCTTGGGGCTCGGTTTGCTGATGGGCGGCGATGCGGGTCCGAAGGCGCTCGGCGGTCTACTGCTCGGCACCATCGTCACCGGGATCTTCGTGGCCATCTCGATGACCGTAGGGGGAGGCGCCTGGGACAACGCCAAGAAGTATATCGAGGACGGCCATCACGGGGGCAAGGGCTCAGACGCCCACAAGGCGGCGGTGACGGGTGACACCGTGGGCGATCCCTACAAAGACCCGGCCGGCCCCGCAATCAACCCGCTCATCAAGATCATCAACATCGTGGCCTTGTTGATCGTGCCGCTGCTCTAGCGGGCCGGAGAGGTTGCGAATAAATCGTCGCGAGCAAGTCCGAGCGCCAGGAGCCGCGGAACGAGCGACGAGACATATCAACTCGATAGGCGAGGAGCGAGCGAGCACGCGACGCAGCGATCGGGATGCGCAGCAGATTTATTCACAACCTCTGAGCATTGTACACTGGGATCATGACCTGACGCGGGGGAAACCTCAATAATCGTCGTGGTGTGTCTGCTACTACTCGCGCGCGCCACCGGCAGCTCGGGCAAGGGGCGCCCGAGGAGAAACTGGCCATAAACAAAGTAATGCCACAACCGCTGCCGGTCATTCCGTACAGGGATTGTACGGAATCCAGACGCATGGATGCCCTCCCTGGCATTGAATTCCGGGCATTCCCTAGCTTAGGCGCCCCAGAGCTCTTGCCGCGACAACCGAGAACGCAGTAGCCGTGAACGACGGGATCTCATGAAGCCTCGCCGGATCAACGCCGACAAGCCGCATCTCTGGAAGGCCGACATCGTGACCTCTGTTGACCAGTTCAACCAGTGGTTCATGCGGTTCGCGCCCGAGGCGTTCCGGTCGACGCGCGTAAAAACCACCGAGCACGTCAAGGCCGCTCTCCTCGCCACTCGCGATCTGCGGAGTCTGGATGCCGGGACGCTGCGGGCGAATCCCAGCGCGCTCCCAACGCTTCGCATGTGTACCGCTCCGCCGCTGGCGGTGGACCGGCTGGTCGGGCTTGCTGGGGCGAACAAGTCGCTCATCGGCAGCATGGAGGAAGGGAAGCTGGCCTCACGGATGAAGGCCAAACTGCTCGATGAAAACTTAATCAAAGTCTGTCTCGTGCTGACAAAGCTCCTGGACCGCGACATCTTCCCGTGGCTGGATACGGCGAAAGACCCGACTGACCACGAACGCGACCGGGCATCAACGATCGTCGCTGACCGGCTGTGCAGCGCCGTGGCGAACCCGATCGTCCGCAACGCCCAGGAGCAACGGCAACTCGCCATGATTGGCGACTATCTCGACAAACGCGGGTATCGGAAACAACCCCATGCCGCTGGGAAGCCGCTGACCGAGATGCAGCCGGCCACGTACACCTTCCGTATGAATCTGTCCGTCGGCAACACGGTCAAAGTCAACATCCCGGCCGACGTGGTCATCCAGCCCAAGAAGCCGCGGAAGGGCCGCCTGCCTATCCTCATTGAGGCCAAGTCGGCGGGTGACTTCACCAATACCAACAAGCGCCGCAAGGAAGAGGCGACGAAGGTGCACCAACTCCAGGCGACGTACGGTGAGAACTTACGCTACGTGCTGTTCCTCTGCGGCTACTTCGGCAGCGACTACTTGGGCTACGAGGCGGCAGAGGGCATCGACTGGGTCTGGGAACATCGCATCGACGACCTTGCGAAACTGGGGCTGTGACCGGCATGAATGCGCAGCATGACAGCCCGACCGAGACGCGGCGCCAAACAATTCAAGCGGCCATCGATACCACCAGGTCGGTGGCCGAGCGGAACCGCCTCGGCCAGTTCGCCACGCCCAACGCCCTCGCCATCGACATCGCCCGGTACGTGGACTCGCTGATCGACGACCGTAAGCGCGGTATCCGCTTCGCCGATCCCTCGATCGGTTCCGGCAGCTTCTTCTCCGCGGCGCTCGCGGTGTTCGGCGCCAAGCGCATCAGAAGCGCCGTCGGTATCGAACTCGATCCGGCCTTCTGCGAGGCAGCCCGGGAGTTGTGGTCCGACACCACGCTTGAACTCGTACGCGGCGACTTTACTCGGGTCGTCGCCAATTCATCTCGCCCGTCCGCGCCCGACCTCATCCTGGCCAACCCGCCTTACGTCCGTCACCACCACATGGATCGCCAGGATAAGGACCGCCTGCAACGGCTTGCGTACAAGATGACCGGCGTCGAAGTCAGCGGCCTAGCTGGTCTGTACGTCTACTTCCTCCTGCTCGCCACGGCGTGGATGGAGGATGGCGGCTACGCCGGGTGGCTCGTCCCGTCGGAGTTCATGGACGTCAATTATGGCGCTGCCCTCAGGCGCTACCTCACGGATCGCGTTACGCTCATCCGCGCACATAGGTTCGATCCTGACGATGTTCAGTTCGGCGATGCCCTGGTGTCGTCGGCCGTTCTCGTGTTCAGAAAGGCCCCGCCGCTCCAAGGCCACGAGGTCGAGCTCACGTTCGGCGGCACCATGAACGAGCCGCACGCCAGCGACCGAATCCCGCTCGAACGTCTGCGCGAGTCTCGCAAGTGGACCGCGTATCCGAGTCACGCCAGGAACGACCGGCACACTGCCAGCGACAGCAACGGCCCGACGCTCTCTGGGTTCTTCCGGATCCGGCGCGGAATCGCCACGGGGAACAACAAATTCTTCGTGCTGGACCGCGCCGACGCCAAGGGTCGCGGTCTTCCGACGAAGTACCTCCGCCCGATCCTGCCGAGCCCGAGGCACCTCAAGACCACCGTCATCGAAGGCGACGACGACGGCTACCCGGTCCTCGACCGCCAACTGTGCGTCATCGACTGCGACCTCCCGGAGCATGTTGTGGAACAGCAGCATCCGGCCCTCTGGGAATACCTGCAAACCGCCGCAGCGCTGGGCATCATGGACGGCTACCTCGTCGGCAAGCGCAGCCCGTGGTACAAGCAAGAGCAGCGCCTCCCCTCCCCCTTCCTCTGCACATACATGGGCCGCGGCGCGAACGATAAGCAGCCGTTCCGCTTCATCCTCAACCGATCAAAGGCCATCGGGACGAATCTCTATCTCATGCTCTACCCGCTGAATGCCCTCGCGGCCATGCTCCGTAAGCACCCCGACCGCGCCGCCGACGTGCACGCAGTCCTGGGCCGTATCACCGGCCACGAGTTGCGCGGCGAGGGTCGTGTATACGGCGGGGGGCTGAACAAGATCGAGCCGAGCGAACTCGGGCGCATCTCCGCAGCGCCCTTCGTCGAGCGCTGGCCCGAAATCCGTTCCTCGGTGTGGCAGCAGGGAGAACTCTTTGGTGAGCAGTCGGGCAGGGCGGGCGCCTAATGGAGAGTTCACCGGCGCGTTGTTTTTGCGCGTGCGGTGGAACGGCGCGCTAGCCGCGATGGAAGTTCTTCTCGAATAATTTGGCGCAAAACGGCTGCCGTAACTAGTTTCTCGTTCTTTTCCAAGAAAGCGCGTAGCGCTTCGTTCATCATTGTCTGATAGCCAGCGCCGGTGCGCTCTGCTCGGGCACGAAATTCATCAAGTACCGCGTCGTCGATGTAAATCGTAATGCGAGTCTTGCCTTTCGTCGTTATTAGCGCACCTCGTTTGCCTTTTGAAAAATCGTATTCAGCTTTCATAGCTTTTCACCTCGCGCCGCCTAGCGCGGCGAGCCGATATAAGCCGGATTTCCTCGCCACGAAGCGTATAGACAGCAACCAGAATCGGGATAGGGGGAAGCCTCACGGCTTCGCCCCTCCCACACCACCAGGCATACGGGTCCGTACCATGGCGGTTCGGTACAGTTAAATAGAATAACGAGGGTCTAAACG
>JBIMKD010000396.1:0-6226 GCA_043673815.1 Chromatiales bacterium
TGGCTCAGTCTGCTATCAGTGCGAGGACTGCGGCCATCACCATCTTGTCCCGGCCGCCTGCGGCAATCGTCATTGCCCCGGCTGCCAACACCGCAAGTCCCAGCAGTGGCTCGAGCGACAGCTCCAACGCCAGCTGCCAGGCCACCACTTTATGCTCACCTTCACCGTCCCCGAACCCCTGCGCACGTTTCTGCGCAGCCACCAGCCACTGGGCTACGATGCACTGTTCCAGGCCTCCTCCCAAACCATCAAGGCCCTCGTGCGCGATCCACGCTTCTTCAACGCCGACCAAGCCGGCTTCTTCGGCGTGCTTCACACCTGGGGCCGACAGCTGCAGTATCACCCCCACATCCATTACGTGGTGCCGGGCGGGGCGCTCTCCTCCGCGGATGGCGCCTGGCATGCCTCAAGCCTCGCCTTCTTCTTGCCCGTGAAAGCCCTCTCACGGCTGTTCCGCGGTAAGTTCCGCGATCTCATGCACACCGCCGGACTGCTCGATCAGATCCCCTCGGAGACCTGGCAGCAGGACTGGAACGTCAACTGCCAGGCCATCCCCAGTGCCGAGGCTTCGATCGCCTATCTCGCTCCCTACGTCTTCAAGGTGGCTATCTCGGATCACCGCATCCTCAAGGTCGAGGACGAACGGGTCTCCTTCTCCTACAAAAAAACCGGCAGCGCTAGGTTGCGGACCCTGACCCTCGACGCCTTGGAGTTCATCCGCCGTTTCCTCCAGCACGTCTTGCCTACCGGGTTCATCAAAGTCCGCTACTATGGTTTCTTGTCCCCCACCGCCAAGGTGCCCATTGCAGATCTCAAGGCCAAAGTCGAATTGGCCTTTGGCTTCACCGTGCCCGTACCGGAGGTCGAACTGCCACCCTGGCCACAACCGGCCTGCCAGGCCTGCGGGGGGCGGCTGCGCTTCCACAGCTCCCGGCGCATCCGCCGCCCATGGATGCCCACAAACGTCGGACCACCCGGCTCGACACGATCCCCAGCCCCTGTGTAGCCCTTAGCCACTTGCAAACGCCCGCGCTGCAGCGCCCGGTGTTTTCTTCCGGTCACGGCCTCCCTTTGCCTGCTACCCCTAATTCGCACCCCGAAAGGCATTATTAACAGGCCCCTAAACCCGATTACGATACCCAACACCCAGATCCGATCGCCCTCTACTCCGGCTATCTCCGGCTCCCGATGCCCATAGCCACCACCTCACCCACCCTTCACCGAAGCAATCCCCTTACTAAAGAACCCACCCAACACCGGGCTTCTTGAACATTGGATTGAAACGACCATCCATGGTCGTCTCAATCCTTACTGGTTATGCGGAGCCGCGATTGCGTGCCAATGAAGGTGACGTGTGCCGCACCCACGGATTACAACGCCGAGTGAAACCGCGGCGCTGAAGCTCGCACCAACCCTCCGGCGCGACGCTTGGCGAAGCCCGCGGGCCACGCCTTGACGAGCGCCACCATCAGCAGCGGCGGCAGAGGAGATGCCCCCCAGAATCAAAGCCGCTGTGGGCGAAGCGCAAGAGATGCGATAACGAAGCTGCCGTCGCGGCGCATTGCGGGCCCGCGAATGAAAGCTCAACGACACCGCATTCGCTCTCAGACAACCACATCGCAGGCACGATCCTCTTCATGGATCTTCCCGCATAACGGAGCGCGAGTTGAGCGGCGCCCCTTGACGCGGGAGGAAGCGAAGCTTTCCGATCGAGTCATAGGGGCGAAGCCGCAAGCGTAGCGCCGCGGTGCCGCTCGAACGAGAGTTGGACGGCGCGCAGCGCCGGACAACTCGATGGGCGACAACTCGCGCTCCGTTGGTGGGCGCGCGCTTAGCGCCGTCGCGATCGCGATTATCCAAGCCTGTGATCCTATCCACGCTCATCTCCCCTTCTAAAAGCCCTGGCCCCGGCGCTGCGCGCCGACCAACGTTGGAGTTCAGCGGCAGACGGCAAGCGGCGCGAAGCGGCGCTTGCTGGCTGTCCGCTGCAACGACGGGTTGGGCGTCGCTGCTTACTCGGCATACGGATTGATTCGGATCATCATGGGCAACCCCACCCGATACATCAGTGCGGCTCTTGAAGCAGGGCGAACGGCCCTTTCATTTGCCATGAAGGCGGCGAATACCTTGTTGAGATGATCTCTGGGGTGTCTTTGCAGCACGGCCTCTCGGTAACTCGAATGGAAGTCGTAGTAGCGGGTGCCCGCGATATCGCAGGCAGCGCCCTGCTGCAATAGATGCGCCTCATGACCGTCCGCGAGCGTGACATGACCGTTCATGTGTAGACAGATCATGTCAGCGAGTGATTCCGTCTGGCGCTCCGTCCAACCCGCCTTGCGCATGAGCGCAGCGGCAGCCAATGCAGAGTCGCCTGCAAAACAATGGCAGGCACTATTGCGATGCCTGTCAGTCATCCCCAGGTCGTGCAACAAGCACCCGATCAGCAGGAACTCCGGATCGAATTTGAGTTCCCCGATGGCACCAAAACCAGCACCCCACAGATAGCTGCGAAAGGAGTGCTGCACGACCGTGTTACTGGCGCAACTCTCCAGTTCACCCAATGCGTGTTTGACGGCGGTGCTGTCTGGAAGCGGAACCTCTTCCAGACGCAGGCGTTCGCCTTTTCCTGAGCGGAGTACGGTCTTGAACATGTCAGCCATGCTCGGCCCGAGCGCTTGGCGAAGCAACGTTAAGCGTGATCCAAGCGTGAGCTTCCCCTGCGAGTTTCTTAGCCAGGCGATTGATCCGATTCGCTCCTGTGGCACTTACGTTCTCTCCGCGGTCTGAAACTCCGTGACCTGCCTTACGCATCGCACTCTTGAGGCCCAACGCTCGCGTTCAGCCGCGCCGAGCGCAGCCAGGGAACCGCCGCGAAGCGGCGGCGTCGGCTGGAACGCGTTGTTGGACAGCGTCTGTCTCTTCATGTAATCCAGTCGCCGAAGTCTAGTTTCACGAGAGGCGTCGGATCTCGCGCAGCCACCGCAGGAAAATCGGCTGCCCGGCCCCACCACTCATTAATGATGAGCTTCACGGAGGCTCCAAAAGTAAGGTAGTAGCCGTAGGGAACTACTTGTCCCTTGTTCGCCGGTGACAGCACGGCAACGGCGAGCAACCCAAAGATGATTCGGTCACTAAGCCTGATCGCACCCTTGACTATTTCGACTCGGGTCTGCCGCGCCGGGCCCCGCGCGTCATGAATCAGTTCGAATCCATCGGGAAGTTCATCTCCATGCCCGTGGCTGCACCGGTGAACCCCGTAGATAACGTCAGCGAGGTCTGGTTTGCCCCCGGGGGCCTTCGGACGTTCGACAGTAACGGCAAAACGTGTCTCTACCAGGTTGATTCCGGGCATGCCCATCGGGCCTAGGATCGTGTAGTTGTCCCGAAGCAGTTTTGTAAAGCGGGCATTGCTTCCAACTACGTCGGGATAGACCTTCTTAGCTGTTCCATCAATGGCGTTACAGGCGTGCAGCATCGCGGCGTCGTGCTCGCCCTTCTCCCATTCGATTGATTTGCGGACCGAGTCTCCTACGTTCATAGCTGCCGCTCGCCTACGCTGTCCAACGCCTGAACTCAGGGGCGCGACGATAGGAGCGTCCCCTGGAGTGAAGAGTTAGACGGCTTCATCGTGCGTGGCTCGAGAATCTGCATTGGCCGTCGCCCGATTGAGTGACCGCGCAAGGTGCGAAGCAGACAACTGACGCCGAACAGACAGCGCGAAACTGCCAACTGCCACCAAGGTAGCGCACACAGCCACGGAGATTAGGAAACGTCGCCAGCCCTCGATGCGCCAGGCATGAAGAGATGCCCCAACAGCAAGTAGTCCGAGTGCCAAGGCGCTTCCGGCCAGAATTTCCGCGTCTTGGCGCAGTTGTTGATACCGTGCAGCGACGAAACTTGAGGTCTCCGAACAAGCCAGTTGTCCTTCGTCGATGCTACTTGCAGGTACCAATTTGAAGAGAATCATGAGCGCCTCACCAGCGCCGATGCATAGAAGACCTAGCAAGTAGGCCAGCGAGAGTACGGGCACCGCGGTAACGATGGCCCAGGTTGGGCTTTGAGAATAGAGATTGATGACCGGAAAGAGATTGTCCGCGAACGCGTTGGTGATTAGCGCCCAGTCAACGAAAACAAGGCTGCCCACTGCGGTTGCGCCGGAGAATCCTTGGATGCTTTGCCATGGGACCATGAGCAGCTCCTCGTAGGGACTGTGGATTTGCCGCCTAGCGGCTTGTTAGCGAAGCACGCCCCTAACGTGGCAAGGCAAATAAAAGGCGCTCATAAATTACTTTGCATATCAATCAGTTGGAATGAGAGCCTTGAGAGAACTTTGGTGGCCTACCATCGCCCACCTCAATGGCTACCACCTCAATGGTGCGGAAACGACTATAGATCCACGCACCAAACACCACGACTCCACCCACCATGAAGGACTGCAGCAAGATGCCCAGCGCGGCAATCAGGACGACAACCCATAGAGGTAAGTCTAGAGGAGGTAAGTCGGGACTAACGGCCGGGGGCATGGTAAGAAAGCTAAGCAGGCCAACACAGACGAACAGTCCGAAGGCAATGAAAATACTCACCGCTACCGGTTTGAAGAGGGCGCCTGGCCTGATACGTCCAGATTCAGAAAGAATCTTCATTCTAAAGCTCTAACGCCGCCGCTCAGGGGCGTGCCGCTTGCGGCGCGTCCCCTGCAGCGGCTTGTTCAAGTAAGCCGCTACGCGGCAGATTTGGTTCATTGAGGTTGGCTGTCGCAATGCGGTTTACCGGCGGTTGATCGGCCGCCGCCCTTTAGCCCTCATCTCAACTCTGTTCTCCTGTCGGAGGTCCGCGGAAGGTCCCGGACATCCATCCCCATTTCGACAGGAGAACTGCCATGATGAAAGCTTGGTACGAAAAGTCAATCAATGCCCTTCAGCTCAACGGTAAAGGCGAACGCACCCAAGAAGCGTACACCCGTGCGGTGCGCATGCTCGTGGAGTTTTATCATAAACCCCCGGATCAGATCACCGAGGACGATCTGCGGCGCTATTTTCTCCACCGGCGAAACGTCGATCAGTGGTCGCCCGCTACCCTGCGCATCTGCTACAGCGGGATCCGCTTCTTCTTCGAGCACGTCCTTCACCGCAACTGGCATACCCTTCGACTTATCCATGCTCAACGCGAGAAACAGCTGCCCACGGTGCTCAGCCGCGAAGAGGTGCGCCGGCTGCTCGGCTGCGTCCGCACTCCGCATAACTACGCCTTCCTCGCCACCGTCTATGCCTGCGGTCTGCGCTTGCAGGAAGCTCAGCATCTGGAGGTGGGGGATATTGATAGCCAGCGGATGATGGTGCACATCCACCGCGGGAAAGGCTCCAAGGATCGCCTCCTCCCGCTGCCGCAAGCAACCCTCCTCATCCTGCGCAAACACTGGGCTTCACACCGCAACCCGAGACTTCTCTTTCCGGCGATGGGGCGTGATGCGAAGTCCGCACGCTCGGCTGACCATCCCATGGCTAAAAGCTCGGTGCAGGGCGCCTTCCGGCGCGCCAAGTTCGCAGCCCAGATCCGAGCCCGAGAAGCCTGCGTGCATTCTCTCAGACACTCCTATGCCACACACCTCCTGGAAGCGGGCGTCAATATCCGCACCATCCAACGTTACCTCGGCCACAGCAGTCTCGAAACCACCATGATCTACCTGCACCTGACCCAGGCCGGTCAGGAAAACGCCTCGGCCCTCATCAACCAGGTGATGGAGGGACTCTGAGATGGGCATCATCAATGACATCTTCCGCACCTACGGCCCTGGATATCTCCAGCGCTACGAACAATCCTTGCCCAGAGAGCACAAAAAGACCATCGAGGCCATCTGTCAATGCCGCACCGAGACCTATGGCTCAGTCTGCTATCAGTGCGAGGACTGCGGCCATCACCATCTTGTCCCGGCCGCCTGCGGCAATCGTCATTGCCCCGGCTGCCAACACCGCAAGTCCCAGCAGTGGCTCGAGCGACAGCTCCAACGCCAACTGCCAGGCCACCACATTATGCTCACCTTCACTGTGCCCGAGCCCCTGCGCGCGTTTCTGCGCAGCCACCAGCAACTGGGCTACGATGCACTGTTCCAGGCCTCCTCCCAAGCCCTCAAGACGCTGGTGCGCGATCCGCGCTTCCTCAACGCCGACCAAGCCGGCTTCTTCGGCGTGCTTCATACCTGGGGCCGACAACTCCAGTATCACCCCCA
>JBIMKD010000397.1:0-18797 GCA_043673815.1 Chromatiales bacterium
CAAAGAACCCCGGTTGCCCCATGATCATCTCCCCTTGCTGCTCTTATAGATGAAGGCCCATATTCTAACACGAGTTATATATCCGATCAGCTACTAAAAGCTCTAATAAGGCCCGAGTCGAGGAATTAATCGAAGTGCCCACCAGTGGACCGGGATGACCCCAACAGATTTCTCGAACGAACCTGTTTCCGTCACTTCGAGCGACGGCGCGAAGGTGCGCGCTCTCGCAGCAAGGCGCCGGAAAGCTCGCCCCACGGGTCGGTACTGGACGTGGACGCTGTTTTTCGCCGTCACGTTCGGTTGTGTCGCAGGCGCGGCCGCAGCGCGGACCGAAGCCCAGTCGAAATCCGCGACGGAGCAAGCGTTTACCGCGAATACGGTGATTGAAGCCGCGCGCAGCGCGGCGGCGAAGCCCTGGGCGCCGAAGAACCTGGACGGCTCACCGGCGCTGCAACAACTGACGTACGACCAGTATCGGGACATCCGCTTCAACGTGGACGAGGGCATCTGGCGAAATGAGCAGGTACCTTTTCGCGTCGAGCTCCTGCCGGCGGGCTTTGTCTTCAAGATGCCGGTCAAGGTGTCGATCGTGGAAAACCGGATTGCGCGGGGTGTTCCCAGCGCTTCTGAAATGTTCTCTTTCGGCCCGCTGGTTGCGAAGCAACTCGCCAATCAGTCGTTGCCACTCTCCGGTTTTCGCATGCGTACGCGCCTGAACTCACGCTCCGTATGGGACGAATTCCTTGTGTTTCAGGGCGCCTCCTACTTCCGCGCGATCGACAAGGGTGGCGCGTACGGGCTGTCGGCGCGTGGGCTTGCAATCCGCACGGCGGACGCCATGGGCGAGGAATTTCCGGCGTTCACCCAGTTCTGGATTGAGCGGCCCGCAGCCAACTCCTCCGGTATCGTGGTGCACGCGCTGCTCGACAGCGAATCGACGACCGGCGCCTACCGGTTTTCCATCATTCCCGGCAGCGAGACGATCACAATCATCGACGTCACGCTGTTTCCCCGCACAGCGCTCAACCATGTCGGCATTGCGCCGCTCACGTCGATGTTCCTGTTCGATGAATCTGAGCGCACACGCATCGATGATTTTCGCGATGAGGTCCATGACTCCGACGGCCTGCAAATCGTGCTCGCTTCCGGCGAACGCGTATGGCGGCCGCTGCGCAATCCGACGCAGTTGCAGGTATCGAGTTTCACCTCCGAAGCGCCGAAAGCATTCGGCCTGATTCAGCGCTCGCGCCGCGCTTCCGACTATCACGATCTCGAAGCGCACTACGAGGATCGGCCGAGCGCCTGGATCGAACCGACCAGCCAATGGGGCGAAGGTTCGGTACAGCTCGTCGAGATTCCGATCGACAACGAGGCGAACGACAACATCGTCGCGTTCTGGCGCCCGAAGCACGTGATACCCGCGGGCAAGCCGTGGCATATCTCGTATCGCTTACGCTGGAATTCGCAGCCAAAGCTGACGCTGGCGCTCGGCAAGGCGACGGCGACGCGCACCGGCCCGAGCCTCGACGGCAAGCGACGTATCTTCGTCATTGAGTTCAGCGGCATCGGCCGTTCGATCGAGAGGCTGAAGCTCGACGCCGGCACATCAGAGGGCAAGCTCTCGAACCTGGTGTTGCAACCGAACCCGCTCACGAAGGGTGCGCGCGCCAGCTTCGAGCTCGACCCGGGCGACGCTGAGGTCGCCGAGCTGCGCTTACGTGTATTGCGAGGCAATCGTCCCGCAAGCGAGACCTGGTTGTATCGATGGACAGCCAGCTGAAGTCGACGATTCCGCCGGAAGGCCGCGACGTAGTGCGCGGCGGCATGCCTTTCGAGCGCCCGCTCGACATGCCAGTGCAGGATCTGCGTCGCGCGCCGGCGTCGCTGCAGATGCAAGCCACACCGGCGCGCGCGATCTTCGCGCGCGCATTGACTATCCTCGGTGCGCTTGCGATCACCGGCTACGGCGTCTACGAAATGCTCGGCATTATGAGCTTCGCGAACATGACGTTTCTGCAAGGCGTCATGATCCTGTTCTTCGCGGTCACCCTCGCGTGGATCGCCTTCGCAACTGCATCGACGGTCACTGGTTTTCTCGTGCCTCCGCCGCGCGGCAATCCAGACACATCGATCGCCGGCAGTCACACGGCGCTCGTCATGCCGATCTACAACGAAGATCCCTCGCGCACGACAGCAGGCTTGCAGGCGATGGCGGAAGCACTTGCGCAGAACGACGCCGCCCAACATTTCGAAATCGTCATCATTTCCGATTCGACGAACGTCGACGCCTGGATCAACGAATCACTCGCGGCCGATGAACTGCGTCGCACGCTGCGCGAAACCGTTCCGGTCTGGTATCGGCGGCGCTGGCACAACGCCGGGCGCAAGGCTGGCAACGTCGAAGAATTCGTGAAGCGCTGGGGCGGGCGTTACGACTACATGATCGTGCTCGACGCCGACAGCCTGATGTCTGCTTCGACGCTGGTCGAGCTCGTGCGCCGCATGCAGGCGGATCCGCGTCTAGGTATCCTGCAAACCGTACCGATGCTGATCGGCCATGTGAGCGTGTTCGCACGCATCCAACAATTTTCGGGCCGCGTCTATGGCGCACTGATCGCGCGCGGCGTCGCCGCGTGGTCGGGCAATGAAGGAAACTACTGGGGCCACAACGCGATCATTCGCGTTGCCGCGTTCGCGCAGGCCTGCGGTTTGCCGCAGCTGCCGGGGCGCCAACCATTCGGCGGCCATGTGTTGTCGCACGACTTCGTCGAAGCGGCGTTGATTCGGCGCGCTGGCTGGAAAGTGCGCATGGCGCCGGAGCTGGACGGTTCGTGGGAAGAAAGTCCGCCATCGCTGGTCGATGTCGCGATCCGCGATCGCCGCTGGGCGCAGGGCAATCTGCAGCATTCGAAGATCATCGGCGCGGACGGCCTTGCGTTTACGCATCGCGCGCATTTCTTCATCGGCATCATGAGTTATCTCTCATCGCCCTTGTGGCTGATGCTGCTGATCGTAGGCTTCGCGCTGACACTACAAGCAACGCTGATTCGTCCCGAGTATTTCAGTCGTACGTTCCAGCTCTTTCCCGACTGGCCGCGATTCGACGCCGAGCGCATGATCGAACTCTTCATCTTCACGATGATCGTGCTGTTGACCCCGAAGGTGCTTGGGTTAGTCCGAACGCTGTTCACGCCGAAGGTTCGCAAGGGCTGCGGCGGCTTCCTCGGCGTGACCGCAAGCACGGCACTCGAGACGATCATTTCTGCGCTGTATGCACCGATCATGATGCTCCTGCAGACGAATCACGTGCTCGAAATTCTAACGGGCCGCGACTCCGGCTGGAATTCGCAGCGCCGGCACGCCTCGATGACCGCCTGGAGCGAAGCGTGGAGCATGCATTGGCCGCACCTCATCATGGGCGTTCTGATCGGCGTGATCGCGTATCTGATTTCGCCGATATTGCTCGCCTGGCTCTCGCCGACGCTGGTAGGCCTGGTGCTCGCAGTACCACTGTCGAAACTAAGCGGCAGCGTCGTGGTCGGAAAGTTCTTCGCCTGGTTCGGTCTTTTGCGCACGCCGGAAGAAAAGCACACACCACCGGTGGTGCGCCGGCGCGATGAATTGCTGGGCCGTGCAGGGGCGCCGCAGAAAGACGGCCTGCGCTACCTCGCGCGCAATCGCCAGGCGCGCTACGTTCACATTTCCGGCAATCTGCCGCGCCCCGCTGAATCGCGCGGCCATCCCGATCCGCACCGCCTCACAGCAGAACGCAAAGTGCTGGATGCAAAAACGCTCAATGAAGTTCTTGCATGGTTGGGTCCCGCCGAACGCGTGCACGTCGCGGGGGATCCTCGATTACTGGAGCGGATTGCGGAATTGCCGGATAACTAGAAACGACTATCATTGGCGATTTCTCACAGCATATGAATAGGGGCGCCAGCAACGAGACGAGCGCATCGATTATCGTGTGAAAGACAAGCAACTCATCGCGCTCATCGAATTTCTGCGCGCTGCTAGCAGCATCTTCGTGTTCACCGGGGCCGGTATCTCAACCGCCAGCGGCATCCCCGACTATCGGGGACCCCAAGGGGTGTGGACTCGACGAACCCCTGTCTACTACCAGGAGTTCATGGGCTCGGTGACGGCGCGCATCGAGTATTGGGACTACAAATTGGAGGGCTGGGAGGCATTTCGCGATGCCCGACCGAACCGCGTGCATCACGCCATCGTCAACCTCGAGCGGGCAACCAAACTGTGTAAGCTCGTGACCCAAAACGTGGATGGCTTGCATGCTCGTGCCGGCACGCCTCGGGAGCGGCTCATAGAATTGCACGGTACCAACCGCGCGGTGGAATGCCAGCGCTGTCATGAGCGCAGCGATCCGGAGCCGCATTTCGATTATTTCAAGCAGACACGCAAGCCACCGATCTGCCGCTGCGGGGGATATCTCAAACCTGCCACCGTCAGCTTTGGACAAAGCCTTCGTGAGCAGGATCTGAAGGAAGCGATCACGGCAACGAAAAAAGCCGATCTCGTCATCGCGCTCGGCTCCACGCTGTCCGTGTATCCGGCCGCCTCGCTTCCTTTGCTCGCTGCAAAGCGCGGCCTCCCCTATGTGATCATAAATCGCGGGGCGACCGAGCATGATGGGCATCCGTCGGTGAGCCTGCGAATGGAAGGCGATGTCCTCGACACTTTCCCCCCAGCCGTCGAACGAGCCCTTAAGGCCGGTTGATGCGGGAGAAGTGCCTTCCGGATGACATCCCGTGCTTAAGGCATACCAGACGCTCGCCGATCTAAGGGCGACCTTGCGGCGGAGACATGGTACACGGGTAACGCCGTGATGACGATCTCCTTGCCCTCATCGACCATCGCGCCAAGCGCAGCTAAGCGGCTTACCCAAATCAACCTCAACAGATTTTTTATCTCACCTCGGACAAGGTGACAGAGCTGACAGAGCCTAGTTTTTTACTCAAAACGCTAGCTCCTACAATAATAGGAGAGAGGACTGGGCTGAACGGCGGTGCGTAAGCAAGGTCGGCGTTTTCTAGGTCGTGGCATGTGAGGTTTCCAAGTAATGCCGTTGCGGCGATGTCTATTATTTTGTCCACGGATCCCTGCCCGACAGCCTGGGCACCCAACAAGCGCCCGCTAGGGGATTCGGCCACGAGCTTCAGTGTAAGCTCGCGGGCGCTCGGATAGTAGCGCGCCTTATCTCTCGCCGTAATGACCGCGGTGATCGGTTCAAACCCAGCCTCCCGGGCCGCAGCCTCGCTGAGCCCCGTTAAAGCCGCATTGAGCTCAAAGGTTTTAACAATAGCCGTCCCCAAGATCCCTGGAAACCGCGCATTCCCGCCGGCTGCATTCTCCCCCGCGACGCGCCCCTGCAGATTTGCGATATCGCCGAGCGGTCCCCATGTTGGTGCTCCCGTCAAGCGATTAAAGCTCTCCACACAATCGCCGGCAGCAAACACCCCCGGTATGTTGGTCTCCATTCGCGTGTCTACCGCAATCGCACCGGTCGACCCGAGACGGACATGACCTTTCTCTGCCAATTCAACGTTTGGGCGGATGCCGATGCCAAGGGCCACAAGATCGGTCGGCACCAGCCGACCCGATTCTGTGACGACGGCAGCGACCCGCCCGGTTTCCCCCACGATCTCGGCTATGGCCTCGCCAAGTACGATACTCACCCCCCTCGCAATTAGATGATCGCGGATCCGCTGACTCAGCTCCGGATCGAGCCTTGGAAAGATCCGATCCAGTTTGTCAATCAAAGTCAGCGTCATACCCAGTGCATGTAGACTCTCTGCGACCTCTAGACCGATATATCCACCTCCAACGATGACCGCTCTTTTTGGTTTCAATCGTTCGAGCGTCGCCGTGAATCGATCCAGCTCCTCCATCGTACGCAGAGCGACTACACCGTCCAGGTCGATCCCATTAATAGCGGGCACCACAGGGCGCGCCCCGGTCGCAAGGATCAAGCGATCGTAACTCACAGCCTCGCGAGTGCCGTGATCAAGGTCTTCGACCTCGAGCACCCGATCCCGTGTGTTCAAGTCGGTGACACGGTGCCGCACCCGTACCGTGATCCCTTCCGCCGCAAATTCTGCGGGGTTACGTATGACAAGGGCATTGCGGGTAGCCACTAGGCCACTGAGATAATACGGTTGCCCGCAGGCCGTATACGAGATCTCAGCCTCGTCTTGATAAAGAGTGATCCCGATCGCTTCATTAAAACGGCGTGCCCTTGCAGCCGCCTTGGCTCCCGCGGCAACGCCGCCCACGATTACGAGATGCATGATGCTTCCCCCCGATTAGCTGTGCCCCACCGCCACGCGCATTCTGGCGTCGACGACGTGAAAGCCATGCTCATTGAAAATGACGGGATTGAGATCTAGCTCCCTCAACCAAGGCACGGACGAGACCCAGACAGACAGGCTCGCGAGTAAGCCCGCGAGCGTCTGGTGATCGACCGGCGTGGATAACCCCAGACCATCAAGAAACAACGGGCAACGAATAGCCGTGATCATGCTCAATGCTTCGTCCTCCCCGAAGGGTGCCAGGCGCATGGTCACGTCGCTAAGAGCCTCCGTCCAGACACCCCCGGGTCCAAAGAGGACCACGGGACCGTAATTCAGATCTTGGATCGCCCCCAGCAGCCACTCGCTACCCGCGCTTACCTGCGCCTGGATTAGGTAGGGACCTGATGTCAAGCCGCGTTCCAACTGCTGGAACGTTTCGGCGAGTGCGTCTTGGTGGGATATGTTCAAGACCACCGCGCCGGCCTTGGACTTGTGCAAATGATCACGGCCGCCCTTGTGCCGATTGCAATACACTCGTCGATGACGCCCTCAACCGCTTGTGGTGGCACGAGTATCACCGCCAGATCAATCGTTTTCGGCGTGTCTGCCAGCGACGAGTAAGCGGTCCGGTTCGCTATTGTCCTGCGCGAGGGATCGACAAAGTACAGCTCGCCTCTATAACTCCCCAGCATATTTTGCACGAACCGGTGCCCTAAGCTTCCAGGTTGGTCCGAAGCGCCAATTAGCGCGACGCGCTCGGCAGAAAATATCGATTGTCCCCACTCGTTCACCGCAACCAATCACCATCCCCCGCGAAGAAGGCCGGCTGCCCACCCGTATGCACAAATACAACCTTTGGATACGATCCGAGCCGCTCGCGCCGCAGACCATCCAGTAAACCAGCCATCGCCTTACCGGTGTAGGTCGGATCAAGCAGCAGACCTTCGGTCCGTCCGACGAGCCTGATCGCATCCGCAGCCTCTATGCTGGGGATCCCGTAGCCTTCGCCGATAAAGCCGCCATGCACGATCGCGTCCTGAGCGTTAAAGGTCCAATCGAGACCCAGCAGTGCCACCACTTCAGTCGCGAGACGGGCTACCTCCTTCCTTGCCTCTTCTGCCGGACGGCTCACGGTAAAGCTCTGGACAGTCCACGGGAATCCCAGCGCGCGTGTGCCGAATAACCAGCCGGCATGAGTGGCGCCCGAGCCGGTGGCCAGCACGATCGCGTCGGGATCAAATTCAAGCGCGCGACACTGCTCGGACAGCTCTCGTGCCGCCAACGCATGCCCTAGGGCACCGAGGGCACAGGCCCCGCCGCGTGGGATGGGATAAGGGCGCTGGCCTTTGTGGCGCAGCTCCTCACAGAGTGCTTGGATACCGCGATCCACAGAGGCGCGATCCGGGTCGCCGGTGAACACCGCCTCTGCCCCGAGCAGGCGGGTGACGCGGTAATTCCCGTCGATCCGTGCGGGCGCGTCGCTCCAGAAGACGGCGACACAGCGCAGGCCGCAATGCGCGGCCGCGGCCGCCGTCGCACGGACGTGGTTGGACTGCGCGCCAGCACCAGTCACGAGTACTTCGGCACCCTGGGCCAGCGCATCGGCCACCAACAGCTCTAGGCCCCGGACCTTGTTGCCCCCAAGGCCAAAACTGATCAAATCATCCCGTTTGAACCATATTTCCGCGCCGCCGATCGCCCGGCTGAGCCGTCGCATCGGTGAGAGCGGTGTCGGGAATTCTGCCAAGGTTTGGCGCCGCAGCCGCGCGAGGGCTTCCCATGGGCTGGGTGTGTTTATGAAGCTGGGTTTACCGCTTGCCATGATCTTCCACGTTCACTTGAGCCAGCACGCGGTCGACCATCTGTGCACAGCACCCCGTGCTCTGGTCTACGTCGAAGAGGCTCTCGATCCCTCCGACGCCGAGCTGCGCTACGATCTGGGGCTCGGCGAGCAAGACCTCCCGCAGGGGGGTGCCACGCTCGGCGGCGTCCATTGCCACGCGGTACACGAGCGCATGGGCGCTCTGCTTGCCGAGCTTGAGGGCCAGGGCCAGCATCACATGCTCGGCCTGCACGAAGCCCTTGGTCGCGAGCAGATTGTCCCGCATGCGCTCCACGTTGACCTCAAGGTGCTCGAGCAGACCGTGCAGCAGCGCTAAGGCCTTGCCGGTCGCGAGACAGGCCCCAGGGAGGAGCACCCATTCCCCCTTCCATGCGCGCCCATCGCGCTCGTGGTCGTGCACAAGATTCTCGCCCATGTGCGCGGCCTGATACCGTATTACGCGGGCCAGCGTGCCCAGGTGCTCGGCGATCTCCGGGTTGCGCTTCTGAGGCATGGTGATGCTCCCCACCGTGCCCGGGACGAACCCCTCCTTGAGTTCCTCGATCTCGGGGCGCTGCAGGTTATAGACCTCGTGGCCGATGCGGTCGGCCGTGGCCGCGATCAGGGCGAGGAGGTTGAGCCATTCGGCGAGACGATCGCGCGCGGCGGTCCAAGAGATCGCGGGGGCCGTGAGCCCGAGCCTTTCGAGGAAACGCTGCTGCAGCGCGAGCGCGTCGGGACCGAGGGAGGAGAGACTGCCGACGCCGCCCGCGAGCTGTCCGACGCCGAGGCGTGCCCCGACCTCCTCGATCCGTTGGCGGTGGCGCTGAACCTCATCGAGCCAGCCGGCGACCTTGAAACCGAAGGTGATCGGCAGGCCCGGCTGACCGTGGGTCCGCCCGCACATCGGTGTATCCCGATAACGGCGGGCGAGGCCCCTCAGCGCCGTCGCCACCCCTGCAAGCTGGCCTTCAAAGATGTCCCGCACCTTGACTAGGATCCGCGCCGTATGGGTATCGGTGATGTCCTGCACCGTCGCCCCGTAACAAAGCCATTCCCCGCTGTCGCCCGGGCAGCGACGTTGGAGCGCGCGAATCAGGCCTAGCAGTGAGTGGTTGGTCTGCTCGAAGTCTTCGCGCACTTCGGTAAAAAACGCCTCGTCGAGCTGCATGCGCCCGCAGGCATCGGCAAGCTGGTTAGCTGCCGCCGCGGGGATCAAACCGAACTCGGCCTGCGTCTCGGCGAGCACGACCATGACCTCGATCCAACCGGCGGTCAGCGCGGCATCATCGAAGAGTGCACGCAATTCGGGCGTGCCCCACGAGTTTCGATAGATGGCTGAGTCGCTAATGTGTACCGACATAGCGATTCGCTACCTCGCTGGGCTCGTTGCTGCTATCAAAGGAGAAGAATGCGCGGATTCGTACGCAAGTACAGCTACGCCCCCGAGCCGAATCCGACCTCGTTGTGGCTGTTGCTTCGAGTGTCGTTGCAAGTGCAGCACGGTATGTGGTTAACTCCTACGCCGAATTGGGGTTCGAAGCCTCCGAACCCAGCACGCCCGCACGGGCCGTTCGTAACAGCGAGTCCTCCGCTATCCGGAGCCGCCGGCAGCAGTCGGTGGTCCACGCGTTAGCCTTCATCAGCGTCTGCTCGCATTGGGTGATCATTGAATCCATGCTCTCCGGCGCCGCGCCTCCGAGTGCTGTCCGTGCCGCGACAGCGGCCTCAGGATCCAGGGCGTTGCGGAGGGCTACCTGCGAGAGATCGATCCGCTGGCCTAGCACCTGCTCTGCGGCCACCGCGATCTCATCCGGCGTGAGCCGATTGAGATCGCCTTCCGTCAGATGCCGGCGCACGAGGTGACCGACCAGCCAATGTGCCTGGCGGAAATCGAGGCCGCTCTCCAGCACGAGCATCTCGGCGAGGTCGGTCGCGAGCACGAAGCTGCCATCGAGCCGGCTGCGCGCACGCTGAACATTGAATGTCAGAAAGCTCACGACTTCGCCCATGAGCCCCACCGCATCCTGCGTATCCTCGATCGCGTGCGGGATCAGGCCGTAAAGTGGCAGGCGGTTGTCCGGTTGCCCCGACGGCGTTCGACCCAATGCCGCGCTCGCCGCGAGCGTGCCGATCATCGTACTGGCTACCCCACGAACGTGCGTCAAGGCAAAGGGGTTTTTCTTCTGAGGCATGATCTTGCTTGCACGCGCGTGCCGATCGTCAAGCTCGACCAGAGCGAACTCCTCGGTGGCATAGATCTGCAGGTCCTCGGCCAGACGGTCGAGATTGATCAGGATCGCGGTTAGCACTGCGGCTGCCTCGATCGGCAGATCCGCCTGCCACATGGCATCACGTGTATGTATGACGAGCCCGTCGAAGCCCAAAAGCTCACGCAGGCGATCGCGGTTTTGAGGTAAACGCGACCCGTTGGTGCTGCCGCATCCCGCGGGACTTTGGTTCACCCGCCCGTATAGCGCTCGAACGCGATCGAGATCACGCAGCGCAGGGTAAGCAAAACCAAGCAGATAATGGCCGAAGGTGGTTGGCTGCGCCGCTTGTAGATAGGTATAGTCGGGCAGCAACGCTGAGCGAAACTCGCGCGCCCGCGCGGTGATCACTTTGCCGGTCGTCGCCAGCGCCTCAGCCAGGCCGATGAGACCCGCGCGCACCTTGATCAGAAATGCGGTTGTGGTCGCTTCGCGCCGCGCCCGGCCTGCACCCAACCAAGTGCTCGTGCCTGTCTGCGTCGCCAACCACGCTTCGCGGTTGGTGTAGAGGTCGCCCCTCGATGGGTCCAAGGTAAAATCGGCGGGTCGTTCGTGAAGTTTCAAGAGGGCAGCGAGAAGATCCCGACCGGCATCACGCGGAACGATGCCCGCCTCCATCATCACCAGTGTGTGAGCAAGATCGACCCAGCTCATACCTTCGAACAGGTCCGCCTGGTCGTCGAGCTCCCTCTTGAAAGCTGCCTGGATCAGTCGCTCGGAGGGACCACGCTCGAGGCGCGCGCCCACCTCGAGCGCGTGCTCCGATACCGGTGAGGAGCAGTCTGGCTCGCGGCTATTTCTTGTCGGCATGGAAGCTTATCGGAGCGTCGGCGCGCTCCGGCTCGACCTCATGAGGGTCCCAGGCGCCTGAGCGTACCAGCTCGTCGGTGACCGAACGCAGGGTCTCGAAGCGAAGTCGGCAGCGCAAGGATTCGACCGCCAATACCTGATCGGGGTGGATATTGCCCAGCCCCACGTTGGTCCCGAAGCGACGGATCAGGTAGGCCTGCTGCTCCTTGAGAGGGGCTTCCCACACGAGTCGGTCCGCCGCCGTTCCCAAGGTCTGGACGATCGCCGCAACGGCGTCGTCGATGACCTGGCCGTGCGCGTCGTAGATCCTCACCGCGCGGCCGGACTCCCTGCCTTCCACCACGACCCAGCGCGCGCCACGTTCCAGATCCTCCAAGGCCTGCTCGGCCATCTGCTCCGCCGAAGGTTGCCGCCTCGGGTCCTTCTTCCCCACTTCGGTGATGGGTACAAGCCCGGCGTCCAATGCGCAGTGAATGATGTTCCTTCGGCGAAAGGCGGGCATCGGGATCGTGCCATCGGAGATCTCGACGGCGCTGAAACCCAAGGTCTTCGCATGCTTCATGTAATCTCGGCAGTGGCGCTCGACGAGTGCGACCTCGAGCAGCGTGCCGCCGGGGAAGGTCAGCACCTTGTACTCGGCGAGTAGCGCCAGCTTGTGCTGCAGGACCTGCTTGGTGAGGAATACCGAGGTTCCGAAGCTGAGCTTCCAGTGGTCGATGCAGTGACCCGCGAGCTCGAGGGTATCGCGTAGCAGGCCCAGGCCAACGCCCGTGTCGATGATCATCGTGACCCCGGCGGCCCGGGGCTTTTGCGTGCGATCGCCGATGAGGCTCTCTATGATGGGATCCCACGCGAGCTCAGGCATATTCCACACCCCGCGAGAGGAGACCAAGGGCCTGTTCGACCATCGGAAGGTCGGCGCCCCAGGGCACCACCGCCGTCATGCCGTCTTGTTCAATGCCAAATTCTAACAGGCAGCATTTGAGGAGGGTGGGGCGAGTCGATGTTGGCGCGAGCTTCTGAGGACACATCTCCACGCGCGGGGGCTCATCCCCGTAGTAATGCCGGTGGAACTGGAGGCTGCGTTCGCAGCCGATCAGGGTCCAGGGACGGCGCACGGGGGGACGCTCATCGAGAAAGTACACGGGCGCTCCAAGCTCATCAAGGCCGCCCGAGCGGCAGGGTACGAGATAAGCCTCGGGCTGAATCTGCCTACAAAGCTCGCGCAGGTCGATGCGCTCGAGCTCGAGACAAATGGGCGGGAGATCGGCATAGCTCAGGACGTGCCCGGCCATTTTGTAGAGCTTCGGGGGATCCGGCGGAGCGACCTCGACGACCCGCAGGATCAGGGGATCGGGGTGGTGGATGATGTTGATATGATCGAATGTGCCTTGAACGACCGCGGTCCGATTCGGCCCGACGCGGTGTTCGCGGGCGAGCTTGGCGAGCGCCGAGCGGTTGGCCGGATCGGTCTCGGGTGATTGTATGAATACACAATCAGCGGGCAAGGCCAGCACCTCCACGGCCTCGACATGGGTGAACAGCGCGTCGGATTCGGCCCGCTGCACCGCTGCCACGGCCAGTTGATGATCTGCATTATGTAAGACCACAACATCGGTGCGCCGGTAGACCTCGCGTGACAGCAAATGCGTTTCGATAGCCGCCTCGGTCATGGCTCCTTCATACGGCTGAAAGCTCACCCGGCGATAGGGGAGGGGCACAAAGTTGTTCTGCCACTTGAGACTCCCGACCTTGAGCACTGCGCCACCCATACCCGCCGTCTGTCGTTCAGACCAGCGTAAACCTACGCGCTTGGTCCGCGGGCTTTAACTCCCGCTCATGGATCCGTAACGGGTCCAGAGCCCGGATAAACTCCACCATATCCGGCGTAGGTAGGCGGACCAGGCCGAGATCTTCGCGCACCGGGAATTCGAAGCCCGTATTCTCGCGCACCTCGGCGACATCGACATCCGGGTAAATCCCGGCGAGCCGCGCGTGACCGGAGTTGTCGAAATCGAAAACCCCGAGCTCGGTGACGATCCAATCGGGTCCCTGACCCCGATAACGCATATCAGAGCGGGTTTTTCCCTCGTCGGTACGATGCCCCACGCTCGTGATGAAATCACAGCCTTCGACCAGCCGAAACCGGCGTCGGCCTTTCGGGTCGGGCGCCGCCCGGTGTGCGGCGGTCCAAATGGTCACATGCTGCACGTCACAGGATAGATTGCAGCCGCCACCCCCGCCCGGCAGTTTGAGCTGCAGTTGCTCGCGCCCGACGCGGGTCACGTTCATGTTGCCCCAGCAGTCGATCTGAAGACCGGAGAGAAACGTTCGGCCCACGCGCCCGCTCGCCGCAAGATCAAACAGCTCTTCGATGTCGAGGTGGCATTCCGCTCCGCGGTTCATCACCCAGTCGTTGGTGGTTGGGGCGAGAAACGGGGGTGTGGGGTTCACCCCATAGGTGGCGCCGGCAACGAGGACCAGGTCGGGGGCGTGGGTCCTTTTCGCGAGGTGCAGTGCGAGTTGCACGAGCGGTGAGCCGAAACCGTGGAAGGCTATGATCCTGTCTTCGACGGTCCGAGTGATCTGATAGATCATTACCTCGCCGAAGGTACAGGTTATGGGTGTGGAGCGATCACGCATACAGATCCATCCAAGGGCGCGAGCCCTGCTTCCAGGAGGCGAGGCGGTCGAGTGCCTCTGCGCCCCCGATGGCCTCCAGATATTCGGCGTGCGAGGGACAGCCGTAGACGTAGGGTTGCAGGTAAAGATCCCGAAATGGCTCCTCACCGTCGCTCGCAAAGCGGTAGTATTCGGCGGTGTGCTGGCGATCGTAGGCATAGAACGGATAGCACGCGGTCGGGTGTGCTCCGTACGGGACCTCGGCCAACGCTGTGACGTAGAAATAGGGGATGGTCGTACCCGCTTCCGTGAGCTGCTCGGGCGGCACGATTTTCTCAACCGTCGCGATCACCTTTTTGGATGCCTTGGCGAACAGGACGTCGGCGACGGGTGGACCCTGGATCTGCAGATTGCCGTGCGCGTCGCCATAGTGGGCATGCAGGATCGCGACATCGGGCTGCAGCGCGGGCACGAGGACCAGCTCTTCCCCGGTGAACGGACAGAGCATGGTCTTGTAGTCCGGATCAATGTGCATGAATCCCGTACCCCGCACCGAGCGGATAGGCATGAACGGCAGACCGGCGATCGCGGCGCGCAGTTGCTGCACTAGGGTATAACAACAGCTGTCCCGCACCTCGACCGCTCCGGACTCGCAGGCGCGCCGATAATTAGGAGCCATCCCGAAGTCTTGTTCGAATCCCACGTAAGATTCGGCACTCACGGCCACGGCACCCACCCCGCAGAGCAGGTCTACATCGATTCCATGCGCCGAGCCCACGAGCTTGAGGCCCTTAATCTGCTGCCGCACGAGCTCACGCAGAGCTGCCATGGGCTCGCGCCAGGACAGGCCACCGCCGATGGCAACGCAGTCGCTCTCGCGTACGTGCGCGACCAAGCTAGGGAGGTCACAGCGTTTGTCGGCTTGGGTGTACATCGCTGTGGGTTCAGATCGCGGTCATGCCGCCATCGACGCAAAAAATAGCCCCTGATACGAAGCCGGCCTCGTCGGAGGCGAGGAACAGCGCAGCCTGCGCAATCTCCTCCGGTCGGCCGAACCGACCGATAGGGTATTTGGCCAGCTTCGCCTGGGTTTCTGCGGTAGTGTCGCGCTCCAGGATCTGTCGATCGAGAGCAGTGCCCGCCACTCTCCCCGGGCATAAGCAATTCACCCGAACGCCGAGGGCGGTGTAATCGGCTGCCATCTGTCTGGTGAGTCCGATGACCGCCGCCTTCGAAGCACAGTAGGCGGCCATCCCCGAGAACCCAATGACGCCGGCTATGGAAGCGATGTTGATGATAGCTCCCCCGTGTTGCTTCATCTGTGACAGTACGGCTTGGGAGCACAAAAACGTCCCAGTGACGTTAACGGCCATGATGCGTTCCCACGTCGCGAGGGTGGCATCCTCGACGCTGCCAAACTCCGCGATACCCGCGTTGTTGACAAGCACGTGGACCATGCCGGCATAGTGAGTAATGATCTTCCCAAACGTCTCCGCGACGCCTCGCGCATCGGTCACATCGACGCAGAAGGCAGCGGCGTCCATCCCCTCTTTGCGCAGCTCGACTTCGGTCTTTTCGACCAATGGGCCATCGCGATCCAGAATCGACATACGCGCACCTTCGCGGCCAAACAGGCGGGCTATTGCAAGCCCAATCCCGGAACCACCCCCGGTAATGATCGCATTCTTATTGGCTAATCTCGCCGCCAGGCTTGACTTCTCCATGAGTTCACAGGTCCCGCAATACCTTGCTGCCCGCCCGCAAGCGGCAGAGCTGAATAAAATATGAGGGATTCAAAAATAACTCGTCCATATCGCCGAGCTCATCAACCGTCAATCCGTTCCGCACCATCGGGGCTAGGTACTGGAATCCGTCTTTGGCACCGCAACCGACGTGAAAGGCACCGAGGATGCGCCGCGAGGCCCCGTCAATCACAAGCTTCTGGAAGCCCGACAGACGCGGCTCCATCATCGCGTAAAGCATCATCCGGTCGCCCGCCGGAAGGGCCACCGCGTGACCGTCTGGGTTATCGGGCGGCAGCTTGAGCACCACCACCTCCCGGCAGCGATCACGGGCTTGCTCTTCCCCGAGCCCCAGCCAACACACTTCATAGTGGGTATGCATAAAGTCGGGGTACTCCTTGATACAGTAGTGGGCTTCCTCGCCCATGATGTTGCGGGCCGCGTACATCCCGCCTTTGCGCGCCTTGAACATCTCCATCGGTGCACCGAGCAGATCGCCGACCGCGTACACGTTGGGTACCGAGGTCTGCATGCGACTGTCGACCTCGACAAAACCGTCAGCATCCACGGTCACCCCAAGGACCTCGCGCGCTTCCTCGGAGTTGGGGCGTTCACCGATGCCCAAGAATACGAAATCGGTCGCAACGCTAACCTCACCCGTTGGGGTGCGGATCACCACTGCCCTGACCCGCCCATGCTCATCCCCTTCGATGGCGGTAAGCTCCGAGTTTGGCCAAAATTCCATCCCTTGTTCTTCCATCCGCTCGACCAGGTAGGCGCGGGTTTCGCCGTCGTTGATCATCGGCAAGGGCCGTTCTCGCGAGACGACTACGGTGCGCCGGCCGGTGGCGTTGAAAAAGCAGCCATATTCGATCGCGGTCTTACCGCCCCCGACGACCACGGCGTTTGGACCCGGCTCGTAATCGAGGGCATCGACGAGACTCGCAAAGTCGAAGACCCCTTTGAGATCATGGCCGCCAATAGTTATAGGCTGCGGACGGGCGCCAGTCGCAAGGGCGAGCTTCCTGGCCCTATACGTGTGGCCGGCCGCAGAAACCGTATGGGGACCTAAAATCCGACCGCATGCACCCAGGACGAATTCCAAATCGAGCTGCTCTTTGCTCTGGAAGTTCATCATCGCGTGCGGGCCCGTCCGGCCCCTGCGAAACATCTCGATGACCTCTTTGATCGAGATTGTCTTGTCCCTCATATTTTGAAACCACAGCTTGCCTGAGAACGTGCGCTCCAGGAGCAACTGCGCGGCGACATCGGAAAACACGTGGTGCGGGACGCAGGCATGATGCGGACAAGAGCCACCAAGGAAGGGCCAGCGGTCAATGATGAGTGGCCGGCCACCCATCGCGCGCAAATACGCAGCCCCGAAGCGTCCCGCGGCCCCACCGCCTAAAAAGATCGCATCGAACTCCCGATGATCATCGGCGTTTACATTGATGATCGATTCTTGGTGATCGCCCGCAGCGAGTCGGGTCCCGATCTCTTGTACCCAGCGGTTAATAGACCACTGAGTGTGGCTGACATCGACCACGGTGATGACTCAAACAAGCGAGCGACAAGTGCACTGGCCGCATTCGTTTCGTGAACCTTAACAGTCTCGACGGTGATTTAGCACCCGAATTAATCGAGCCTCGCACCTCCCCCATTGCAACAGGGGCATCCCGCCCCATGTTGCACTTCAAGCGGATGCGGAACAGGGACCGAGTCCGGGCGTATCTGTGCCCCATCCCCGCCGCACTGCGAGCAGATCACTTCTCGGGCTCGCGGGTACCGACGAAGACCATGCCGCCAAAGCGATGGCCACAGTCGGGGCACAGGATCTGATAGATCGGCATCGTGTGATTCTTACGCGAGGCCCGAGATTGGACGGGTTCGGCGCGTCAAGCGGCCTTCTTGGCCAGCTCCGCCCGCACCAACTCGGTCCCCTGCACTAACGCGTGCAGCTTGTCGATGGCAATGTAGCGCTGCAGTAGGATCAGACCGCAGTCGGTCGTGACCCCGAGACGCTGGACCGGTACCACCTGCAAGAGCCGCCGGATCCGATCCGCGACCTGTTCAGCGGTTTCCGTGATGGTGCTCTTGACATCGATTACTCCCGCCCAGAAACAGACATTGTCTGGCAGCGGATGCGCCTTCATGATCTCGAGGCCGCTCATGTCGTCGCTGCGCCGGCCACAGTTCTCGAGATTCAAGACATTGATGCGCGCTTGGTAGGCCTTCGGCACCACGGAGGCTGTGGCCGCGGGTTCCTTGCCGCGTCGCTTGCTCAGGTCGAAGATCTCGCCAGCCTTAGCCGTATCGTCCGGCAAATAAGCTGGTGTGCCTCCCCAGTTTCCCCAACACACATGGACGACGATCTGGGCATTCTTGACGCCCTCCACGGCGCGATTGAATGCCTCGATGGCCCAATTTTCAAATCCGTAGGGCCAGGTAAACTCGTCGAGCTGAATAAAATCGACGCCGAGGGCATCCACTTCCCGCAGATCTTCATTAATCGCCGCGGCAATCGCCATGGCCCGATCACGTGAGGATTTGTAATGCAGGTCATTGGTCGCCTGGGCCAGGACCTGAATACCGGTGTATTGGATCTTGATAGGCTTCCGGGTCGCTCGCTTCAGTGCCCGCGCCTGTTCCACCATGATGGCGCCGCGCCGTTTGACTTCTTGGTCCAAGGTCCCGGCGTGTAGGCGGCTGTAGATGGGAAAGCCAAGATAACCGCCCTTGAGGTTGTATCCCAGGCGCCGGTAGTAGTAATAGACTGCCTGGTCGGCATAGTTGTCGCCGTGCACCCGCCCGTCAGCGATGATGTCGAGCCCAGCGTTCTCTTGGTCCCTGGCGATGGCCGCGACCGCATCCTCCAAGGCCTCGCGCATCAGGGCATCGGGTGGTTCCTGGTCGCCGGTAAAGTCCCGCGCAAACTCGGCGTCCCACCATCTCGGATTCGGGTAGTTTCCCACCATGCTGGTCGGGATAAGTACTTCTTGATTACGAATTTTCACCGTTGTCTCCTCCTCTCAAACCTAGGACAGCTCGCTTATGGTCATCCAAGCGGCAGGGATTTGCAAGGACTAGTATAACGATTCATCAATTAGCTTACTATTATGCCAGCCCCAGATTGAACTTCTTCCAGCGCACAACGACTGGGGCGAGATTCATCTCACGCACGCCTTGCAAGATGCGCTGCTTGAGTTCCTCGCGAGACTTGACG
>JBIMKD010000398.1:0-14966 GCA_043673815.1 Chromatiales bacterium
AGCTTGCATCTCGACGAAGGCTATGCCGGCGCGCTAGCCGTCGAAGGCAGCGATTGGCAATTGCGATGCTTCGACTGATCGTAGCTGTCGGCCTATATGATGCCGACGGTTGTGCTCGAGCGACTGCCGCTCACGCCAAACCGGAACGATACCAGAAGCCCTTGTATCCGCGGCGCGAGTTTCCAACGTTGCCGCAAGCATGAAAGAGAAGGGGATGCCGCTCCACCAGAGCCCCGCCGAGGCGCTAGAGACGCTCGGCCGGGAGATGCACCGGCTGGTGTCCGAGTTATATCCGATCTGCCGGAGCATCACGGGCGATGGTGTCCGCGAGACACTCGGCATCATCAAGCGGATGATTCCCCTGGACGTCCACGAGGTACCCACGGGCACGGTTGTCTTCGACTGGACGGTGCCTCGGGAGTGGAACATCCGAGACGCCTATATTAAAGACTCACGAGGCCGGCGCATCGTCGATTTCGGTCGGTGTAATCTCCACGTGGTCGGCTACAGTATGCCGGTGAAAAGGCGGCTCCGCTTGGATGAGCTAAAGCCGCACCTCTTTACGCTGCCGGATCGGCCGGATTGGATCCCCTATAGAACCTCCTACTACAACGACACTTGGGGCTTTTGTCTGGCGCACAATCAAATCGCGCAGATGCTGGACGAGGAGTACGAGATCTGTATCGATGCTACGCTCGCGGAGGGGTCTCTAAGCTATGGCGAGTGTTATGTACCTGGAGAGAGTACTGATGAGATACTCATATCCTGTCATACCTGCCACCCCTCGCTCTGCAACGATAACCTCTCGGGGATAGCCGTTGCGACCCATCTCGCGCGCGCGATGAGCCGGGTGCCTCACTGGTACTCGTACCGGTTTCTATTTATTCCCGGCACCATCGGTTCGATTACCTGGCTCGCCAGAAACGAACATCGAGTGCCCAGGGTCAAACATGGCTTGGTGCTCACCTGCGTCGGCGACGGAGGCGGATTCACGTACAAGAAAACCCGGCGCGGGGATGCCGAGATCGACCGGACGGTGGCCTATATCCTGAAAAATTCCGGCCAAACTCACCAGGTGATCGATTTCCATCCCTATGGCTATGATGAACGTCAGTTTTGTTCTCCGGGGTTCAACCTCGCCGTCGGTTGCTTAATGCGTTCGCAGCACGGACAGTTTCCGGAGTATCACACCTCCGCGGATAATCTGGACTTCGTCCGGCCGCAGCACTTGGCTCAGTCCTACGCCACCTGCCTATCGGTCTTCGAAGCCCTGGAGCACAACAAGACCTATGTGAACCGGAACCCAAAATGCGAGCCGCAACTCGGCAAGAGGGGTTTGTACAAGGCGATCGGGGGCCACAAAGACGCCGGGACCAGGCAAATGGCGTTCCTCTGGATTTTGAACCTGTCTGATGGCCAGCACTCGCTCCTGGACATTGCAGAGCGATCCGGCATCGCGCTCCAAGTGCTCAAGGAGACAGCCGACGCCCTACTGTCTCACACGCTGCTCGAGGAGCGTCCGCGGTTGTAGCTGGGCTGATCTTCGATGTTCGTTTGCTCCGTTACAGAATGACACTGCTTTTGAGGGCAATGGATTTCGTCGTACAACTCCTGCCTATTGCACTCACCTCGGGTGTCATGTTCCTGTTCGTAAGCGGCGTAAAGCAAGGGGAATTGACATACGGAATAGCCACCGCCACTCTCCCGATGTTGCACGATCACTCTGCCTGGAGTCAGGACAATGCCTTGAATTTTGTATCCTTATCTTATATCCTTTATCCTTATTCTTATGCTGAAAGTTGCCGTTGTTCATGAATGGTTGGTTGATTATTCTGGTTCCGAGCGGGTGTTGGAACAGCTATTGAAGATGTTCCCCAACGCCGATCCATTCGCGGTGGTCGACTTCCTTCCTGGGCGCATCCGAAAGACCTATCGGCGCGAAGCGACGGTGGTGTATCCTCCCGTTGACGTTGAAAGGTTTGCGCTGCGGGCACAGAAAGATGATTTTTACCTCACCGCGTCTCGAATGGCACCGTACAAGAAAGTCGATGTGATTGTCGAGGCGTTTTCTAAGATGCCGGATAATAAATTGGTCGTGATCGGTGACGGGCCTGATTTTGATAAGGTAAAACTTAAGGCTGGAAATAACGTCACCCTACTGGGTTACCAAAATTCCGAGGTGCTCACAGACTATATGCAACGGGCTAAAGCCTTTGTATTCGCCGCCGAGGAGGATTTCGGTATCGCGCTTGTCGAGGCCCAGGCCTGCGGTACGCCGGTGATCGCCTTTGGCAAAGGCGGGGCGCTTGAGACGATACGGGGACTCGATCACAAGAGCCCGACGGGGTTGTTTTTTTTTGAACAGAGCGTCCCTGGCTTAATCGAGGCGATAGAGCGTTTTGAGGCCCAGAATTTTATTCCCTCCGTATGCCGTGAGAATGCTCTGCGTTTCGCTCCGGAGCGTTTTCGGGAGGAACTCAAAGCTGTTATTGAAAAGGAGCTACTGCTGTTTAGAGATGGTTTAGCCTATGAATAACTTAAATGATGCAACGGATACTCGGGGCTCTATTTATGCGGACAATTCTGCTATATTCAAATCGAGCAGTCGGCTAGGGCTAAGGCCATGAGATTGTCGCGATAGAGTTACCAGTGCCGACCATTGTTTATGATAATGGCGCCAGACCAACGGCGCATATTCCCGGCAAGACGGCAATGGGCATACTCCTGCCCCGTGTTTGTACAAGGATTCGCACAAAGCTGTACCCATCTACGGTTTAACATAGGGGGTCTCTAATGAAAATTAGCACACACGTTGCGTCTTGTTGGCTAATGTTGCTGCTAATGCCAGCCGCACAAGCACAGCAGTTACGCTACGGCGAGACAGTCACGTCGCGTCAGCGGCCAGAGCTGGATCCACTCGGTATTCGGGCAGCCGGATTCCTGATATATCCATCACTTGCCGTTAGCGAGGGGTACAACGACAATATCTTCGCGGATGACACGGGGGAAGTCGACGATTTCATTACCTTTATCACGCCGGGTGTTCAGGTGAATTCGGACTGGAACAATCACGCTTTAAATTTTAGAGCGGATGCGAATATCGGCATATATGCCGACAACGGGGATGAGGACTTTGAAGATTATGCTTTTGGAACGGACGGACGCCTAGACATTACCCGCAACCAATCGCTGTTTGTAAACGCTCTATATTCCCATCTGCATCAAAATCGTGGGGATCCGGACGATCCGCAGGGGAGAAATCAGGGCGACTATGACCTCTATACGGTAACCGGCGGCTATAACCACGTCTTCAATCGCCTGTCCGTCACGCTCGAAGGTACCGGAGTCCGTTACGAGTATGACAATGTCACCGCTGATGACGGGTCAACGATCAATCAAACACAGCGTGACCGCACTGGCGCCATCGGGACGCTCCGCGCTGCCTATGAGCTCACCCCGGGGTACTCCGCTTTTCTGCTGGGTAGCTACATCAACCGCTCATACGACGAGCGTGATGACACCGGCGTTCTACGGAGTTCAGACGGCTACGAAGTCGCCGTAGGCATGGACCTTGCCCTTACCGGGGTGACTACCGGAGATCTCTACGTTGGTTATCGTTCGCAATTCTACGATGACCCAACCTTACCCACGATCGATGGCCCACAAGGAGGCGCATCCATCTACTGGAATGTCACCACCCTGACGACGATTACAGGCAAAGTGGAACGTACAATTGAAGAGACGACGTTTCGTACAGATGTTGACGACATACCTGCATCGGGATATTTTCGCACCCGCTATGGATTTATCGTAGACCACGAACTACTTAGAAATCTGCTGCTGCAAGCGAGCCTCTTCGGTATTCAAGAGGATTTCGTCGGTATCGATCGTACGGACGACGACCTGCGGGCCACAGTAAGGGCTAAGTACTTGATGAATCGTTACCTGGACATATCAATCGGTTATGGCTATACGGATCGGAGCTCTGACTTTAATCCCTACTCGCAGAATACGGCGACGCTGACACTGAACGTAAAACTCTAGGCTTCATGCACCTTAGTGTCGCGGAGAGTGTAACCAACGGATGACTTCGCGATAGTACGCGTGCGCGTGCGACAGGCTATCTATAAGATTGATAAGATTGGGACAGGGATAAGGTTACAGACTTCTTGTGCTTAGAACCTTGCTAGGCAAGCTCGGTTAGGACATCGTTCAAGGAGACTTGCGAGGGGACGCATAGACCGGTTCCCACGTTTTACGAGCGTTCCCCGTTTATAATAAACGCGCGCGTTTATAATGCCGCTCTCGAATCCTGGATCACCGTCTTTCTAGCCATTTTGGGCGGGCTGCTTGAAGATCTTGGAACCTACCGGCCGCGATCAATCAGCCTAATGTGAATTCCTGTATTTTCAATTCTAGGATAGCTTTGAGGAACCAGGCCGCACCTTTGTGCCATCAGCGGCGAGCTCGCGTACCCTATTAGCTCTGAAGGCGACTTTGCGTCGGAAATGCACGACAACCGTCGGTTGATCGTGGTGGTACATAGCAAGCGCGGATTTTGCATCATATTCATGTCCCAAAGGAACGTTTGACATTACCTCGGTTAGCTATTAAATAATAACGAACGTTGTTCGAAACAAGAGGCCGCATGCATGGTTAGTCATCAATTCTTTCGGTTTATCACGTTAATAATGGTCTTGGTCTTGGCAGTCGTTGTTGCAAGCGCCCAAGGTGACCAAGAGGGTTACCGTTTAGCGACGGGTGACAAAGTAAAGGTGACCGTGTTCGGACATGAGGACCTTTCGGGAGAATCAGATATAGACAGCACAGGAAACCTAGCATTGCCGCTTATACAGACCGTTAAGGCGAGTGGCCTCACGGTACAAGAGCTGGAGCGGTCCATTGTGGCCAAGCTATCGCCAGATTACCTTAAAAATCCACGTGTTAGCATTGAGGTCATTAGTAACCGCCCGTTCTTCATTCTTGGAGAGGTACAAAAGCCGGGTAGCTATCCTTATGTGCATGATATGACGGTCGTGACCGCAGTCGCTTTGGCCGGCGGTTTTACCTACCGCGCGGATACCGATGAAGTCTATATTACTCGAATCACGGACAAAGAAAAAACCAAACATTCGGCGGATCAAAACACGCCGGTGATGCCGGGGGACGTAATCGAAGTTCCCGAACGGTACTTTTAAAAAGACGGTATTGCCTGCTCAAGCAATTACCGTCGTGTCCGTCACGGACGTTTGTTGTCCCGGTCCAGGGATTGAAGCGTCTGTCGCGCCTTCGGATTCATCCCGGGCTTCTTGTCGGTGAGCATCCCGATCGCCGCGTCGCGTGCTCGCTCCTCGCCTATCGAGTTGATACGTCTCACCGCTTGCTCCGCAGGTCCTGACGCCCGGTGCTCGCAACGATCGAGAAGAATCTAAAAAGACATTCATATCGTCACATGGTGTCAAAACGATTATGAATCATAAGAAGTGTCGCTTCTGCGGTGCCGGCTTGAAACACAGCTTTGCCGATCTAGGTATGTCTCCTCTTGCAAACTCAAACGTCGAGCCCGATCGGCTCAACCAGATGGAGCCCTTCTATCCTCTGCACGCCTTTGTATGCGAGCAATGCTTCTTGGTCCAGCTAGAGGAGTTCGAGACTCCGAAGCATATCTTCAGCGACTATGTCTATTTCTCGTCCTTCTCCGATTCTTGGGTACAGCATGCGAAGAACTACGTTGAAATGATCGTGGAACGCCTGAGCTTGAATCAGCGCAGCCAGGTGGTCGAGATTGCGAGCAATGACGGTTATCTTCTTCAGTTTTTTGTCGCCAGCGGGATCCCGGTGCTCGGCATAGAACCCGCCGCTAATGTAGCATCGCGCGCGGTCGAGAAAGGGGTCTCCACGTTGGTAAAATTTTTCGGTACGGCGACAGCTAAAGAACTCGTGGCAGACGGAATGCGCGCCGATTTGATCATCGGTAATAACGTCCTTGCGCATGTTCCAGCTCTAAACGATTTTGTGGAAGGACTAAAGATCCTGCTTAGCCGCAAAGGCGTAGTCACGATGGAGTTCCCTCATTTGTTGCGCCTGATGGAAGAGCAGCAGTTTGATACCATCTATCACGAGCATTTCTCCTACTTCTCATTTATCACAGTGAACAAAGTCTTCGCACACCACGGCCTGACGATATTCGATGTCGAGGAGCTCCTCACTCATGGTGGTTCGCTAAGGGTTTACGCGCGGCACACAGGAGATGAATCTAAACCCGTGAGATCGAAAGTCACCAGTTTATTAGAGCGCGAGGACAACGCTAGACTCACGTCGCTCGGTCCGTATCTTGTCTTCACCGAACAGGTAAAGGCGACCAAGCGTGATCTGCTCCGCTTTTTAATAAATGCCAAAGGGGACGGTAAATCGATCGTTGCTTATAGCGCGCCGGCCAAGGGTAACACGCTTTTAAACTACTGCGGCATCGGTTCAGATTTTATCGATTATGTAGTGGACAGAAGCCCCCATAAGCAAGGACGTTTCTTACCAGGGACACACGTCCCGATTTATCACCCAGACAGGGTCAATGAAACCAAACCCGATTATCTGCTGCTACTTGCGTGGAATCTCCGTGATGAAATCATGAGTCAAATGACGCACGTGCGCGAATGGCGGTGCTCATTCGTGACACCGATTCCAAAGGTGCGGATATACTCATAGGTAATCTAGAGTATGTTTCGAATAAATGTGAGACGGCGTTCTGAAGCTGGATAAATTGTAGGCTCTGAAAATAAAGTCCGTCACTTAACTTGAATAATCCACGAACCAGGCGAACGTTCGCCAGCCGGCGCGTTCAAGAATGATAGCTAATTTAATACATAACCGATAGAGGAGTGCCTTATACTATACTATGTTCGTGGTCATTAACGGGCGCTCGACGAGACATGGAGAGCCGAAGGCGAAGTCGAGGAGCCCGCGATAGGCGCGCGTCGACGGGCGAAGCAGGAGACGCATCGCGCCGTAAAGTTAGGGTGGGAGCTGTGTCGCACCGCGCGGTGGTGCGACGAACTGCGGGGGAAAGGTACGATGCGCATTAGCTTTAGTTTCGCTGGCGCTTGAAAATGCAAGTAGCCAGACAAGCGTTCGAATCCTAACTCTGTACCTCGCCTCATAGCGCACAGAGACGCATTGCAGGGCATGAAACTGAATTGAAGACTATGGTTCGACCATGGATCATGGTTCACGCAGACTTATCCTGGTTACCGGTATACCCCGAAGCGGTACAACCGCCGTTGGGCAAATGTTGGCGCTGGCACCTCATGCCTACACCCTCCATGAGCCATTCAATTATCACTCCGGGCTTCGACAGATTAACGCATACTTCGAAATTCCAGGCGCGCCTTCTTTTCCATTTCAGTTGCTTGACCAGATAATATGTAACATCAAGCAGTTAGAGTTAGCGTTTAAGCTCGGAGTTTTTCCTACTGATGAAGGATTGAGACGAGTAATAAAATCTATAATCGGTGGGCGACCGCTAAATTCTTATCGGCGGTTGCGACTTTACCCCGCTGTTAAGACGATAATTTGGAAGGATCCCCTGGCGTGCTTCACAGCGGATTACGTATCTAACCAACACGATGTCGACGTGCTGGTGACCCTTCGCAATCCTTGGGCGGTTGCGGCGAGCTTCAAACGCATGGAATGGGCCTTTGACCTTAGCGATATTTCCACACGCTTAAGTCAAGCAGGTGTGGGCGGTCGCAACACCCTTCCGTTGGTCGGTGGGCAGGTTCATAATTCGGTAGTAAATGCAGGTGTTCTCTGGGCCACAATCTATTCAGTTCTTGTAAAATGGGCGGATACGAACACAAGGATCCACATTGTTAACTTAGATGAGATCCTCGCTGGTCCGAATTTGGCCTACGCTAGAATATATCAGGTGCTCAATCTCGAGTGGAGCGGCCGCGTTTCAAGGAAGATCAGTAAATTCTACAGGACAACAACGGATTCAATCGTTCCGAAACATAAAAAAGCGCACGATCAGAATAGGGATATTCGCAAAGTGAATGATTACTGGCGAGGAATTCTTACTAAAGAAGAATGCGATTTTATCAGCAATCATGTAGCGCCACACTGGGAGAAGCTTCAGAGAGCTGGTGCTGGAAAGTTAGACAGGAGGATCAGGTAATGGAACTGCTCTGCGCTATCGAGCCGCTCACAGGTGGCAACGATCTCGAACTGGGTCACGCAGTTCACGGCGCTGTCCGGTCACCATGCTCTCCGACTGCAACTGGGGACGGAGGCCTTTTCGTTCCACCATCGCTTTCATCGCGCGCCCTCTCTCCGGCAGTTTGTTCTCCCCTATCAGGCGGAAGTCATCCCGGTTGATCTCGACTACCACGGGCAGGCGCGTAGCGTCGATGAAGACTCCGACGTCGGTGACCGTACCGATGCTCACACCCTCGAAGGCCACCCGCCCACCCTCACGCAAGCCCTTGAGGTCTCCTTCAAAGTACATCACGGCCGGAACGGTATCGGCGAAGAGCTCTCCCGAACCGAAGACCAACACCCCCACCATTCGGTTCAGCTCCCTGAGCCGGCCCTCTCCCTTGGTCTGGATCCACGCAAGATCCAAAAAATGTCCCCAAACTCGGTGCCTGGCGCCGATAAAAGCCAGGCTCAGGGAAGGGCCTGCTTGGCGCGCCGAGGATGCAATAGCCCAATAATTCCCCGTTTCCGGACCGAGATTGCGCGTGTTTGACACCTGACGGGTTCAGTCGTATCTTCGCTCCCGAAGAAAAAAGCTTTTGAAATTCCTATTCTCCCGAGGACCCCTATGCTTGACAGCTCACGAGCCCAGCCCAGCAGTACTCTACCTTTTGACGAAAAAGGGCGTTTAAAATCCCTATTCGCGCAGGCCGTGCAGGGCGCGTTCGCCATCGAAAGCACCGTACCGGGCGGCACGCGCATGGCGGTGCGCCTGCCGGGCAGCGCCTGAGCGCTGCGACCAACCTCTCGCGTTTCTGGACGGCCGTTGCGTCCTCTGCTCGGGCCATGCTTGGACGTGTGTGCTTGCTGGTCGGTTGGCTCGCCGTCGTCGCCCACGCCACGGGGAGTCTGGCGGCGGAGGTTTCCTACGACCTGACGCTCAAGAAGAAGACCCTGCAGATCGGCGGGGCACCCGCCGATGCCATGACGATCAACGACGGGCTCCCGGGCCCGACGCTTCGCTTTACGGAGGGCGACCACGCGATAATCCGCGTCCACAACCAGATGCCCGTCGGCACCTCGATCCATTGGCACGGCATCCTGCTGCCGAATTCGCAGGATGGTGTGCCGTTCCTCACCACCCCGCCGATCATGCCTGGGACGATGCGTGAGTTCCGGTTCCCGATCATCCAATCGGGCACCTACTGGTACCACTCGCACACGAAGCTGCAGGAGGAGCAGGGCGTCTACGGGTCGATCGTGATCACGCCGCGCGACACACCGCCCCAAGCCGACCGGGATTACGTGCTCGTGCTCTCGGAATGGAGCAACGACCCTCCGTCCACCATCATGCGCACGCTCCAGCGTGGGAGCGATTGGTACGCGATCAAGAAGCGGCAGCGGCAGAGTCTCCTGGGGGCGATTCGGCACGGGGGACTCAGGAGTCTATGGGAGCGCTCGATTCGTTCCATGCCGCAGGCCGACGTGTCGGACGTCGCCTACGATCGGTTTCTCGCCAACGGCCAGCCCGTGGCGACCCTCGACGCCGCGCCCGGCGAGACGGTGCGCGTGCGGGTGATCGGGGCGTCGGCCGCGACGTACTACTACCTCAGCTACGCCGGGGGGCCGATGCGCATCGCCGGCGCCGACGGGCAGGACGTGGTGCCGCTCGAGAAAGACCGGTTCCTCATGGCCATCGCCGAGACGTACGACCTGCTGCTCCGCGTGCCCGGCGACCGGGCGTATGAGCTGCGCGCGACGGCGCAGGACGGCTCGGGCCACTCGTCGCTCTTCATCGGCCGGGGCCGCCGCGTGCTCGCCCCCGACGTGCCGCCGCCGGACATCTACAACCTCATCGACTTCGAGATGATGCCGTCGCCTTATATGCCGTGGCGGAAGCCGGCGATGGACATGGACGCCGGCAAGCCCATGGACATGCAGGGGATGGACATGTCCGGCATGAAGACGGACAGCATGCCCATGCCGGCGACGAGCGGCGGCATGCAGATGGAGCGCCCACAGCCGGGGCGACCGCCGACGCCGTATGCCGAGCTGCGCGCTCCCCATCCGACGGCGCTGCCCGCCGGCCGTCCGCTGCGCGAGTACGAGCTCGTGCTCGAGGGCGACATGGAGCGCTACGTCTGGACGATCAACGGCGAGACGCTGAGCGAGTCCGACGACCTCCTCGTCCGGCGCGGCGAGAACGTGCGCTTCATTCTCGTCAACAAGACGATGATGCACCACCCGATGCACCTCCACGGCCACTTCTTTCGCGTCGTGAACGGGCAGGGAGACTACGCGCCGCTCAAACACACCGTGGACGTGGACCCCGGCGGCCGCACCGTGATCGAGTTCGCGGCCGACGAGGAGAAAGACTGGTTCTTCCACTGCCACGTGCTCTACCACTTGAAGTCGGGCATGGCGCGCGTCGTCCACTACGAGGGGTCCGAGGTCTCGGCAGACTTGATCGGCATCCGGCCGAACCTCTACCGGGACAGCGTCTACGCGTTCGCCGACGTCGTGCTCTTGAGCCAGATGACCGACGGCGTGGCCGTCGTGCGCAACACGCGCAACGACGGGGTGGTCGAGTGGGAGTACGACTGGGAGGACCGCTACGACATCTCGCTCACCTATCAGCGGTACGTGAACCGGCTCTTCAGCCTGCAAGCCGGCGGCAACTTCACCGACGAGAGCCGGCGAGGGATCTTCGGCTTCCGGGGGCTGTTGCCGCTCGAGTTCAACACGGCGTTTTGGGTGGGCACCGACGGCAACGTCCGCACCCAAGTGGGCCGCGAGCTGGTGTTGACGTCGCGCTTCTCGCTGTTCGGCAGCTACGAGTTCAACAGCAAGGAGACCGACGAGTGGGTCGGCGGCGGCGAGTTCGTGGTCACGCGCTGGCTCTCGCTGGTGGGCCAGTGGCACTCCGAGTACGGCGCCGGCGGGGGCGTGACGCTGCGCTTCTGATGCTACGTCCCGGTGCAACGGAGCACGTTCGCGCCGCCCTGCTGCGTCTCAGCGAATGGGTGCCCAACACGCTGTCGCTCGAGGCCGCCGTCGCACGGCTCACGCTGATGCCGGCGACCGTGCACGGCCTGCACGATCGCGGCGGGTGACGTTCCAGCGCCAACCGGTGGCCGGGGCGCGCCAAGGGCCGACGCGGGCACGGGTATCAGCGAATCGTGTTGTCATGGAACGACCGTCCGATCTTGTGTACTGGCTCGAGGAGAAGCCGCCCTTCGTGCGCTGGCTGCTGCTCGGGCTCCAGCACGTCGTCGTCATCTGCCCGTATTTGGTCCTGGTCGCGCTGGTCGTGGAGGCGGCGCACCTTCCGTCGCGCGAAGCCACCGCGCACATGGCGATGGCGATGCTCGGGGTGGTGCTGCACACGATCCTGCAGTCTTTGCGCTGGGGGCCGCTCGGCTCCGGGTTCCTCTGTCCGCCGGTCGTGTCGGCGATCTACCTGCCCGCCTGCATGGCGGCCGCGGCCGCCGGCGGTCTTCCGCTGGTGGTGGGCATGATTCTGTTCGCCGGTGCTGCGGAGATGGGACTGTCCCGGATCGTGACCCGCCTGCGCAAAGTGTTCCCGGCGGTGGTGTCGGGGATCATCCTCATGGCGGTGGGCATCGAGCTGGCGAAGATCGGCTTGTCGGTCGCCTGGAGTGCCAAGATCGTCGCCACGCCGGCCTTCGGCGCGGTCGAGCTGGTGTTCGGGGTCGCCCTCCTCACGATGGTGGGCCTGAGCGTGTGGGGCCGACGCCTGCTGCGACTGCTCTGCGCGCTGATCGGGATCGTCGTCGGCTACCTCGCCGCCGCGCTGCTCGGCCAGCTGCCACCGAGCTTCGCCGCCGAAATTGCCGCGGCGCCGGCGGCCATGATTCCGCTTCGCCTCCCCGACGGCGTCACCTTCAGTGCGACGCTGATCGTTCCCTTTGCGATCGCCGGGATCGCATCCGGGTTGCGCACGGTCGGCGTGCTCACGACCTGCCAGCAGATCAACGACGCGGGGTGGACGAAGCCGGAGCCGAGGAGCATCGCGGGCGGTGTCCTCGCCGACGGGTTGGGCTGTGCGGTCGGCGGGTTCCTGTCGGCGCCCGGGCTGAGCGCGAGTCCCAGCCTGGTCGGGATCGAACGGGCGACCGGCGCCACCAGTCGCGCGATCGTCTGGTCGATCGCCGCCTGGTTCGTGCTCCTCGCCTGTCTGCCCAAGCTTTCCGCGCTCATCGTGCACATGCCGAAACCCGTGATGGCGGCGGCGCTATTCTTCAACGGGTCGTTCATGTTTGTCGGCGGCATGCAGGTGGCCCTCAGCCGCCCGGTCACGATTCGCGGCACCTTCCTGATCGGCATCTCGATGATGCTCGCCATGGGCTCCATCGCCTTTCCGGGCTTCTTCGCGCGCCTGCCGGCGTGGACGGAGCAGATCACGCAGTCTCCCATCTCGATCGCCACCGTCGCTGCCGTCGTGCTCAATCTCCTCTTCCTCCTCGGGCGCTGGAGTTACGGCACGCTGACCCTCGACCTCGGCAAGGGCGCGGCGGGCCACGAGGACGTGCGGGCGTTCCTCGCCGGGCGGGCGAAGGAATGGAAGCTGCCCGTCGCAGAAGCCGAGCGGATCCGCGCCGCCCTGGAAGACCTCGTCGACCGTATCGCCGCCGAGGACGCGAGCCAGGGCCCGCTGCGGATCCGCTGCGGGTGGGACCAGTACGATGTGACGATCTGGCTGACGTACCGCGGATCGCTGCCCTATCTACCCAGCCAGCGCGTCCGCAAGGACATGGTCGAAGAGCAGGCGTTCATCAGCGGGCTGACCGGCTACCTCTCCTCGCTCAACGCCGACAGCGTGGAGCCCACGGTCCAGGACGGCCGCTGCCAGCTCACGCTCGTGTTCCGGGTCTAGTGTATAGCGAGCGGTCGGCGCCCTCACGCCGCATCACTACTAAAGTGCCTGTTACATGTCACTAGAACCCATCCCGACAACTGGCAGACGACGGCCTGGACGAAGCGCGCGCCAGGCATCACGGAATTGCCGGCCCGCGGCATGCGGGCGGATGAGCATTTTGGCTAGTTGGCGGCGACACGGTCGAGCGACGCTTCAGCGAGTTTTTTGAGTGCCACGCGGTCGACTTTTCCGGTGGCGTTGAGCGGCATCGCGTCAAGCGCGACGATTTCGCTGGGGGCTTTGTAGCCGACGCGGGTGCGGGAGAACTGGATCAGCTCGGTGGCGGTGGGGCGCTTCGCGCCAGGTTTGAGCGAGATGTAGGCGCGGACGTTTTCGCCGTGCACGGGGTCGTGGATGCCGATCACGCCGGCGGACTCGACGGCGGGATGTTCGAGGAGCGACTCTTCGACTTCTTGCGGGCAAATGTTGGAGCCGTCGTGGATGATGATTTGTTTTTTTCGGCCGCGGAACCAGAGGTAGCCGTCGGCGTCGGCGGAGACGAGGTCGCCGGTGTCGAGCCAGCCGTCGACGATTGTTTCGGCGGTGGCGTCGGGGCGGTTCCAATAGCCGATCATGTTGGCGCGCGAGCGGATCCAGAGCCGGCCTTCGGTGCCGGTGGCGACTTCGCGGCCGGTATCGTCGCGAATCGAGGCGTCGTAGCCGGGCGCCAGCTTGCCGATCGAGCCAACGCGGTTCGGTCCGCGGGGCGGGTTGATCGTGGAGGTACCGGTCTCGGTCATGCCATAGCCTTCCTCGATAGCAAAGCCGGCCAGGTCGGTGAATTCTCGTTCGAGCTCGCCGGAGAGCTTATCGCCGCCGGAGATGCACATGCGGACCGAGCGGAAGTCGTCGCGGGCGGCGTCGTGATCGCGGACGAGCCCGAACAGCGCGGCCGGGAGCATGCACATCAACGTCGGCCGAGTCGTGCGCAGCAGAGAGAGGACTTCGTCGCTGTCGGTGGTGCGGGCAATGTCGACGCGGCAGCCGGCGCCCAGGCCCGCGAGCGCCATCGAAATGGCTGCCACGTGGGAAGCCGACGAGCCGGGCAGGAAGACGTCATCGGGTGTGAGCTCGACGGCGGCGGCGAGGCTGGCCGCCAGCCAGCCAAAGGTTTCGTGTGTGTGGGTGACGCCTTTGGGTTTGCCGGTACTGCCGGAGGTGAAGAAGATGATCGACGCGGCGGATGGCGGCGGCGCGGGCAAAGTCACTGGCGGCGGCGGCGTTTGCAGATACTCTTCGAGGCTGCGGCCGCGGCCGTCCTTGGCGCCGAAACTGACGCGGCCCAACGGCAGCCTGCCGGCGAGTTGGCTCTTGGCGAGGTCGTCGTCGCGCTCGGCGTGGGCGACGAGGATCGAAGCGCCGCTGACCTCGAGCGCATGGTCGATCTCGGGGGCCTGATAGCGATAGTTGAGCGGCGTCGCGGCCAGGCCGGCCCGCAGGCAGGCGAGATAGTGGACGATCAGCACGCCGCGATTCGGCAACAGCGACGCCACGCGATCGCCCGGTTTTAGTCCGACTGCCAAGTAGTGGGCGGCGACTCGATTTGCCGCAGCGTCGAGCTCGCGCCACGTCCAGCGGCTTTCGTTCGAGACGAGTGCGAGCTCATCGGGCTTGGTCTTGAGGCCGATGGCGAGCACCTCGGTGAGAGCAATCGGTCGATCAAGCGGTGGGCCGGAGAGGGGCATGTGGGTTCCCTTTATTGTCCATCATAGGGTTAAAACCACCGGCTTTTAGCCGGTTAGCTTTAGCTGCGAAAATGCTGCGCAAGGAGGTGCATCATGGACTACAGATATGGCAGTCATACAGTTTTTCAGATTGAGTATCACTTTGTATG
>JBIMKD010000399.1:0-8451 GCA_043673815.1 Chromatiales bacterium
ATGCCCCCCGCAAGCGGTGCCCCGTCATGGGTACAGAGATCCTGAATCGCGAAGTACTCGCCGTCAACATTGAAAACCGCGATCAAGGTGTCATCGACATTGACGACACGCCGATCGCCCGGTGGCACTTCCTCCGCGGGCGCCACATCAACCCAGGTCGACACAGGTTCTCAGTACATCCCGGTTTCCAGCCGGGCAGCCTCCGACATCATTTCGTAGCTCCAGGGCGGATCGAAAACCAGCGCCACATCGACCTCGCTAACATTGGGGACGGTCGCGATTTTTTGGCGTACGTCCTCCACCAGTACCCCACCCATGCCGCACCCCGGCGCGGTCAGCGTCATCTGAATGTCACCGCGGTTGCCGGCGCCATCAAGCGGAGTGATGCCGCAATCATACACCAAGCCCAGGTCAACGATGTTGACGGGGATCTCCGGATCGTAACAGGTCCGCAATTGCGCCCAAATCAGCGCTTCATCGACACTCCCATCGGTGGCGGCCTCCTGCGACGCCACGGGTTCTGGAACAGCATCGTAGCCGATTGCATCGGCATCACGGCCCGCGATCCGCACCAGGTTTCCGTCGGCGTACAGCGTATAACTGCCGCCGAGAGCTTGCGTGACGGAGACGACGCTCCCGGCCGTCAATGTCACCGGATCACCGGCCGGAATGAGGATCGCCTGACAGTCGCGGCTCAGGGTGACGGCATCGTTGCTGTAATACATCTGCGTCTATTCGGTAGTCACCGTGCTATGCTCATTAGACAAGGCCGACTTGAGAGTGTGCCAGGCCAAGGTAGCGCATTTGACACGCGCCGGAAATTCGCGCACCCCGGCAAGAACTTCGAGCTTTCCAAGGGCCTCCTCGGTCGGCGTTGCATCCGTAACCATGGAGCGAAAGCGCGCGAAAAGCCGATCCACCTCGTGTGCGGTCTTACCTTTGATATGCTCGGTCATCAACGAGGCCGACGCTACGGAGATCGCGCATCCGCTACCTTCAAAACTAACGTCCTCGACGACGCCCTCGTGCAGCTTGACGTACACCGTGAGCCGGTCCCCGCAGAGGGGATTGTAGCCTTCCGCGATACGATCGGCGCTGTTCAAACGGCGGCAGTTACGCGGATGCCGGTTGTGATCGATGATGACCTCTTGATACAAAGCGCGCAGGTCGAACATTACGCTAACATCCGCTGTGCATCCCGAAGGGCTGCGCACAGGCGATCGGCTTCCCCGGGAGTGTTATAGAAGGCAAACGAGGCACGCGCAGTGGCCGGGACGTGGAAGCGCTCCATGACCGGCATCGCACAATGATGCCCGGTGCGGATGGCGATCCCTTGGCAATCGAGCACCGTGCCGAGATCGTGGGGATGAATACCGTCCAATACGAACGACAGCACGCTGGCCTTCTCGCGCGCGGTGCCGATGATGCGTGCCCCGTGAAGGCTCGCAACCTGCTCGGTCGCATACCGGAGCAGCTCGCGTTCGTGCCGGCCGATCGGTTCGAAACCGATTTCCTGTACATAATCGAGGGCGGCGCCAAGACCAATCGCGCCGGCGATGTGGGGAGTTCCCGCCTCGAATTTATAGGGGAGATCGTTAAATTGCGTCTTGGCCAAGGTAACGCTCTTGATCATGTCGCCGCCCCCTTGATAGGGCGGCATGGCTTCAAGCAACGCGGTCTTACCGTAGAGCACCCCGATCCCAGTCGGGCCGAAGAGCTTATGGCTGGAAAAGGCGTAAAAATCGCAATCCAGAGCCTGGACGTCCACGGGCATATGCGCCACGGCTTGCGCGCCATCGACGAGCACCGGAACTCCATGCGCATGCGCGTGGCCGATGATTTCCCGGATCGGGTTGATCGTACCCAAGGCGTTCGAGACATGAGTTAATGCCAGCATGCGCGTACGCGAGCCTAGGAGCCTGAGATACTCATCGAGCAATAGCTCGCCGGCATCGTTCATCGGCACGGCCCTGAGCACCGCCCCAGTCTGTTCGCACAGCAATTGCCAGGGGACGATGTTCGAATGATGTTCCATCGCGGTGATCAGAATCTCGTCGTTGCGCTTCAACTGCGGGCGTCCATGAGACTGCGCCACCAGGTTGATCGCCTCGGTGGTGCCGCGCACGAAGATGATCTCGTGGCTGTGGGCGGCATGGATAAATCGTTGAACCTTGACCCGCGCCTCCTCGAAACGCTCGGTCGCTTCTTGACTAAGCGTATGCACTCCGCGGTGGATATTCGAATTGCACTCGCGATAATAGCGCGTCATAGCCTCGATCACGGCGTGCGGTTTTTGCGTCGTGGCGGCGTTGTCGAGATAGACCAGCGGTTGGCCGCGAACGCGCCGTTCCAAGATCGGAAAGTCTTGACGCCGAGCGGCGAGTCCCGATCCATCGACGCCGCCGTTCACCGTGATAACCGAATAGTTAGGCACGCTCATAAAAGCTCCTCAACGAGCGCCGCGCGCGGCAAGCGGGCCGTGAGATGACGCTCGATCGCGTGACGCATCGGTTCGATTGCAATGCGCGCGACAACGTCATCGGCAAAGGCGTAAGTCAATAGCGCCCTGGCTTGGGGATATTCGATCCCGCGCGATCTCAAATAAAACAAGGCGTCCTCGTCCAACTGCCCGACCGTGGCGCCGTGACTGCATTTGAAGTCATCGGCGTAGATCTGAAGCTCGGGCTTGGTGTCCATCTCGGCATGCTCGGAGAGGAGCAGGTTTTTATTGGTCAGCTGCGCATCGGCTTTTTGCGCGCCTTCACGGACCACGACCTTTCCGTCAAAGACCCCGCGCGCATGGCCGGCCAGCACGCCCTTGTAGTATTCGGTGCTGGTCGTGTGCGGCTGCTGGTGATCGATACGGGTATGGTGATCTACGTGTTGGCGCCCCTCTGCCATATAGAGGCCGTTTAAGCTCGCCTCCGCGCCTTCGCCGGCCAGGCTCACCGCGATATCATGGCGGGCGAGCGCGGCCCCGAGCGACACCGAATAGGAGGTGACACGGCTCTCACGCTGCTGATGAACCAGCATCTGACCGATGTGATAAGCCCTCGCACCCTCCATTTGCCACTTGTAGTGTTCGACCGTTGCCCCCGGCTCCGCGTTAATTTCCGTGAGCGCATCGGTGAAATACTCCTCGGAGGTGAGGCCGGCGTAATGCTCGATGATGAGCACGCGTGAGCTCACCCCGGCTTCGACAAATACCCGCGGAAACGAGGCAGTCGGGCCGTCCGGCGCGGTGCTGATAAACAGCAGATGTAGCGTTGTCTCGAGTGTGACCCCGGAGCCGACGCGTATATGCACGCCGTCGCTGAGGAGGGCGGCATTCAGTGCCGCAAACCCGTTGCCGGGTTGTTCCGCCTGGCGCTCTATGTGTTCCTGCAAGCTCTCCCGTGGCAACGCCTCGCTCAGGGGCGCAACGCTCACCGCCGGCGGCAGGGACGCAAGCCGCGACAACTGAGCCGAATAACGGCCGTTGACGAATACCAATTCGTGCGCCCCGATCTGCCGCAACCGATCAAGCTCCGCGACATCCAGGCCGTTCCGTGGATGCCCAGCGAGGCGAAAGGAGCGGCTTTCGATCGGAGCAACGCTGGTGTATTTCCATTGTTCGTCCCGCAGAGTCGGAAATCCGATCCGGCCAAAGTGCGTCAAGGCCCGCCTGCGCGCGGCCTTGAACCATCCGCTGTCCGCACCGACCAGACCGGCCTCGGCGCGAGCGAACTCCTCCGCATAATGGCTGGCCATAGTCCCAGTCATGCCAGCGCGTTTGGCCGCAACCAATCGTAACCTCGCTCCTCCAGCTCGAGCGCGAGATCCCGTTCGCCCGATTTGACAATACGGCCCTCCGACAGGACGTGCACGGCATCGGGTAAGACATGGTTCAAGAGCCGTTGATAATGGGTCACGACGATGATGCTTCGATCATGGCCTCGGAGGCGGTTAACTCCATCCGCCACGATCTTTAAGGCGTCGATATCCAATCCCGAGTCGGTCTCATCGAGGATCGCCAGGCGCGGCTCCAAGACCGCCATTTGGAACACTTCGTTGCGTTTCTTCTCTCCGCCGGAAAAGCCCTCATTCACCGAGCGTTTGAGCAGTGCTTCATCGAGATGAACGAGCTTCATCTTTTCCCTGACGAGACTGAGGAACTCGACGGCGTCAAGTTCCTCTAGGCCGCGGTATCTGCGCGCCGCATTGAGAGCCGCCTTGAGGAAATAGGCATTATTGACCCCGGGGATCTCGACCGGGTATTGAAAGGCCAGGAACATCCCCCTGCGGGCGCGGTCCTCGGGCGGCATCGCCAGGAGATCGGCGCCATCATAAACCACCGTCCCTTGCGTGACCTCGTAAGCGTCGCGACCGGCCAGCACATGGGCAAGGGTGCTCTTCCCAGATGCGTTGGGACCCATGATGGCGTGCACTTCGCCCGGACGGACCTCGAGGTCGATCCCCCGCAGGATCGGTTTCCGGTCTACACACACATGCAGGTTCGAGATCGTCAGCACGTTACATTCTTACCGCCCAAATGTTGAACAAAACCACTCGACAAAATGATAAGTCCCTTCTCCCTCCGGGAGAAGGTTAGCATGAGGGGATATAAACTAATGAGATTTCCTTAGTCCAGTCCCCTCACCCCAACCCTCTCCCAGAGGGAGAGGGAGTTTAACGAACTACTTCAATTTCAAATATTCTTGGCTAGATACTCTATCCTGGGCACTGGACTCGATAATCTGCCCAAACGACCGCTTAGAAGAATGCATCAAAGACGGATCAACCGACCGCCCCGGCCAGGCTTACGCTTAAAAGCTTTTGCGCCTCCACCGCGAACTCCATGGGCAACTCTTTGAAAACCTCCTTGCAGAAACCATTGACGATCATATTGATCGCATCCTCCGCCGCGATACCCCGCTGGCGGCAATAAAATAATTGATCCTCGCTGATCTTGGAGGTCGTCGCCTCATGTTCCACGCGCGCGCTCGGGTTTTTGACCTCGATGTACGGAAAGGTATGCGCGGCACAGCGATCGCTCATGAGGAGCGAATCACACTGCGTGTAATTGCGGGCGTTCGCGGCGCTCTTGGCGATCCGCACAAGCCCGCGGTAGGCGTTCCTGCCCCGACCCGCGGAAATCCCCTTCGAGATGATCGTGCTGCGCGTGTTGCGGCCGAGGTGGACCATCTTGGTCCCGGTGTCGGCTTGCTGGTAATGATTGGTCAACGCCACCGAATAAAACTCGCCGCTGCTATTATCGCCCCTGAGCACGCAACTCGGGTATTTCCAGGTGATCGCCGAACCCGTTTCGATCTGCGTCCAAGAGATCTTCGAGTTGTGGCCGCGGCACTCCCCGCGCTTGGTCACGAAGTTATAGATCCCGCCCTTACCGTTCTCATCCCCGGGATACCAGTTTTGCACCGTCGAATATTTGATCCGGGCGTTATCCAGGGCCACCAGCTCGACCACCGCCGCGTGCAATTGGTTTTCGTCGCGCATGGGCGCCGTACAACCTTCGAGATAACTAACGTGGCTGCCTTCGTCGGCGATGATCAAGGTACGTTCAAACTGGCCCGTCTTAGCGGCATTGATGCGGAAATAGGTCGACAGCTCCATCGGGCACCGCACACCCTTCGGCACGTAGCAGAACGAACCGTCCGTGAAGACCGCCGAATTCAGAGCCGCAAAGAAATTATCGCCCGCCGGCACGACCGATCCTAAATACCGGCGCACGAGATCGGCGTGATTATGCACCGCTTCGGAAAAGGAACAGAAGATAACACCGGCCTCCGCAAGCCGTTCTTTGAACGTGGTGGCGACCGAGACGCTGTCAAAGACGGCATCGACCGCGACCCCGGCAAGAATCGCGCGTTCGTGCAGCGGGATCCCGAGCTTCTCGTAAGTCTCGAGTAATTTCGGATCCACCTCCTCTAAGCTCTTAGGACCGTCCTTGTTGGTCTTGGGCGCCGAATAATAGGAAATGCCCTGATAATCGATGGGCGGATGAACCACAGTGGCCCACCGAGGTTCTTTCTGCGTGAGCCAGTGTCGGTAGGCGCCGAGCCGCCATTCGCATAACCATTCGGGTTCGGTCTTTTTGCTTGAAATCAGCCGAATCACCTCTTCGTTCAGTCCCGGCGGGAGCGTATCGGCCTCGAGATCCGTGTAAAAGCCCGCTTCGTACTCTTTACCGATCAGAGCTTCGACTTCGTGGGTATTGGCGGCCATTGGTATCCTCGGTGCCCTAGACGTTAAAGCTTTCACCACAGCCGCAGGTATCTTTCACGTTCGGATTGCGAAACTTAAATGCCGCATTCAAGCCCTCGCGCACGTAATCGAGCTCGGTACCTGAAAGGTAAGGAAGGCTTTTCGCATCGACGATAAGCGTGACGCCATTCGATTCAAACACCGTGTCCTCCGCGCCGACACTCTCCGCGGCCTCGATCTGGTACGCATACCCCGAGCACCCCGTCGGTTTCACACCGAGACGCAGCCCGATCCCTTGGCCCTTAGTTTCCAAAAACCGCTTCACGTGGGATGCGGCCCGCTCGGTCAGCATGATCGACATAGTACTCAACCCTCACGCTCTATAAGATTCCGGAACGTCGCGGCGCGCGTGAGCGGCACCTGCAGCCGCAGGATCTGGCTCTCTTGACGCGCCGAAACCGCACGCACGCTACGCCTGCTGACCAGCTCACCCAAGGTGATCCTACTCAGAAACTCGTAAATTTCACGACTCAAATCCTCCCACAGATCATGCGTCAGGCAGCGCTCGCTCCCTTGGCAGTTTTTCTTGCCTCCGCAACGCGTCGCATCGACGCTTTCATCCACCGATCCTATGACTTCGGCAACCGAGATGCTCTGCGCCGTCCGGCCCAGCCGATAACCCCCGCCCGGGCCGCGCGCGCTCTTGACCAACCCGCTCTTGCGCAAGCGCGCGAACAGCTGCTCGAGATAGGACAGCGAAATCCCTTGGCGCATGGAGATATCGGCCAAGGCGATGGGGCCGCCGTCTTGGTGAATCGCAAGGTCGAGCATCGCGGTTACGGCATACCGGCCCTTCGTTGTCAGTCGCATTTACTCAAATCCTAAACGCTAATTCTATCTCAATGCAGCTTCCCATATCTGAGTATTTTAGTCAACTATTACGCCATGCGAGTTACGTAGTGGTAGATTTCGAATGACCGGCTTAAGGACGAGAGGCGCGCCGATCCACGACAGCTTCTTCGGTGGAAGCTGGCTCGCCGGGCGCCTCTGGTAGATCGATCCCTCGCTCGCCCACAGCCCTGCGCAGGCTTTCGATTTGCGACTCGATCGCGTGGATGTGATCGAGCAGGGAGTGGATCGCGTTGGCCACCGGATCGGGCATGTCCTTGGTTGTGCCGTAAGCGTCGAAGCCGATCCTGTGGGCGGTTTCTTCGCGTTGCTTCGATTTCTCATCGCGCGGGACGACGAGCTGTCCGGGAACGCCCACCACCGTGCCGCCGGGCGGAACATCGCGGACGACCACAGCGTTGGAACCCACGCGCGCGCACGCACCGACGGTAATGGGTCCCAGGATTTTTGCGCCCGCGCCGACGACTACATTGGTTTCCAGTGTGGGATGGCGTTTGCCCTTGTTCCACGACGTGCCGCCTAGGGTCACGCCGTGATATAGGGTGCAATCATCCCCGATCACCGAGGTCTCCCCGATCACCACCCCCATGCCGTGATCGATGAAAAAGCGGCGGCCTATCGAAGCGCCCGGATGGATCTCGATGCCCGTGAGCCAGCGTCCGAGATGCGAGAGCATGCGCGCCAGCCACTTCCATTGCCGCTTCCAGAGTCGGTGGCTGATCCGGTGCATGACAATCGCGTGCAGCCCCGGATAGGTGGTCAACACCTCGAAAAACGTGCGAGCGGCGGGATCGCGCTCGAATACGCAGCCGATGTCCTCTCTTAGGCGCTTAAACATGATCGGCATTCGTTGGCAAACCGACGCCTCATACAGCGCGATACAGATCGCCGCCTTGCTCCTTGAACTCCTCGGCCTTGGTCTGTAAACCGGCTTCCAATGCCCGGCTTAAATCCTGGATGCCGTGCTCCCGGGCATAGGCTTGCACGTCTTGGGTGATCTTCATGGAACAAAAGTGCGGACCGCACATCGAGCAGAAGTGGGCGAATTTGTGCCCCTCTTTCGGCAAGGTCTCGTCGTGAAAAGCGCGCGCGCGCTCGGGATCGAGCGCCCGATTAAACTGGTCTTCCCAACGAAACTCGAAACGCGCTTTCGACAAGGCGTTGTCTCGCAACTGCGCGGCCGGGTGTCCTTGCGCCAGGTCGGCCGCATGGGCGGCGATTTTATAGGCGATGATCCCCTCCTTACCATCGTTTTTATCCGGTAATCCCACGTGCTCCTTGGGGGTGACATACCAAAGCATGGCCGTACCAACCCAGCCGATCATGGCCGCGCCGATG
>JBIMKD010000400.1:0-7796 GCA_043673815.1 Chromatiales bacterium
ACGACCTTCCGCCGTTTGAATGCCATGCACTTATTGAAAGATGTTTACCAAAGAGCGAAATACGTCGATGGAGTACGAATGCAAGAGGAATTGTTGAGGGATGCCGCCTGAACTTATTTACACACCAGTTGACAGAAGCTCTACTGCCACAATTCATCCCTCACGTGCAGTCGTGCAAGCGGGCTACTGAGTATTAGTGTAGGTGGCCCCCTCATCGCTCACCTGCTCACGACGTTGATCAAGCTTGCGCAACCCGAGGGCGTTCGCGCGGTGGCGCCCCCTTGGACTGTGACGATCACCGCCTCATCCATAAGCCACGTGTCTCTCAATCGGCCTTGGCGTTTGCGAAGCTGGTTAACGTAGTTCGGACCAAACTTCATGCACCCACTGTCGAATTCATACGTAACGATGACTCCTTGCTCAGCCAGCAGATCTTCGATGTCTTTAAAGCTCAGCGTAAACCGATGGTATAGCCACACTGCATAGCTGATGATCTCGGGTGGGAAGCGATAACCACGATAGCTTGATTGACGTTCATGCCAGGATTATGGGCGATCGTCACTCGAGTTGACGAACCCGATGAACCGTACACATTTGATGGCGCGAGCGGTTATGCTTGCGTTTCAGCGAAAACCATAACAAAAGTTTGTCCACCGATTCCGATCATTTGATCTTGCATGCACCACACTGACGCCCTGTCTGTCGCGCAGGGACGCTTTTGGCGTCTTGGATTGAGCGCTGTGGGCATGGCGCTAGCGCTGGGCTCGGTGCTTTGCGTCTACACCGGCGCCTTAGTCGATGGTGTTCAGCCTTGGGTGCTGGGGGCTCTCGCTGGCCTATTTTGGGCGTTTGCCTTAGGTGACCGCTGGTCGCCTATCGCCGTGCCGGTCGCGGCGGCGATCGTCACCGGCTTGTTCAGCGCCTCCGTCAGTCCGGACGCAAAGCTGTGGCAGGCTCCCGCCTCCTGGGCTGAGTTAACTGTGCTGACTCCGCAGGGGGCGGTGTTAGGCTGTCTCTTGTATTTCAGCGTTGCGCTGTGGTGCATGGTCCGCTTCGGACGGTCGCTGTCACTCATCGCCAATCTCTCGCTGCTCGCCACACCTTATCTCTTCAATCTGCTGCTGGTGCTGGCCGCTCACGGTATCACGCTTGGGCTCGGACGTACCGTTCTGGGTACCGGTTTCCCCGATGCGATTGCCTCTGGTCTGGGCCGCACGATGATTCTATTTGCCTTCAACGAAGGCCTGTTGCTGGGTCTGGGTTTGTTGATGGATCGGCGCTGGACCCGATCCTGGCGTCTGCATCTGCTCGTCCTGGGCAGTTCCGCTTTGGCGGCCTTCACGCCCGTTGTCGCGGACTTAGGCTCCACCGAAACACTCTCGCGCTGGGCTGTGGTTGCGCGCCTGGGTCCGATGGTGTTAACCGAGGCCCTGGCGCAGGCAGGCTTGTGGGCGCAAGTTTTTTTTGTCACTGGCATGCTGCTCGATACCCTGCGTGGACGGCGCCCAACCTGGACCGCAGGCTATGGGCACTGGTATGCCGGCGTGGTGCGAGGGGCAGTCTACGGCGGCCTGTTCGTGCTGCTGGTGCAGTTGGGTGCGCTCATTTGGGGTTCCCCGGCAGTTGTCGGCTGGCTGCGCAGCTATCCTGTCCTCGGGGGCGCGCTTCTGGGCCTACTGTTATTTCCACTGGCCAAAACCATCCTCGAAAGTTTCGACGGTAGCGCGCCTTTCTTCGCCCGCTTTGCGGGAGCGATACGCGAGCCGATCAACTATCTGCGCGGCTTGATTGCCGGCTTAGGGCTCGGGCTGGCCCTGACGCACGATTTGCCGGCGTTCTCTGGCGGTTTACGCTTTGCGCTCGGCTTTGTGATCGGAGCGGCGGCGTATGCTGGGGCGGACGCGCTGCGGGACATCCATTCAGTGCTCGCCCATCACCGCCAGCGCATGCAGTCTTGGCGGATGTACGGGTTGGGCGCGGTGCTCGGGGGATTCGTGGGTGGGGCGCTCGCGTGGTATTTCGATGCCGCCCAATTACAGGTAGTCGCCGAGAAATTTGTCACCTACGCCATGGCCTATTTCCCGGCAGCCGGCAAGGCCACTGCGAGCTATGTGACTTATCCGCTGTTCAGCAAGTGGGGTGCAATGGATCTGGGAAGCGTCTCGGGGGGCGTCAAACTCCTGTATGCGGAATCCCTGTCGGGCGTGATCAACTGGTCGCTCGCCGCGCCGCTGTTCAGCATCAATCTGGTGCTGCTTACCGCGCTGTTCGAGCGCAGCTTCGGCCCGCTCAAGGGCTTGTTCAGCGCTGCCGGATTGGCGACTGTCGCGGAACAGGCGGTGCGCGTTCTGCGCTGGGGCCTGTGGATGGCGCCGATCATTTATTCCTTCCTGCGCCTTGCCGCAGATCCGAGCTGGTACAACCAGGATGGCGCGGTGCGCAGCGCGTTAGCGAGCGTACAGTCCGTGCGGCTTTCACCGGATGAGTTCCGCGCCTGGAGCCTCGAGTTGTTTCTTGGGCTGCTCGCTTATGATTGGTTGCGGGTGCTGATCTGGTTCGACCATATGGGACTCCGGGTGGCGACGCTGGTCAATCTATCCTTCGTTGGCGGCGATGCGCTGGATGAAAAAGCGTCGCGATTTCTAGGCCACTCGGCGCGCACGCGCTGCATACCGGAAGCTATACGCCGTTTTCTCACTTGGGCACCGCTGTTGATTCCTTTCTATATACCGCGCGGCGGCGAGTGGGACTATGTATGGGATCGGGCGGCATCTTTGCAGGCTGCTCCGCAATCCCTGCTGTCCGCGGTTGCACCTTTGCTACTCGCTTATCAGTTGGCCGCTGTTGGCGCGATTTTGGGGGTGGCAGTCGTGTGGCTGCTGCGCCAGAGCAAAAAGGAATCAGTGCCGTCGCCAGCCGCGACCGACCCTTACTTCATACTCGGCAACGGGCAATACACGGCAGAGTACGGCTGGGATGGCCGCGGTTTTAGCCACGTGACCAGCACGGTGCGCCCCGGCTTCGAGCTCGACCTCTCTCGAAGGCCGGACGATCCGTTGCAGTTGCGAGGCAAGTTTTTCTTTCTGCGCGAACTGGACACCGAAGGCAAGGCCGCCGGGGAGCTATGGTCACTCGGGTCCGAGCCCATGCAGAAACGAGGCCCCGACTATTCGGTGACGCAGCCCTCTCCTAGTACGCTGCGCATCGTCAACAGCTACGGCAGGCTGCGCGCGGAAGCTTGGGTGACTCTCGATGCCCGCGACGCCGTGGAAAACTGGGCCATCTATCTGACCAACCTTGAGCAGCGTGCGCGCATCGTCGAAATTACGAGTTACCAAGAGCTCGCTGTGGGGCCAATCGATGCCTACCGCCGCTCGCCCTTCTTTGCGGCTATGCACGTGGGTACCTGCTTCGCGGCCCCATTGAGCGCGATCATCGCGCGCAATCGCCTCATGCGGAACAATGCAAAAGATCCCGCCTTGCAGCGCATGTGCCGCGAAGTCGGTTTTCATGCGGTGCGCGCGAACGAAGGCGTGCGCCTTGTGGGCTACGAGGACTCCCGCACCCATTTCATCGGCTTGGGCACATTGAGGCAGCCGGCCGTATTCTCTGGCCAGGCACTGCGCGATCCTGCCGATGAAGGGTTGCTCTACAGCTTCGATCCGGCGGCAAGCTTGAGACTTAGGGTGGAGTTGCCGCCAGGTGCGACCGTCGAGGTACCTTTCCTGGACGGTTATGCCGAGGACGAGCATCAAGCGGCCGCGTTGATTGCCCGGCATCTCGAGGTTGCGAAGCCAGATGAGGCCACTCTAAAAGCGAGCTTCGCACGCAGACGTAGACTGCACGCCGCTCCCGGGCGCACCACAGAGCACAGCGGCTTCTCTGAGGATGGGCGTGAGCTTTCGGTGCCTTGCGACGCGCAGCGTCCTTGGGCGCATCTCGTCGCCAATCCGCTGGGCCAAGGCTTTATCGCGGGTAGCGATGGAGAGATCTTTTCCTTCGCCGGCAATGCGCAGCAGAACGCTCTGTCGCCTTTCAGTCTGGACAGCATGCCGGCGCAGCTCCCTGGGCAGGCGATTTATGTCTTTGATATCCAAACTGGGGTCGTCGAGACTGCGGGATTCGTGCCTTACGGCAAGCTGGATGCCAAACACGAGGTTTTCTTCGGGCTGGGTTATGCGCGTTACCGCAAAGAGAGCGTTGGACTTAAGCTCGATCTGACCGCCTTTGTCCCGCTGGACTGCGCAGTAGAGATCAAACTGCTGCGTATCCGCAATCTGGGAACGACAGCGAGGCGCTTCAGGGTCGTCCCTTACGTGGAAATGGTGTTGGCGGAAGTGCCGCCGGACAGCTGTGGTCGCGTGCACGCCTGGGCGGACCCGACGCCCGGCGTGCTCTATTTCGAAAATGCCGGTAATGATTTTCGCAAGGGTGTGGCTTTCGTCGCGGTGAACCTTAGATCCCAGACACACGAAACCGTCCGCGAGCGCTTCGTGGGCGGCGAGGGGCGCGATCTCGCGCGACCGTATATGGTCGAGCATGGCCTACCCGATAGGCGGCAGGTTGATGACGGACGCCGCATAGCGAGCTTTGTCGTCGAGCTGGAGGTTGCTACGGGACAGGAGGTGACGGTGGTGCTCGCGCTCGGTCAAGCCGCCGACCAGGCGCAGGCGACTGCGCTCGCGCGCGCCTATCTCGAACCGCGGGCGGCAGAACTAGCGCTGGAAAAAACCAAGGCGTGGTGGAACGAGACACTATCCGTCGTGCGCGTCGAGACCGATGAACCGGCTTTTGACCGCTTGGTGAACGACTGGCTGCCGTACCAGATCCTGTGCGCACGGTTATGGGGGCGCACCGGATCCAGCCAGCGCAGCGGCGCCTACGGCTTCCGTGACCAGTTGCAGGACGTTCTGCCACTCACCCTCCTCAAGCCCGAGTGGGCGCGCAGCCAGATCGTGCTACACGCGGCGCAGCAATTTATCGAGGGCGATTGCGTCAAGTGGTGGCATCCCTCGTGGGAAGGCAAGACCGGAATCGCGGTTCGCACCCGCGCGTCCGATCCGCATCTTTGGTTACCCTATGTGGCGGCTCGCTACGTAGAAGCTAGTGGCGACACCGGCGTTCTGGAAGAGCAAGTCGCCTTCCTGGAAGGCAGGCCGGTACCGAAGGGTCATGAAGGATTCTTGTTCGCGCCCAGGCCCTCTCGCGATACCGGTTCGGTTTACGAGCATTGCCGGCGCGCGGTGGAATACACTCTCGCGCGGCGCGGCGCGCATGATCTCCCTCTGCTCGGCTCTGGCGACTGGAACGACGGCCTCGATGTGCCCGGTATCAAGGGCAAGGGAGAAAGCATATGGCTGGGCTTCTTCTTGCACGATGTGCTTGTCAGGTTCGCGAGTCTCGCCGCACGCTGCGAAGGTCAAGAAGCCAAGAGCCGCTATCTCAAGGAAGCGAGAAACCTATCTGCGGCGCTTGAGGCGATGTGGCGCGAGGACGGGTATCTACGTGCGATTACCGATGAGGGCGAAGAATTCAAGTTGTGCAGCGCGCTCACGACCGCTTGGCCACTCCTATCCGGGGCAGTGGATGCGACGCGCGCCCACGCAGTGCTTGAGATGGGACTCGAGCGTCTGGAAAAAAGCAACCGCGTGCTATTGCTGACCCCGCCTTTCACGGAGGACTCGCTGCCTTATCCTGGACGTATCGCGGAGTATCCGCCCGGGGTGCGCGAAAATGGGGGGCAGTACTCACACGGCGTCTCGTGGCTAGTGGATGCGCTGCTGCGCTGCGCCGAAGAGATGCCCGAACTAGCCGAACGCTGCCGCGCGTGCGCCGTTGATTTGTGGATCAAGATATCGCCGCTAAGCAAGAGCGATCAGACAGACCTCTACGGACTGCCGCCGCATCAGCAACCGGCGGATGTTTACGACGGTCCGGGCTACGAAGGTCGCGGTGGCTGGAGTTGGTACACGGGCGCAGCTGCCCGCATGCTCTCCACCGCCTACGAACTGCTCGGACTGCGGATCGAAGGCGGCAAGCTCAAGCTGCTTCAAGACCTTTTTCTCCGCAACGGGCGTTTGCAGGTCAAGCGCCTCTGCTATCGCGGGCAGCACATCGAGCGGAGAGAGAATCAATATACTTCGCGGGCGGGGTATGAACCCCGTCCTTGACCAAAGGGGAGAGCTGCGCTTCTCCCCTTTGGAAACCCCATTGCTAACGTGCCCGCGGCAAGACCGCGGGGTATGCGTTTAATGAAAGCGGATGGCAGAACTAAATCTTTAGGAAGGAGGCCAACGACAAAATGTGGTTTGAGATCATCCCTTCTAAAATGCGGCCGGATGTAAATTACTGGATGCCTATGACCATTGTTCTCGCAAGCCTGATTTCGACACCGGTCTTCGCTTTCGGGCTCGAAGACCTTACCGGCATGGCTCGCGCGCTTGCGGACAGGGACTATGAGATGCCGAGTGACAATCTGCCGCCCGAACTCAAGGAAATCACGTACGACCAGTTTCGAGACATCCGCTTCAGGAATGAAAAATCGCTGTGGCGAGCCGACAAGCTGCCCTTCGAGGTCAAGTTCTTCCACGCAGGGCTTTATTTCCGTCACCCGATCAGGGTCAACGTGGTCGAAGCGGGAAACGTGAAGCCGTTTCGTTTCGATTCCAAAGACTTCCACTACGGCAAGAACACCTTTGACACCAGCAAGTTCGGAGATGTCGGCTTCGCGGGTTTTCGCGTGCACTACCCGATTAACACTAAGGAGTATAAGGACGAGGTTGCGGTGTTTCTAGGCGCGAGCTATTTCCGCGCCGTGGGCAAAGGCCAGCGCTACGGACTTTCGGCGCGCGGGCTCGCGATGGATACGGCGGAGGATACGGGTGAGGAATTCCCTGCCTTCAAAGAATTCTGGATCGAGCGTCCGGCAGCGAATGCTAAGCACCTTGTCGTGTACGCGCTGCTCGATTCCAAACGCGTGACCGGGGCGTATCAGTTCACTATCTACCCGGGTGAGACGACACACATGGATGTACAGGCGCATATCTTCCAGCGCGTTAAGGGCGCCAAGCTGGGCATCGCTCCGCTGACCGCGATGTTCTATTTCGCAGAGAACCAGCCCGCGCCTTCCCACGACTACCGTCCTGAAGTACATGATTCTGACGGGCTGCTCATCCAGACCGATCACAGCGAGTGGATCTGGCGTCCGCTGCTGAATCCGCGAAGGCTGTTGGTGACGAGCTTCGGGCTGCATAATCCGCGCGGCTTCGGGCTTATGCAACGCGACCGCGATTTCCGAAACTACCAGGATCTTGAGGCGCGCTACGAGCTGCGGCCCAGCGCATGGATCACGCCCAAAGGCAACTGGGGACCGGGTCGCGTGGAGCTCGTGCTCCTCCCCACGCCGGACGAGACCCACGACAATGTCGTTGCCTATTGGGTACCCAAGGAGGTGGCGGAACCCAAGCAGGCCATGAGTTTTCAGTACCGCCTGTCCTGGCAGCACGACGAGCTTGCCGAGCCTCCGCATGCCGGAGTAATGCAAGCGCGCGGTGGGCACGGCTGGCGTAAATATCCCGATGATTCCCAATTGTTCATGATCGACTTTGAGGGGCCTGCGCTGAAAAAACTCAAACCGGACACCGCACTCGAGAGCGCGGTATGGGTAGGTGATACGGGTGAGCTTCTCGAGCACCAGGTGTTTCGCAACGATGCGACCGGAGGCTGGCGGGTGTCGCTGCGCATGCGCCGCAAACAGAGCGACCAGCCGGTCGAGATTCGCGTCGGGCTGCGTAGCG
>JBIMKD010000401.1:0-5469 GCA_043673815.1 Chromatiales bacterium
CCTGCTTTCGTGCCTACGCATCAATCCGCCTGTTACCAGACAAACTGCAAGGCTCGATACTGGGCCCGTGGCTAGCGGTTACCCAGGTGGGACTCACACCCACTAAAGTACACGGCATTGCCAAGCCGCAACTGTCCCCTAATTCTGAGGCTCCGCGACGCGATCTCTTAGATACACCGGCAACGCCTGCTCCGCCGCCACGATATTCCCCTGACGAAAAGCCTGCGCACCGAGCAGGGCGATGTCACGGGCGGAAGGATACTGATGCGGGTCCGCACCGCAAAGCCGTTCCCCAAGCCGCTGCCGCAACGCCTCGCCGTGCTCCGACCACCCGCTGCCTACTCCGAACCAGGTCCCCGTTTCGGGGAGGGGGACGGCCGCGGGGCGAGCCACGCATTCGGGCTGTGTGGCGCACATGATTCCCGAGGCGTCGAGCTCATAGATCCCCCAGTAGACTTCGCCCATACGAGCATCGATAACGCTCAGCCCTTGACGCGATCCCGTTCGTCTATGTGCGCCTTGCGCGAGAGCCGCCAAGGTGGAGATCGGCGCGACGCCGAGATCGGCGCCTAGGGCTAGCCCTTGAATCACACCGGCGGCGATGCGAACCCCGGTAAAAGAGCCCGGTCCCCGGCCGAAAGCGAGCCCCGCGAGCGAGGTCAGCGTCAATCCGGCCTCACGAAACAGCTCGTCGATCATACGCAAGATCAACTCGCTGTGGCGCCGGGGCGCGATCTCAAAGCGCTCCCGCACCTCATCGCCCAGGAGAAGCGCCGCGGAACAGGCCTCGGTCGAGGTGTCGATGGCGAGGATCTTGAGGCTCACGGTGTAGCTCCTTACGTGCCGATACGAATTAATCGAGGGGAAGCGGTACGAAACCCATCCACGGCGGGAGCGATACCGCGTCAACCGAGCTTGACCTTGCTGCTGATGACCGCACGTACGGCGAGAACGGGAGGAGCATTGGAAAAGTATATACTAATCGTACCAGCACATTCCGTCCCCCGGACCCATGACCCATGTCGACTCCAAACACCCACCGCTCCGCGCACGCCGCTGATGCTACGCCGGTGACCACCGATCCCGTCTGCGGGATGACGGTGCGCCCGGACGGTCAGCATCGACTGAGCTACCAAGGCAAGACCTATCTTTTCTGTAGTGGTGGGTGCTTAGCTGCATTTGAGGCGGCGCCCGAACGCTATCTGCCGGCTGCGTCCGGGACGCCGGCAGCGCCGCCCCCAGGACCGGCGCAACCCATCACGGCGGCAAGCGCTTACACCTGCCCCATGCATCCCGAGATTCAGCAACCGGGGCCGGGAAGCTGTCCCGACTGCGGGATGGCCCTCGAGCCGATGGGAATGGCGGGGATCGAAACGCGCACGGAATATACCTGCCCGATGCACCCCGAGGTGCTAAGCAGAGAGCCGGGGACCTGTCCCATCTGCGGCATGGCTTTGGAACCACGCTCTGTCGTCATCGAAGAGGACAATCCCGAGCTCGCGGACATGACCCGGCGCTTCCGAGTGGGCCTTGGGTTGGCCGTGCCGGTCTTCGTGATCGCCATGCTCAGCGATCTGACCGGCCTCATGAGCGCGCCGCTGATGCGTTGGATTCAGTGGCTGGAGCTCGGGTTAGCGACACCCGTCGTGATGTGGGCAGGATGGCCGTTCTTTCAACGCGGATGGCATTCGCTGGTCCACCGGCGCCTTAACATGTTCACGCTGATTGCGCTGGGCGTCGGCGTTGCTTGGATCTACAGCACCGTGGCCACGCTTAGTCCCGGCCTCTTCCCGGCTTCGTTACGCGATGCTCACGGCAACGTGCCCGTCTATTTTGAAGCGGCCGCCGTGATCACGGTCCTGGTGTTGCTCGGTCAAGTGATCGAGCTCAAGGCACGCAGCCGTACCGGCGCAGCTATTCGCGGGTTGATCTCGCTCGCGCCGAAAACCGCGCGCTTACTCCGGGAGGATGGCGCCGAGGAGGACATCCTCCTGGAGCGCGTCAAGATCGGCGACCGTCTTCGCATACGGCCGGGCGAGAAAGTGCCCGTGGACGGCGTGGTACTGGAGGGGACAAGCGCGATTGACGAGTCCATGGTTACCGGGGAGCCGGTTCCGTTGCAGAAGACTGTCGGCGATCGCTTGATCGGGGCGACCGTGAATGGCACGGGAAGCCTGGTGATGCGGGCTGAACGGGTGGGCAGCGATACGCTCTTAGCACAGATCGTACGCATGGTGAGCGAGGCGCAACGCAGTCGCGCACCGATCCAGCGCCTGGCCGATGCCGTCTCGGGATACTTCGTTCCGGCAGTCGTGGTGGTCGCGGTGCTCACCTTCGTGGCCTGGGGAGCCGTGGGCCCCGAGCCGCGGCTTGCCCATGCGATTGTCAATGCGGTCGCCGTCCTCATCATCGCCTGCCCTTGCGCTCTCGGTCTCGCGACGCCGATGTCGATCATGGTGGGGACCGGCCGTGGGGCGACAGCGGGAGTGCTCATCAAGAACGCGGAAGCCTTGGAGATCCTCGAGAGTATCGATACCCTAGTCATCGACAAGACCGGCACTTTGACCGAAGGGCGGCCAAAGCTCGTTTCGGTATATGCACTCGCCGGGCATTCCGAGGAAGAGGTCTTGCGCTTGGCGACGGGCCTCGAGCGGGCGAGCGAGCATCCGCTGGCCGCGGCGATCGTGCGCGCGGCCGAGGAACGCGGCCTGTCGATACCCTCCGCTTCGGACTTCGAATCTAAGACCGGTCAGGGCGTGATAGGAACAGTAGCGGGACGGCAGGTGGCAGTCGGAAATCGCGAATTATTCGAGAGCCTGGGCATCGATTCCACCGCGCTTGAGGATCGCGCACAGGCCCTGCGGGGCGACGGGCAGACCGTGATGTTCGTAGCCCTCGATAGAAAGCCAGCCGGATTGTTCGGTGTGGCCGATCCGATCAAGGAGACGACGCCCGAGGCCATCGCCGCCCTGCATAAGCAAGGACTGCGTGTGGTGATGCTCACGGGTGATCACGAGACGACGGCTCGCGTCGTGGCCGGGAAACTTGGAATCGATCGCGTCGAGGCCGAGGTGCTGCCGGATCAGAAGCTCACGGTAATCAAGAAGCTCCAGGATCAAGGCCACAGGGTGGCCATGGCGGGTGACGGCATCAACGACGCGCCGGCCCTCGCCCAGGCGCATGTCGGGATCGCCATGGGAACCGGAACGGACGTGGCGATGGAAAGCGCCGGCGTCACCTTAGTTAAGGGCGATCTGCGCGGCATCGTGCGCGCGCTGCGCTTAAGCCGAGCCACGATGCGCAACATCCGCCAGAATCTATTCTTCGCATTTGTGTACAACGCGCTTGGCGTGCCGGTTGCGGCGGGCGTGCTCTACCCGGCGTTTGGGCTGCTGCTCTCCCCCATGCTCGCCGCGGCAGCGATGAGCCTCAGCTCGGTCTCGGTGATCGCCAATGCATTGCGGTTGCAATGGGCCGAGTTGGACGGGTGATCAACTGAAATCTCGCGAGCATTTCTTCGCGAACACACCGAAAGGGACGGAAGCTCTTCTGGCACGGGAGCTGACAGCCCGCGTATATATGGCCTCCGTCGGAGCCATCCTGCGATGCACGAAGTCTGATTCCGGAAGGTTATCCAGCCACAGGTGCCAGAACGAAAAGCCTTCCGGTCATGATACCAGCCTTACGGTTTGCGGGGCTCGTGTTCGTGGCCGCGCCGGGTTTCCATGAAGGCCCGCAACACGGCATTCATGCGGGTCTGATAGCCTCGCCCTTGCTTCTTGAACCAGTCAACCATATCGGCATCGAAGCGGACAGTCAGTTGCTCCTTGGGTTTTTCCGGCGGCATCCACACTTCGGCCTGGCGGAAAAAATCTTCGTCTAGTTCGGGAATATCGGAATAGTCGATATCCTCTTCCCGGATGGCTTTGATTTCCTTAAGCCTTCGTTTTGAAATAGTCATGGTATCTCCTCGATTCTCGCTTGTTGGCCTTGCGGGCCGAAATGATACGGATCATGCTCGTCCGGTTCGTATGGACGACCACGACAAGTAGGTCATCACCGATGGGGCCAATGTTGATAAAACGGTCTTCACCATAGTCCTTGCGCCGGTCGGGGACGGTCAGCACCTCGCCCGGTCGGGAGAAAATCTCCTTTGCTTCATCGAAGCTGATTCCGTGCTTTTTCCGGTTGGTCTGTCCTTCTTAACGTTTGGGTCAAAAAGGAGCGTCAATCCTACCCCCGGTTCCTATCTATAACTAACTCGTGTTGCCGATTGGCCGCATTCAAGCTTTCATGACTATGCACCCGTGGCATTTATCCGGCAAACTGGGGTTGCGATGGAAAGTTCGACGTTTGTGATAACTCGAACGGATGCGGACTAACTATATAGGAATTCTGAAACCGGTTCGGTGACATCTTGGTGTATTAAGGCGAGGGGTTGCAGTACCGTTGATGCGCCTTAAGCCCGCGCTTTCGGAATTCTTGTTGGCAATAAGGGCACGGCACTTTTTTCATGCTCTCCCTAAATTTCTTCTTGCGTAGACGGTAACGCGCTTGAACTTTTCGGCGGCGCTCGACTTTCTTCCGCTTCACTTCTTCCTGCCGCTGCTTCGCTTCTTGCTCGTGCTGTGCCCGCTCGGCCGGGAATCTGGCCAGCTCTCTCTGGTACTCTGCGTAGGCTGTCGTGAACTCGCGCATATTATTTTTTGGGCCGCCTGGCCCGCGTCCAGCAGTATTCCACTTCGGTGATAAATCTTGGATGAGGAAGCTTTCGAGGCTTACTAGGCAGTCTTTCGGCATAGGCCACCAGGAGAGACGGACGTTGCCCAAGTTGATCGCGGGATCTAAACAAGCGTGGGTTAACTCGATAGAGGTTTGCCCTGTGAAATCGCTTTTCAGCGACCATCGGCCTCGGAAGTTTCCTGCCTTTCCTATGTAGAGAAGGCCCTCGCTTGGATGCGTTAAAAAGTACAGGGCGGACGTGGCATGTGGGAGCTTGTCCGATACGTTTCGGTCTTTGATCAACACACCGGGAAGACTCGTGATATCGAGGGTGTGGAGAGCTTCGCGAGCGGCATTTAGATGCGTCGCAATGCACGCCACTAGAGCGGTGTTATCATGATGGTCAGGCATGGCCTCTACCTATAATAGTGGCTGTGTCGAGGGATCGCCAGGCGTTGGCTCGTCTGGGCGAATAGGAACTTTAAACGCCCTGCTTTGTGGACCTGTGGGGTGTCAAACACGCGGGTCGGTGCGCGCCAAGGGGGCGTCGGCTCAGGGAGATGAACCGCATCGGATGATAGAGTGCGTAGAGAATGAGCTTTGATCCCCGGGTTACGCCGCTGCGCGGCTAACCCAGGCTAATGGAATGGACTCCACCCTCTCCTAAACGGCATCGTGATGTGCCAAAGTGGAGATTCGAATAAACCACTTAAACGAAGAGGGGGGAGTCCGAGATGAATATTACGA
>JBIMKD010000402.1:0-4021 GCA_043673815.1 Chromatiales bacterium
AGGCATGGGATCCCTGGGACGACCGGTAACCAAAGTTCCACGCTTGACTGGCCGCGGGAGCGCATAAACCGATAACCAACACTAGGGCCGCGATGTGGGCAGTGACACGAGACGTCAACATGATACACCTCCTCATTTCGGGAGCATCCGCGATGCTGGCGGACAATCTAGCCCACACATGCTGAATGCTTGCTGAATATATGCGTCAGGGTTGAGGATCGGTTTTACCCCAACGCTAATCTCCCCGCCGCGAGCAGCGGGGTGTCGGCGAATCACTCTAAAAGCCGGTACCGAAGCTCTCCCGATACCGCGCTTCGAACTCCGGTCGTGCGATGCGGTGATTCTGCGTACCGTCGCACTCGATCTTGATCGCTCCCATGAGCGATGCGATGCGGCCGGTCGTCTCCCAATCGAGGTCATTGAGGATCCCGAATAGGAGACCCGCGCGATAGGCGTCCCCGCAGCCGGTTGGGTCCGCAACCGCGCGCGGTTTCGCCGGCGGGATCTCGTAACAGCCCGAAGCCGTAAAGATCCGCGAACCTTGCGCCCCACGCGTGATAACGAGCGCCTCGACGCGGGCCGCGACTTCCTCCGGGGTCAGGCCGGTGCGTTCCTGCATCAGATGCCATTCGTAATCGTTCACGGTCACCCACGCGGCTTGCTCGATGAAGGTCCGCAGTTCCTCGGCGCCGAACATCGGCATCCCCTGGCCGGGGTCGAAGATGAAGGGAACTCGCATTCGAACGAACTGGTCGGCATGCTGGATCATACCGTCGCGTCCGTCGGGCGAGATGATGCCGACCGAGCGCCCCTCCACCGCCGGTATCGTGTTCACGTGCGAGAGGCTCATCGCGCCCGGATGGAAGGCCGTGATTTGATTATCGTCCAGATCCGTCGTGATGAAGGCCTGCGCCGTGAGTGTATCGCTCAGGACGCGAATATGATCGCGTCTAATTCCGCAGCGGTCCATCCATTCGGCATAGGGCCCGAAGTCGCGGCCCGCCGCGGCCACCGGCAACGGATCCTCGCCGAGGAGCTTGAGATTGTAAGCGATGTTTCCCGCGCAGCCGCCGAACTCACGGCGCATCTCCGGCACCATGAATGAGACGTTCAGGATATGGATCTTCTCGGGCAGGATATGGTTCTTAAAGCGGTCGGGGAACACCATGATGTTGTCATAGGCGATCGAACCGCAGATCAATGCAGGCATGGTTGGTTTATCCTGGTTGTTATGCATATAAATAATAAGCGTCGTGTCAAGGACATAAAAACTAAATAAGTCTAGACCCTGATCCCGTGCTTTAGGTAACGGAGGATAACCTTGGATTGAAAGCCAACAGCCAGGATCACTAAAATCGTGCTACACTAATCTCGTGTACCAACCGATGGAGCCAGACCATTCGTAATGTGACCATCACCCTTGACGATTCCACTGCCGAATGGGCCCGGGTATGGGCGGCGCGGCATCGAACGAGCGTCTCCCGCATGTTGGGTGAGCTCCTCGCGGCGAAGATGCGGCAGGAGGAAGGCTATCACGCGGCCATGGAAAGCTTCCTCTCGGCGCGCCCATCGCCGCTGACCGAAACGCCCGCGGCTCAACGCCCTTATCCAAGCCGCGCCTCGCTTCATGAGCGATAAAGTGTTTGTCGATACCAATGTCCTGCTTTACGCCCGGGATGCCAGCCAGCCCGCCAAGCAACCCCTCGCGTGGCACTGGCTGGAGGCGCTCTGGCGCGAGCGGCGCGGGTGCTTGAGCTTCCAGGTGTTGCAGGAGTACTACGTCAATCTCACGCAAAAGCTTAAGCCTGGGTTGCCGCCTTCGGAGGCGCGACGCGATGTGCGCGATCTGCTCGCCTGGGATCCGGTGAAAACCGATGGAGCCCTTCTCGAATCCGCCTGGGGCCTGTCAGACCGCTACGGATTCTCGTGGTGGGACGCGCAGATCGTTGCGGCCGCCCGCTTGGCCGACTGTGCGGTGCTGCTGTCGGAAGACATGCAACACGGTCTGGACGTGAATGGCACTCGCATCGTGAACCCCTTCATACCGGATGCGCCTTCGCCGGGCCGAAGTACATAGTTTCAGCAAGCCCCGGATCGGTGCCGGAAGCACACGCCCGCGTCCGCACGGCACGCGGGCTCGGCGCCGGTATTGGCGTTTCTACCTGTGTCACAGTTCGGATCGCCCTGGGTCGGCATCGCCTATCTGGTGCTCTTCGGGCTCGGCGTGCTGGCGACCATGATGAACTTCGGCGGACTCCTGGGTGGTTTGGTGACCTGGCTAAGACGATGGGGCGACGGCGTGATCTCCGCCGTGGGCCCCGGTCTCTAACCAGCGGGCCGCCGTTATTCCGGAGTTCGCGCCCGACCGGCGGCTTTGAAATCTTCCGGCGCTTGTCACTCGCGCCATCGAGAGAGCCTCGGGGGTTTTTAGCCGACGAGAGGATTAGTAACGGTGAGTCCCGGGAATCGTCCGAAATCTCGGTCAGCCGACCATAACTCCCGTACGCCGTGCTGCAAGCAGAGCGCCGCGACTCGTGCATCATGCACCTGCGGCCCTACCACCTTCCCCACTTCCAACAACGAACGAATTGCATCCCAGTGCAACTCCGATTCGGCTAAGAGAACGATCGTCGGTGACTCGATCCATGCGCTCACTTGATCGATCGCGGACAGCAGCGGTGTAGGCGGCGAAAAGATCCGCGGATGGGTGGCGATAGCGATGAACTCGTGCAGGCATGGCCAGGGGAGCGCCCAAGAGGATCGTCCCTCCGCGAGCCCTGCGATTCTGGCATACGCCGCCTCATGCCACTCGCTATCCTCGCGATGCGCGTAGACGAGAATATTGGTGTCTACGGCAATCACGCGCCCCGGCCTTCGTAGGCAAGCTCGCGGAGTTTTTCCAAGCCTAGCTGTTGAACGCCCGGCTTAAGTCCCTTTCCTTTATAGGAGGCCTTCCTCAAGCGGAACTCGTGTTCGCCCTTACGCTTTACCAGCAACTCTCGTAAGCTGCGTTCGATCAGGGCCTTCACGGTTGTGCCTTCGCGTGCAGCCACCTTTCTTGCCGCGTCCAGCAGGGTGTCAGGAATCTCTACCGTCGTCTTCATAGGGTACACCGTATGGGTCAGTATGGGTTACCGTAGCATACAGCGAAGAGTGGCAATGTGATAGCGAACGCCCACGATGAGGGGATCGTGCGACGGGTTGATAGATACGCTTGTTCATGGCGAGAATACCTTCTACGTTAAGGGACCTTGGTTTCTAAAAACCCTTATTTTGAGGGTGCTCGCCTCTTTAGTCATACTGACTACGGCTCTGATCAGGTGCTTCGATCGCCCGCGTCAATGCCTTCCTCTAAGCCCCTTGCGCGCTTAGGGCAGGCGATTCTTTGGCAGCGTGGCGCGCCAAGACTGGCGCTAAATGCCTCCCGGTGTAGGAGCTCGGGTCGGCCGCTAGCATCTCGGGCGTACCGATCGCAACGATCTGCCCGCCCCGATCGCCTCCCTCCGGTCCGAGATCGATGATCCAATCCGCAGTCTTGATCACCTCCAGGTTGTGCTCGATGACCACCACCGTGTTGCCACGATCGCGAAGCCGATGGAGCACCTGCAGTAACTGCTCGATGTCGTGGAAATGCAAGCCGGTCGTGGGCTCGTCCAGGATGTACAGCGTGGCGCCCGTATCGCGCCGCGACAGCTCGCGCGATAGCTTCAGGCGTTGGGCTTCCCCGCCCGACAGCGTGGTCGCATTTTGACCGAGCTTGAGGTAAGACACCCCGACGTCCATCAAGGTCTGGAGCTTGGTCGCAATCGCCGGAACGGGGTCAAAGAAGGCCCGCGCCTCCTCCACCGTCATCTCGAGAACCTCGGCGATGTTCCTACCTTTGTACTTGACATCGAGCGTCTCGCGGTTATAACGCGAGCCCTTGCAGAGATCACACGCCACATAAACGTCGGGAAGAAAGTGCATCTCGACCTTGATCATGCCCTCGCCCTGACAGGCCTCACAGCGCCCGCCCTTGACG
>JBIMKD010000403.1:0-6708 GCA_043673815.1 Chromatiales bacterium
TTATCCGTGAGATGTCCTGCCCCTTCATCTCATCCACCCACCAAACAAAAGTGTCATATCTCACGCCCAGTGACCGCCTAACTCCTTGATTCATCGATCAGTGGTCGATCTACTCCCATGTGGTTCATGTGAGAGGAAGAATCTAATGGTGGAAAGCGAAGAAGGCTCCCAACTCTACTTTGGTAAGGATAGTACGGATTTTATGATTGGTCGGGGCGAGAGGATTTGAACCTCCGACCACCACCACCCCAAGGTGGTGCGCTACCAGGCTGCGCTACGCCCCGAATGAGGGATTGTACCCCGTCGCCGGCGCGTTGCCCATCACCGCCGCAGGATATCGAGCACTTGTTCGAGCTCGACGCGCAACTGCCGGATGATTTGCTGGCTCACGCTCGAATCGGCTTTCACTTCGTCCCCCGAGAGCCGCTGCCGCGCCCCGCCGATGGTAAACCCTTGTTCATACAGGAGGCTGCGGATCTGCCGGATCAGGATCACATCCTGCCGCTGATAGTAACGCCGATTGCCGCGGCGCTTGATCGGCTTCAACTGCGGAAACTCCTGTTCCCAATAGCGCAGTACATGGGGTTTTACCGCGCACAGATCGCTCACTTCACCGATAGTGAAATAGCGCTTTCCCGGGATCGCGGGCAGTTCGTTATTGTTCGATGCTTCCAGCATGCGCTTCTACCCTGGCCTTTAATTTTTGTCCTGGCCGGAACGTCACCACCCGGCGAGCACTGATGGGTATCGCCTCTCCGGTTTTCGGATTGCGACCGGGGCGCCGGTTCTTCTTTCTGAGATCGAAATTTCCAAAACCGGAAAGCTTGACCTGCCGCCCACTCTCTAACGCCGCCCGGACCTCCTCGAAGAATTGTTCCACCAGCTCTTTGGCCTCACGCTTATTCAAGCCAACCTCTTCGTAAAGCTTCACCGCCATCCCAGCCTTGGTCAGCGCCGTGTTCATATCCTCCTCCTCGTTAGACACTGCAAACTACCCCTCGCGCCCGGCCGAGCGCTTAGCTCCGCAATGTGACCTCGAACCGTTCCTGCAACCGTTTTAGGACTCGCTCGACCGTCTGATCGACTTCAACGTCTATTAGAGTGCTTGAAGTCCCTTGAAAGATCAAGCCCAAGGCAATACTTTTTTTCTTCGGATCAATACGTTCGCCCTCATATAAATCAAACAACTGGAAGTCCTTTAGCCCATTGGGTGCTGTTTCCGCGACGCACCGTATCAGCTCGGCGGCCGCAACGCCGCGGTCCACCAACAGGCTGATGTCGCGCCTAACCATCGGTAACTTCGAGATAGGGCTGAATCGCGGGAACGATCCTTGGGTGAGAAGATTTAACTCGAGCTCGAAGAGGAATACCGGTTGTTCCAGCCCGAGGCCCGCCGCCACCCCGGGGTGCAGGGCGCCGAAGATGCCGAGCGATTGGTTCCCTTTGTGAACCCTGCTCGCATGGTATGGATGTAACGCGGGGTGCTCAGTGGGTCGATAAGAAAGCCCTTCGGGCATGTCGCCGCGGAGCGCCAAGACGGCCTCGACATCGCCTTTAAGATCGAAAAAATCGGTCCCCCGCTTGGGCTCGGCCCATTGCTCCGGATGTTGGAGGCCCCAGAGCACGCCCCCCAACATCGGCCGCTGGTCGATTCCACCTTGTCTGCGAACGAAGACGAGCCCGCTTTCGAACAAGCGCACGCGGTCGCATTGACGGTTCTGGTTGTACTTGAGCGCTTGCAGGAGCCCGGCCCAGAGGCTCGTCCGCATGACCGCCATATCGCTCGCGATCGGATTCGCTAGCGCCACGGCTTCGAGATCGGGTGTGAGGCGCGCCTGCACAGCGGGGTCCACGAAACTATAGGTAATCGCCTCCTGATAGCCGCGCTCGATCAAAACCTGGCGAATGCGGCCGAGATCGATCTGGGCCTCTGGACGCCCGCGCATGCTCATAAGCTGCCGTGGCGGTTGTCCGGGGATGGTCTCATAGCCCCGGATGCGCGCCACTTCCTCGATGAGATCGGCCTCGATGGCCAGATCGAACCGGAAAGAAGGCGGGACGCAGTCCCAAACGCCGTCCCCGCCGCTCACCCGCACCCCCAGGCGAGTCAAGATAGCTTCCACGTCCGCCGCCGCGATCTCCGTTCCCAAAACCCGCGCGATGCGGCTGGCCCGTAATTTTATTACCTGGCGCTCGGGAAGATGTTCCGCGTAGAGCCGGTCCACCACGGGGCCCGGCTGACCGCCGCAGATCGCTACCAAGAGCTCGCTCGCGCGCTCGATGGCCCGAACTTGGAGGTCAAAATCGACGCCACGCTCGAAGCGGTGTGAGGAATCGGTTTGCAGACGGTAGCGGCGCGCCTTGCCGGCCACGCTCGCCGGTGTGAAGAAGGCACTTTCCAGGAACACCGCGCGCGTCGCTGCGGTGACCGCCGTCTCCACCCCGCCCATGATCCCGGCCAAGGCCACCGGTTGCTTGGCATCCGCGATCACCAAGGTGCCCGCATCCAGCTCCAGCGTCTGTCCGTCGAGGAGCCCGAGCCGCTCACCCGTATGGCTAAAGCGCACGACGATGGCTTCTTGGAGTTTCTCGAGATCGAAAGCGTGCATCGGCTGTCCGAGCTCCAGCATCACGAAATTGGTGACATCGACGACCGAACTAATGCTGCGTAGACCGCTGCGGCGCAAGCGTTCGCGCATCCAGAGCGGCGTCTCGGCCCGTGGATCGATCCCGCGCACTATGCGGCCGGCGTAATGCGGACAGGCTTCCGGGGCGGCGATCGTGAGCGGCCAAACGTCATCGATTCCGGGCAGGACCCGATGGGGCGCGGGGCCATGGATAGGACAGCCATAAAGAACGCCGATCTCGCGGGCGAGTCCGGCCACCCCCAGGCAATCACCCCGATTAGGGGTAAGAGCCACCTCGAGCGCCTGGTCCGCGAGTGCCAATGCCTCCCAAACATCCGCTCCGACGAGTAGGGTGAGCGGAAGCTCCAGGATACCCTCGCCGTTTCCGGCCAATCCCAGCTCGTTCGCGGAGCAGAGCATGCCCTCTGAAATCACCCCCTCGAAGGATGCGCGTTCGATGATCCTGCCGCCGGGCAGATGCGCGCCCATGCGGGCGAGAGCGACGCGCATGCCGGTGCGTACGTTGCTGGCGCCACAGACGACCACGGCCGGTTCTCCGTAGCTCACGGTGCAGACGCGCAGATGCGCAAGCGTCGGGTGCGGGTGCAGCGCTTCGATCTCGGCCGCAACGACACCCCGGAACTCCTTTGCCGCCGGCTCCACCGACTCGACCTCCAACCCCGCCAGGGTGAGGCGTTCGGCCAGTTCCGCCGTCGCCACCGGCGGATTGACCCACTCCCTGAGCCAGGCTTCACTTACACGCATACTATGGTCCTAGGATCGATTATCTAAACTGCATCAGGAACCGGGTATCGTTCTCGAAGAACATCCGTAGATCGTCGACGCCGTAGCGCAGCATCGCCAGCCGCTCGACCCCCAAGCCGAAGGCGAATCCCGTGTAGGCTTCGTTATCGATCCCGACGTGTTCGAATACCCGTGGGTGTACCATCCCGCACCCGAGCACCTCCAACCACCCGCCCTGCCCGCACACGCGGCAGCCACTTCCCCGGCACATCACGCACTGGATATCAACCTCCGCCGAAGGCTCGGTGAAGGGGAAATAGGAAGGCCGAAAACGCAAGCGTAAGTCGTCTTGCTCAAAAAAATTTCGCATCAGATCCTGCAAGATCCCCTTGAGGTGCGCGAAGCTTACGTCCACATCGACCATCAGACCCTCGACCTGATGAAACATCGGCGTGTGCGTCAAGTCGGAATCGCAGCGGTAGACCCGCCCCGGCGCGATGATCCTAAGGGGCGGCTTGCGCGCTTCCATGACCCGGATCTGCACCGGCGAGGTATGGGTCCGGAGCACGGTGTGCGCATCGAAATAAAACGTATCGTGCATCGCCCGGGCCGGGTGCTCGGGCGGGATATTGAGTGCCTCGAAATTATAAAAGTCGGATTCGATCTCGGGACCTTCGACGACCTCGAAACCGATCTGGGTCAAGAGCGATTCGATCCGTTGCAAGGTGCGCGTGACCGGATGCAGCCCCCCCGGGCGCTGCCCGCGTCCGGGCAAGGTCACATCGATGCGCTCGGCCTCGAGCGAACGGACCAGGTGCTCTTGGTACAACACCGCCTGGCGTCGTGTAATCAGGTCGGTGACCTTTGCCTTAGTCTCATTGATGGCCTTCCCTGCGGCCGGACGCTCGGCGGGCGGCAAGCTACCGAGTTGCTTCAGCGATCCGGTAATGATCCCCTTCTTTCCAAGGAAGATCACGCGGACCTCTTCCAGTTTAATGAGCGTGTGCGCCGTCGCGGTCGCCTCCTCGGCCTGCGCCAGTATTCCCTGCATATCTATCACGCGATTTAGCCCGGGTGCCTAAAACAAAAAAGGGGATAGGCTGTTCCTTCCCCTGCTTTGTAAAGCCTGCTCGGTTACCGGCGGTTCATCTTCGCCAGCGTCGGTCGCTCATAGCGCGGCCTTTGCTGCCTCCGCGATTTCGGCAAACGCAGCCTGGTCGCTGACGGCGAGGTGGGCGAGCACCTTGCGGTCGATTTCGATGGCTGCCTTGTGCAATCCGTCCATCAAACGGCTGTAGGACAGCCCACATTGCCGGGCCGCGGCATTGATGCGCACGATCCACAAGGCCCGGAACTGACGTTTGCGCTGCCGCCGATCGCGATAGGCGTATTGCTGGGCGCGGGTGACGCATTGTTTGGCGATCCGATAGACATTCTTGCGCCGGCCGCGATAGCCCTTCGCCTGTGCGAGGACCTTCTTGTGTCGCGCGCGCGCGGTGACTCCACGTTTTACTCTTGGCATAGCAGCTTACTCATTCCCTAGGAATACGGCATCAATTTGGTGATCGCACGCTGGTCGGAACCGTGGATGATCAGCAACCCGCACAATTGCCGTTTCCGCTTGGCGCTCTTCTTGGTCAAGATGTGGCTCTTGTAAGCTTGGCGGTGCTTGAACCGGCCCGAGGCGGTGCGCTTGAACCGCTTCGCCGCGCCTCGATTGGTTTTTAACTTTGGCACTGTATACTCCTCAACTGAAAACCCTGCTTATAAGCACTAGCCAAAAGTATTTGAAATTTAAGCATTTCGTTAAACTCCCTCTCCCTCCGGGAGGGTTGGGGTGAGGGGGCATTAGAATGATAACTCATTAGTTTTATATCCCCTCATCCTAACCTTCTTCCAGAGGGAGAAGGAACTTATAATCCAATCACGCGCGTTTGGGCGACACCACCATCACCATTTGCCGCCCCTCGAGACGCGGGAACTGCTCGACGACCGCATGCGTGGCTAAATCCCCTTCGACCCGTTTCAGCATCTGCGCCCCCAGTTCTTGGTGCGCCATCTCTCTGCCCCGAAACCGGAGCGTGACCTTGACTTTGTCCCCCTCGTCGAGAAACCGGATCATGTTTCGGAGCTTGATCTGGTAATCCCCCTGATCCGTGCCGGGTCGGAGCTTGATCTCCTTGACCTGAATCTGCTTCTGCTTGCGTTTCTGGGCATGGCGTTTTTTACTCAACTCGAACAGGAACTTGCCAAAGTCCATCACCCGGCAAACGGGAGGATCCGCCGTCGGGACAATCTCTACCAGGTCTAGGTTATTCTCCTCCGCAGACTTCTGCGCCTCCGCCAGGGAAACAACGCCGACTTGATTCCCATCCGGCCCGATCAGACGCACGCGCGGCGCGCTTATTGAAGCATTGACCCGATTCTTCTTATCGATATCTCAATCCTCCCGCTGATTCCGGCCGCGCGTCGTGATCTCGGTTTGTAGGCGCTCAGTCATCTCGATCAAGGTCATCGTCCCCAAATCCTTACCGGCCCGCGTGCGCACCGAAACGGTGTTTGTTTGCATCTCTCGGTCGCCGGCGATGATCATATACGGCACTCGCTGCAACGTGTGCTCGCGGATTTTAAGGCCGATCTTTTCATTTCTCAAGTCAGGAACCACTCGAAATCCGTGAGTTACAAGGGTTTCCGCAAGCCGCTGTGCGTACTCGGCTTGGCCATCGGTGATGTTGAGAACCGCGATTTGTAGCGGCGCCAACCATAATGGCAAGGCGCCGGCATGCTCCTCGATCAGGATCCCGATAAAACGCTCCAACGAGCCTAGGATCGCCCGGTGCAGCATCACGGGCGTGCGGCGCGCGCCGTCCTCGACGACATAGTGGGCGCCCAGACGCTCCGGCATCGAAAAGTCGACCTGAATGGTGCCGCATTGCCACACGCGCCCGATACAATCGGTGAGTGAGAAATCAATCTTTGGGCCATAAAAAGCCCCTTCCCCCGGCTGCAGCGCCCACGTGAGCCCCTTAGCGTTCAAGGCCACTCCGAGCGCCTGTTCCGCCTTATCCCAGACAGCATCGCTGCCGACCCGTTCCGCAGGACGCGTGGAGAGTTTGACGATGACGTCGGTAAAACCGAAATCGCCATAGACCTCGAACAGCAGGTCGATAAACGCGGAGACCTCCGCTTGGATCTGACTTTCGGTGCAGAAGATATGCGCGTCGTCTTGCACGAAATGGCGCACGCGCATCAGCCCGTGCAAGGTGCCCGACGGCTCGTTCCGATGGCAAGAACCGAATTCCGCCAGCCGCAGCGGCAGCTCCCGGTAGCTGCGCAA
>JBIMKD010000404.1:0-14310 GCA_043673815.1 Chromatiales bacterium
GAGGCTGTGGCGGGCAAGCGCGGCGATGTCACCGCCATCGTCACCAAAGCGGCGCGCGAGAAGGGGCAAGAGCTCGGGGTGAAGGTGGTGGATGTGCGCACCAAGCGCATCAACCTTCCCGACGACGTGAGCAGCGCGGTGTATGACCGCATGCGCGCCGAGCGCGCGCGGGTCGCGGGCCAGCTTCGCTCCGAAGGGGCCGAGGCGGCGGAGCGCATTCGCGCCGCCGCGGACCGTGATCGCACGGTGATCTTGGCGGACGCGTACCGGGAAGCAGAACAGACCCGCGGCGAGGGAGACGCCAAATCCGCCGAGACTTACGCCGGCGGCTATGGACGCAACGAAGAGTTCTATTCCTTTTACCGTAGCCTCAACGCTTACAAAAAAAGCTTCGGCAAGAACCAGGATATTTTATTGCTCGACCCGACGTCGGATTTCTTCAACTATTTTAAGAGCCCGGCAAACCCATAAGCGCCGCTTTTCGCCGTTCCCTACCTTCCCCCCCCATCGGCGCCGGACCGTTCGCGGGAGCTAAGGCACGGTTAACGCTGTGATGTGGCAAGAATTCGCGGTTGCCCTTGGCTTGATGCTGGTCCTCGAAGGCATCGCCCCTTTCTTGAACCCCGACGCCTTTCGGCGCTTCATGGTGCAAGCGGCCCGCTTAGACGATGCGACGCTACGCTTCGCGGGGCTGACCTGCATGCTTCTCGGCGTCTTGCTCCTGGTCGGGTTTCATTGAGCCCATGGTTCTAGAGGACCGCTGGCTCCTGCCCGAGGGCGTGGATGAGGTATTACCTCCCCAAGCCGAGCGCCTTGAGGCGTTACGCCGCAGGATCCTCGATCTCTTCCATAGCTGGGGTTACGACTTGGTCATTCCCCCGCTCATCGAATATTTGGAATCCCTGTTGACGGGGGTGGGGCATGATCTGGATCTCCAGACCTTTAAGCTTACCGATCAACTGACCGGCCGGCTGATGGGCGTGCGGGCCGACATGACCCCGCAGGTCGCGCGTATCGACGCCCATCGCTTGCGACGCGATGCGCCCACGCGCTTGTGCTATCTCGGACCCGTGCTGCGTACCTTGCCGGATTCCTTCGCGGGATCACGAAATCCCTTTCAGATAGGCGCGGAGCTTTACGGGCATCGCGGTTTAGAAAGCGATGTCGAGGTGATGTGCCTCATGCTCGACACTCTAACCGCGGCGGGCTTCGATTCGGTGCTCTTGGATCTTGGCCACATGGCCATTTTTCGCGGTCTCTCGGGGGAGGCCGCGCTTGATCGCGATCAGGAAAGCACCTTATTCGATGCTTTACAGCGCAAGGCTTGTCCGGAGATCAACCGTTATTTAAACGATTGGAGCATCGCCCCGCGGGCTGCCGGGTTGATGCGCGCGCTCCCCGTCCTTAACGGCGAGGAATCAATCTTGGCGCAAGCCCAAGAGGTCTTCGCCGGTGCAAGCCAGAGCGTCATCGAGGCGCTTGCCGAATTGCGGGAAATCGCGCATCTCCTCGCAGAGCGCGCGCCCGCCGTCGAGCTGCATTTCGACCTCGCGGAACTCCGCGGTTATCACTACCATACCGGCGTGATATTCGCGGCCTATGTCCCGGGTCAGGGCCAGGCCCTCGCGAAGGGTGGCAGGTACGACGATATCGGCCGCGTCTTCGGCAGGGCGCGGCCGGCGACCGGCTTTAGCACCGATCTGAAACTGCTGGTTGGCTCGGGCGCCGCTGCCGGGGCGGTGCAAGACGCGGTCTTCGCGCCCTGGTCGGAAGATGTTCGCTTAGCCGCGGCCGTCGCGGACCTAAGGCGAGGTGGCCGGCGCGTGGTCTACGCCTTGCCCGGCCAAGCCGCGGGCGCCGCCGAGCTCGGGTGTAACAAGATGTTGAACTGCATAGACGGTCAGTGGCGGGTGACCGATGTCCTACAAGGGTAGGAAATAAAGTAGCTTAGGACGCGGCCGTCATGGGGAAAAGGCTCGTAGTCATCGGCACCCAATGGGGCGATGAGGGCAAGGGCAAGATCGTCGATCTCCTCACCGAGCGCGTCGCTGCCGTCGCGCGCTTCCAGGGCGGTCATAATGCGGGGCACACCGTCGTCATCGGCGGGACTAAGACCATCCTGCACTTGATCCCGTCAGGCATATTGCGCCCCGATGTCCAGTGTCTTATCGGTAACGGCGTGGTTGTCTCGCCCCAAGCGCTGCTCGAAGAGATCGCTCTGCTTGAGCAGATGGGCATCGCGGCGCGCGCGCGTCTAAAAGTCAGTGAAGCCTGTCCCCTCATCCTTCCCTATCACGTCGAGCTCGACATCGCGCGCGAAAAAGCCCGCGGCAATGCCGCGCTCGGAACCACCGGAAGGGGCATCGGACCGGCCTATGAAGACAAGGCCGCGCGCCGCGCCGTGCGTATGGGGGACTTACGCCACTGCGAGCGGTTTGCGGCCAAGCTCGGGGAAGTTCTCGATTTTCATAATTTCGTGCTCAAGCATTACTATCAATGCAAACCGCTCGATTTCCAGACGCTCCTCGATGAGCATCTGGGCTATGCCGAGGAGCTTATACCGCTCACGGCCGATGTCACGGGGCTGCTGAACGATTATCAGCGCCGTGATGAAAACGTATTATTCGAAGGGGCGCAGGGTACGCTCCTCGACATCGACCACGGTACCTATCCCTACGTAACCTCTTCCAATACCACGGCCGGCGGTGCGGCCACGGGAACGGGCGTGGGTCCGCGCTGTTTCGATTACGTGCTCGGGATTACCAAAGCCTATACGACGCGCGTCGGATCGGGCCCGTTTCCGACCGAGCTCGCCGGTGAGATGGGCGAGTATCTCGCGCGCCGGGGTCACGAGTTCGGGGCCACTACCGGGCGCCGCCGCCGTTGCGGTTGGTTTGACGCCGTACCGCTGCGGAGATCGTGTCAGATCAACAGCATCTCCGGGCTATGCATTACCAAGCTCGATGTTCTCGACCGCTTAGACACGATTCGGGTGTGCGTGGGCTACAACTACGAAGGCGGGCTGCGATCGACGCCGCCCGTCGGCGCGGAGGCTTTCGCGCACTGCGAGCCCGTCTACGAGGATCTGCCCGGCTGGCACGCATCGACGGAAGGGATCACCTGTTATTCCGAGCTGCCCGATTATGCCAAGGCTTATCTAGAGCGCTTAGCCGCGCTTACCGAGACCCCCATCGATATGATCTCGACCGGACCGGAGCGCTCGGCGACCATCGTGCTAAAAAAGTTGTTGGAATGATTAGCTAAAGAACATGGTGCCGAGGAGAGGACTTGAACCTCCACGGGGTTGCCCCCACAAGGACCTGAACCTTGCGCGTCTGCCAATTTCGCCACCTCGGCGAGGGAGTCGGCAATCTACCGAAGCCACAATGGGTAGTCAATGAGAAAGCGGCGCATCGAAGATCCCCACGCGGAACGGGAGGCCGAGCGCTATGAAAAGCCGATCCCGAGCCGCGAGCTCATTTTACATTACCTCGGCGATTGCAACGGGCCGAGGACGCATAAGCGTATCGCGCGCGATCTCGAGGTCGTCACGCCGGAGGGATTGCAGGCCCTGGCGCGGCGGCTCAAGGCCATGGAACGCGAAGGGCAAGTGATCCGCAATCGCAGGGAAGCCTACGGTCCGGTGGCTAAGATGGATCTCTTGCCGGGGCGGGTGACGGCTCATCCCGATGGCTACGGCTTTCTGGTGCGCGACGATGGCGGCGAAGACGTATTCCTCTCCGGCCGGCAAATGCGCAGCTTGCTCCATGGCGATCGCGCCGTGGTACGCGTGGTCGCTAAGGATCGCCGCGGCCGCACCGAGGGCGCGCTCGTCGAGGTTTTGGAACGGGCCAACCAGCGCTTGGTCGGCCGCTTCTTCAGCGAGGGAGGCGTGGCTTTCGTCGCCCCCGACAATAAACGCTTCCATCAGGATATCTTGATCCCCGGCGATGCCGCGGCGGGCGCCCAGCACGGTCAGATCGTCATGGTCGATATCGTCCGCCAACCTGACTGGCGGCGTCAGCCGATCGGCCGGGTGAGCGAAATCCTAGGCAATCACATGGCGCCCGGGATGGAGATCGACATCGCCATCCGCGCCTACGATCTGCCGCATACCTGGCCCGAGACAGTGCTTGCCGAGACCGCCGGTCTCGGCAACACCGTGCGCGCGCGGGACCGGGCCGGCCGGCTGGACTTGCGATCGCTGCCTCTGGTCACGATCGATGGGGAGGACGCGCGCGATTTCGATGATGCCGTCTATTGCGAGCGTACCGCGCACGGCTGGCGCCTGCTGGTCGCGATCGCCGATGTGGCGCACTACGTCGCACCAGGCTCGGCGCTCGATGTCGAGGCTCATCTTCGGGGCACGTCGGTTTATTTCCCGGACCGGGTGATCCCGATGTTGCCCGAGGCGCTGTCGAACGGTCTCTGCTCCCTTAATCCGGAGGTTGATCGCTTGTGCCTGCTATGCGAGATCGACGTCGGGGCGCGCGGGAGTGTTCATTCCTATCAATTTCGCAAGGCGCTCATGCGCTCAGCCGCGCGTTTGACCTATCACGAGGTCAATGCCATCGCGGCCGAGCGTCAACGCGCGTTGCGAAATCGCCATCGAGCGTTGACACCGCATCTCGATGAGCTTTACGCCCTCTACCGTCAGCTCCGCCGGCGGCGCGACGCACGCGGGGCCATCGATTTCGAGTCCACGGAAACCAAGATCGTTTTCGACACGGCGCGAAAAATCGAGCGCATCGTACCCACGGTTCGCACCGATGCCCACCGCCTCATTGAAGAGGGCATGATCGCCGCCAACGTCGCCGCGGCCGAGTTCCTCGTGGAGCGCGGGCTGCCGTGCCTGTACCGCATCCACGAACCGCCGGCGCGGGAAAAGCTCGATGATCTGCGCACCTTTCTCGGGGAGCTTGGGCTCAGCCTCGGTGGCGGGGCGCAGCCCGAACCGCGTGATTACGCGGCTCTGCTCGCGGAAACCGCGGGCCGGCCCGATGCGCATTTGATTCAAACACTGATGCTGAGGAGCTTGCGGCTGGCGGTTTATAGCCCGGTGAACGCCGGTCATTTCGGCCTCGCCCATGACGCCTACACCCATTTTACCTCCCCCATCCGGCGCTATCCGGACCTCTTGGTCCACCGCGCGATTCACCACCTGCTGGCGAAAAAACCAGCCCAGGAGTTCCGTTATGGGGCGGAGCAGTTGGGAAGCCTCGGAGACCATTGCTCCCTGACCGAACGGCGTGCCGACGAGGCGTCCCGCGATGCGGTGGCGTGGCTCAAGTGCGAGTTCATGCAAGATAAGATCGGCGAAGTATACGCGGGCATCATCACGGCGGTGACGGGTTTCGGCTTTTTCGTGGAGCTCAAGGACATCTACGTGGAAGGCTTGGTGCACGTCACCTCCTTAAAGAACGACTACTACCATCATGATCCGGTGCGTCATGAGCTTCGGGGCGAGCACGGTAAACGCAGTTACCGGATCGCGACGGAGGTATCGGTGCGCGTCGTACGCGTGGATCTCGATGGCCGGCGCATCGACTTCGATCTCGTGTCATAAAACGGGTATAACGCAAGCCGGGCGCGGCTATCATGTCCAAACGTGGGGCGCGGGATGGGGCCGCGCATGACCTCATCGTCTGCGGGATCCACGCGGTGCGTCAAGTCTTGGCGGATGCACCCGAGCACGCGCTCGAGCTATGGATCGAGACCGGGCCGCCGAATCCACGCCTGCGCGATCTCCTGAAACTCGCGGCCCGACATGGGCTCGCCGTGCAGGGGGCGGCCTCGCGAACGCTCGATCGGCTAGCGGCCGGCGTTCGCCATCAGGGGGCGGTGCTACGCTGCCGTCAATCGTGGGTGCCGCGCGCGCGCGACCTAAAAACGCTGCTGGCCGAAGGCGCGGCGCCGCAGCTACTCCTGGTGCTCGATGGGGTCCAAGATCCGCACAACCTGGGCGCGTGCCTTCGCGTTGCCGATGGCGCTGGCGCCCATGCCGTGATCGTGCCGCTCCACCGGGCGGTGGGACTGACCGCGGCGGTGCAAAAGGTCGCCAGCGGAGCGGCGGCAACGGTGCCCTTGATTCAGGTCGGAAACCTCGCAGCGTCGCTCGACGAGATGAAAGCGTTTGGCCTGCAGGTCATCGGGATGGCTGGGGAGGCTAGTGACAGCCTATTCGGTTTGGATTTGTGCGGACCGACGGCCTTGGTGATGGGGGGCGAAGAAAAAGGCCTCCGGCGCCTAACCCGCGAGCGCTGCGACCGCCTCGTCCACATTCCCATGGCCGGCGCGGTCGAGAGCCTGAACGTCTCCGTCGCCGCCGGGATCTGCCTCTACGAAGCCGTGCGGCAGAGAAGGGGGCCGCCATGATGCGTCCAACGAAGCTTCGCTCGAACCTGTTCGAGAAGGCGCGGTTTGGTAGGCAGAAAAATGAGATCTAACTGGGCACCGAGGTACTTCGCGATTGGCATGCGCCCTGCTACATCTGCCAGAGACAGCCCTAACTCTACCGCCAGACGCACCGCCTCAGCCTGAAATTCCGCCGTATAAACCTGTTTCGTTCCAATTCACACCTGTTGATCGTCAATTTACCAGATCGAAAGTGTCCATTATTTGCAGCCGCACCTCTGTGCCACAGGCACGGAAGAAAGACCGTCCGGACGGTTGACAACAGACCGTCCGGACGGTATCGTGAGACCCATGGAACGAGCGGAGACGAATAAGTTACGGGACACGCTGCTGGACGCCGCGGAAGCAGTGGTCGTGCGCCAGGGTATTGCCAACCTGACGCTCGATGCCGTTGCTGCCGAGGCGGGCATGAGCAAAGGTGGTTTGCTGCATCACTTCCCGACCAAGGACCGCCTCGTCGAAGCGCTGGTCACACGCTCCGCGGACAATTGGCGAGCGTGTTACATGGAAGCCTATGAACGCACTTCGGAAGGACCCGGGCGGATGGCGCGGGCTCTGCTGGACCACTGCCTCTCGGATGCCCAATGCTGGACGGGGGAGCTCCAGCGTAGCTCGTCAGCGTGTTTCGCGGCCTTGGCGCAAAACCCCTCCCTGATCGAGCCGATGCGCGCAGTCTACAGCGAGCTCCATCGGCGCGTCGCGGAAGACGGCCTGCCTCCGGGCGTCGGCGAGGCCGTCGCCGCGGCGATCGACGGTTTGTGGCTCTACTGGGTGCTGGGGCTGGCCGCCGTGAATCAAGACCTGGTCGTTCGGGTTCGGATCGCGCTGGAGGACATGCTCGCGCGCTCGCTGCCGGTGCGTTCGCCCAAGGCCAAGGTCCACGCCGCAAAAGGCGTAGGAGGACACCGCTGATGAATCGCCGTGGTCGAATCGGATCCTTTCTCCTCCTCGTGACTGTTGCCGGGACCGGCGGCAGCCTCGCCGCGTGGAAGTACGCGTCTATTCAGGAATCAGACGCGATCTCCGCGAACCAGCCCGAACCGATGGAGTCGGTGACGGTCGCCGTCGCGAAGGAACGTGAACACCGCCGGACGACGACCTCGATCGGGACCGTCTTGGCGTTGCGCTCGATCACCCTGCGCAACGAGATCCCCGGCACCGTCCGCCAAGTCATGCTTACGCCCGGGCAAGTCGTCGATGCGGGCACCGTGCTTGTCGCCCTCGACGTCTCTGTCGAGGAGGCCGAGTTGAAGGCGCAGCAGGCGCAAGCCGCCCTGGCCGAGACGATGCTCCGCCGCATGCACCGTCTGGGCCAGAACAGTGTTGCGTCCGCGACGGACGTGGATCGCGCGCGTGCAGAGCGCGACGTCGCGCTGGCGCAGATCGCGCGCACCAGGGCGGTCATGGCCCGCAAGACGATCCGCGCACCGTTCCGCGCGCGCGTCGGAATGGCCGACCTGCACCCCGGCCAATACCTGGAAGAGGGCACTCGCCTCACGACCTTGCAAGGCGTCGACGACGCGGTACATGTGGACTTCTCGGTCCCGCAGCTCGTCGCCGCGGGACTGCGCGAGGGCGACAGCGTTGACGTTTTCGCGGCCCGCGACGGGGACCCCATCGCGGCGAAAACCGTCGCAGTCGACGCGCGCATCGACCCCTCGACTCGCAACGCTTTGGTGCGCGCGCGGATCGAGGGCGCCGCTAACGTACCTGCACCGGGCGCCTCGGTGCGCGTCCGAGTCCCCGTGGGCCCGCCGCGCATGGCCATCACGGTCCCGGCGAGCGCACTGCGCAAGGGACCAGGCGGCGACCACGTGTTCGTGCTCGCGCCGGACAATGAGGGCAAACTCCGAGTGCGTCTGCGGGCTGTGCAGAGCGGAGCGATGCTCGGCGATGAGATCGTGATCCTCGCTGGACTCTCCGCCGGTGAGCAGGTGGCCGCTTCGGGAGCTTTCAAGTTGAACGATGGGACGCTCGTCGCGATCGTGAGCGACCCCGCAGCGCTCGCGAGCAGGGTCAGATGATCGGCTGACGCAGAAAGAGGCACGGCCATAAGGCATCGATATGCGCTCGTTCACCGACGTCTTCATCAAACACCCCGTGCTGGCGGTGGTCGTCAATCTCGTCATCGTGCTGGTGGGTGCGCGAGCGTTGCTCACCCTTGCGGTGCAGCAGTTTCCGAGCATCGAAAGCTCCTCCGTGGTGATCACGACGGTCTACACCGGCGCCGGAGCCGAAACCGTCCGCGGCTTTCTCACCACGCCGATCGAGCGGGTCGTGTCGGCTATCAGTGGCGTTGACCACCTCGAGTCCACCAGCCGCGCCGGCGTGAGCACAGTCACCGTGCGCCTGAAGCTCAACCACGACAGCACGGCGGCACTCGCGGAAGTGACCGCGCGCCTGCAGCAGGTTCGCTCCGAGTTGCCGGAGGAAGCCGAGCCGCCGGTGGTGGAAGTGCAGCGCGCCGATCGCCCGTACGCGACGTTCTATATCGGCTTCACATCGACCGAGCGGGATATCCCGGTGCTGACGGATTGGCTCTCGCGGAGCTTGCAGCCGCAGCTCTCGACCTTGTCCGGCGTGCAACGCGTCAGCTTCGAGGGCAGCCAGGCGATCGCGATGCGCGTCTGGCTCGATCTCGATCGCCTTGCCGCGCTGAATCTCTCGCCCGGCGACGTGCATGCGGCGCTACAGCGAAACAACTTCCTCGCGGCGATCGGCCAGACGAAGGGCAACCTCGTCCAGGTCAATCTCCTCGCAAACACCGACCTGCGCGCCCGGGAGGAATTCGAAAACCTGATCGTCGCCGATCGCGACGGGGCGACGGTGCGGCTCTCCGATGTGGCGCGGGTGGAGCTCGGCGCCGAGGAAGCCGCCATGGTCGCCAAGTACAAGGGCCGTGAGAGCGTCTATCTTGGAGTCTGGCCGCTGCCCGGCTCGAACGAGATCGAAGTTGCGCGGGGGCTGCGCGACGAGATGGAACGCATCCGGCCGACGCTGCCCGCGGACATCGATATGCGTCTGGTCTGGGACGGCACGATGTTCATGCGGGAAGCGCTCAAGGAGATCACGAAAACGCTCGGCGAGACGATCGCGATCGTCGCGATCGTCGTGTTCCTGTTCATGGGCTCGGTGCGCACCGCCCTCGTGCCGCTCGTCGCGATGCCGGTATCCCTCATCGGCGCCGCGATCGTCATGATCGCGTTCGGCTTCAGCCTGAATCTGCTCACGATCCTTGCGATCGTGCTGTCCGTGGGCCTGGTGGTCGACGACGCTATCGTGGTCGTCGAGAACGTCGAGCGGCACGTGCGCCTCGGAAAGTCGCGGATCGAGGCCGCATTGATCGGCGCGCGCGAGCTGCGTGGCCCGATCATCGCGATGACCATCACGCTCGCGACGGTGTACACGCCGATCGCATTCCAGGGCGGCCTGACCGGTTCGCTGTTCCTGGAGTTCGCGATCACGCTCGCCGCCGCGGTCGTCGTGTCGGGTTTCGTCGCGCTCACGCTCTCGCCGGTGATGAGCTCGCGCTTTGTGCACGCGCACGGCAAAGAGGGCCGACTGACGGCGTTGGTCAACCGCGGCTTCGAGTACGTCAGCCGCGGATACGCATGGATGCTCGATTTGGCGCTCGGAATGCGTTGGGCGAACGTTGTGGTGTGGCTGTTGGTCGCGGCGGCGGCCTGGCCGCTATACACCTTCTCGCGTCAGGAGCTCGCGCCCGTCGAGGATCAAAGCCACATCAGTCTGTTCTTCGAGGCCGCGCCCGACTCGACCTTGGCCGCAACCAACCGCGCGTCGCTTGAGGTCGAGCGCGCCATAGCCTCGTTTCCCGAAACCGCCTTCATGTGGTCGTTGACCGCGGCGTGGGGCGGTTTCGGGGGTCTCGTAGCCAAGGACTGGACGCAGCGCGAGCGCTCGACCGAGGAGATGTTCGATGAGGTGTATGGCGCCGTTTCCCAGATCCCCGGCCTGCGCGTATTCCCGCGCTTGGACCCGCCGTTGCCGACCCCTGGCCAGTACGACGTCGAGCTCGTATTGCAGAGCGACGCGCCGCCCGAGCAGATGCTAGAGACGGCCGCGGCAGTGCTCGGCGCCGGTTGGCAGAGCGGCAAATTCCTATACGTCGATACGGACCTGAAGATCGACCTGCCCGAGGCTAGAGTCGTGCTCGATCGCGAGCGCGTCGCCGATCTCGGACTCGACCTCGCTGGCGTCGGTCAGGAGTTCGGCACGCTGCTCGGCGGCGATTACGTGAACCGGTTCAACTTCTTCGATCGCAGTTACAAGGTCATCCCGCAGATCGGCGAAGCAGACCGGGCGACGCTCGGCCCATTGCTCGACCTCAAAATCAAGACGCCGGACGGCCAGCTCGTGCCCGTGTCGACGTTCGCGCACGTCGAGACGAGCACCGCGCCGCGTACGTTGAACCGCTTCCAGCAGCGCAACGCCGTGCGCATTTTCGGCGGCGTCAATTCCGGCGTGACCAAAGAAGAGGGACTGCGCGTCCTCGAGGCCGCGGCTGCGGCCGCCGGTGGTCCGAGCGTCGTCCTCGATCACGCCGGGGAGTCGCGTCAGATCCGCCGCGAGGGGTCGGCGCTTACCGTTACGCTCGGATTCTCGGTGGTCCTCATCTATCTGGTGCTCGCGGCGCAGTTCCGAAGCTTTCGCGATCCGCTGATCGTGCTGCTGGGCTCGGTGCCGCTAGCGATCTCCGGCGCGCTGGTGTTCAGCTTCCTGGACTTGACCACAATCAACATCTACTCGCAGGTTGGGCTGATCACGCTAGTGGGGCTGATCGCGAAGAACGGCATCCTGATCGTGGAGTTCGCGAACACACTGCAGTCCCGTGGTCTCTCGAAGGCGGCCGCGCTGCATGAGGCGTCATTGACCCGGTTGCGCCCGGTGCTCATGACCTCCGCCGCCACCGTCTTTGGGCACCTCCCGCTGGTGCTCGTATCCGGGCCGGGAGCCGCGGCTCGCAACAGCATCGGGATCGTGCTGGTCGCGGGCATGATCGTCGGCACGCTGTTCACCCTGTTCATCGTGCCGGTGTTCTATTCGCTGCTCGCAGCCGAGCATCGGCCGAGCGAGCGGACCGAGCACGAGGCGCGGACGCCCGCGCGGGCCAAGTCGGCTGTGGGGATCGCATAAACGGTCGAAAAGGAACCCGTAGCGTTGCGAAGATTATCGTAGTTCGGGGTCACCCATGAAAGCCCGCACTCCTGTCCCTCGGTGCCGTGCAGATCGAGCTTATAGACTGATAGATCGCCGCCTGGGGATTCCTATTCATCATTCGCGCGGCGTACTCCAAGGATCGTGACTTCATCCCCGACCCGGAGGGTCTTGCCGGCTTCAGAGGGCGGGATCCGGGTATTGACGGCGAGGCGGTAGTAGTGATTAAACCGCGAGCGGGCTGCCCAGGCGGGTAAGGTCTGTTCGCGTCTCATGGCCAGGGTTTTCTGGAAGCCCGACTCCTCGATCCCGCTCCGCGGGTGGCGCGCCGGTACGACGCAGCGCTGGCAGGGATTGACGCCCTCGAAAGCGACCGTCCCGACGTTAAAATCCACCAGCGTCCCGGGCTCCCCGAACAGACGGTCTTCCCAGAATGCGGAAACACCGCTAATCTCAAGATTGGTCCGGAAACGAAGCTGCATATCCTGCGGTGTGGCGCCGGGGAACCAGGCGCTGACCGTCGCCAGAGTCGCCGCGCTGATCACGGTCGGTCCCGAGGCGTCCGTGTCGTCGGGGAAGCCGGCCCGCGGGTCCTGCCGGATCGTTACCGAGAAACCGAAAAACGTGCTCATCCACGCTTCCATCCGTTCCAGGTCTCGGTCTAGCCGGAAGCCCTGCGGCGCGCTCATCCCTGAATCCGCAAGCGTGACCGTGTGTGTGTCCAGATCGAAGTGCGCGCGCAGCCGATGCACCTCGGCGAAGCGCTTGCCGTTTACAAACTTGTCTTGAGCATCGACGACGGCAAAGGCACGATCATGTTCAAGGCTCCCACCCGGGGCGATACGCGTCTCAGCCACGGAGACGCCGTCGAGTGACTTGATCGGGTAGAGGGTGATACGTTGAATGCATGCCGTGTCGGCGGTTTTCCTGGCGTTCACTGGTATATTCACCCCGCCGCTTTTGGCGGGCACTCTCTCAAATCCCGATATTGCTGAGCGCGACCATGATGTCGTTCAAAATCGCCGTCGCCCGAGGATGCTCGACTTCGAAATGCCGGATTGCCCCTTGCACATTGGCGATGAGGTCCTCATGCTGAGTCTGGTTACCTCGATTTTCCAATTGACTTTCGATGTCCGTAATAAGCCGGTTTAGCCGCTCGATCGATTCGGGTTTCCCCGCACCGAGATCGTTCACTTGTTCCCTCAACCTTTCGAGATGTTCCCGCAAATCAGTTTCAGACATGTTAGTTAACCTTTTTTTCTAGCATTACTACCCGGCCATCGGTCAAAATTCGAACGCGCCCTAGTTTAACCCATTCACCATAGGCTTCGATCCGTGCGGGGCGATGCGAGCCATCGTAGCGGCTGGAGGAGAACTCCATGGAGAACCGCCGCGAAACATCCAAAAATGCCCTCCGTCACGTACTGAGGATAGTGAACGCAGCAGACGAATACCGGGCGTCGCGCAGCAACGGTCAGTCTGGCCGCCTGCCTTCTCAGGTCGCATCCGGCGCGCAGCGTGGGTTCGGGTGTTATAATGCAACTGTGAACGCCGGTAGGGAGACGATCGAGTTCGATGCCCAAGAGATCGCCTTGCGCGGGTTGATTTCGGGTATCGCCGGCAGAGAAGAAGCGGCACTGTCCGCGCTCTACGAGGCGACGGCAGGTCGCGTTTTTGCTTTGGCCTTGCGTATCACGGGACAACGGAACGACGCCGAAGAGGTCACGGAAGATGTGTACATGCAGGTTTGGCAACGCGCCGGCGCCTACGATCCCAACCGTGGAAAGATCATGACCTGGCTCTACACGATCTGCCGCAGCCGCGCGATTGATTTGCTACGCCGCCATAATCCGGCGGAGATCTGTCTGTCGTCCGAGATGCCGTGCGAGGACGCGGACGTAGCCGCCGATCCGTTGGATACCCTCTGCGGACTCGAGGAGCATAGCCTCGTGCGCGCGGCGCTCGAGGCGCTTAGCGTGAACGAGCGGCAAATGTTGGTCCTGAGCTATTTTAAGGGGTTCAGCCATCAGGAAATCGCGGATTACACCGCGACGCCTCTCGGTACCGTGAAGACGGTCTTGCGGCGGGCAATGCAACTGATGAAAGAGCAGTTAATGGCCGCAGAAACCCGTGAAATGTGGCCCCGGCGGGAACATTGGGGTGGGGGTCAAAAAACCGATTCGGTGGTGTAAGTTATGAACGACGAAGATCTATTCGATACCGAGCTATTCACGCAATGGGCCGATGCGCTAGCCCCGGTGCAGCCGCCGGCTGGCTTGCGCGAGAGGATCACGGCGCGCGTTCGCACCGCGCATCCACTCACAGAGCTACGCACGATACGCTCGGCCGAAGGTTGGATGGACTTCGCGCCCGGGATCCGATTCAAGATCCTGCACCGGGATGAAAACGGTCGCGCGAATTCCTTGCTGGCCCGCCTGGAAGCCGGTGTCACTTTTCCCCCGCATCTCCACACCGCCAATGAGGAATGCCTGGTGCTGGAAGGAGAGATCACCTTCGACGATATCACCGTCCGCGCGGGCGATTATCACTTTGCGCCCAAGGGCGCCGCCCATCCTGCACTCACGACACGGGCCGGCGCGCTGATCTTCTTGCGATCCGGGATGGGCGAGCCCGTGCCGGAGTTTTCAGCAACACGCTGATTTATGCCGGCCAGGCGCAGATATCGCGCTGGCGGATCGTGGCTGTCATCGCCCCCGGCGC
>JBIMKD010000405.1:0-7087 GCA_043673815.1 Chromatiales bacterium
AATGCGGGCGCCAATGCCGCCGTGCCTTTTCTCGACATCGGCGCGGATTTGTTTGAGAGCCTGTGGCGACAGAGCGCCTTCGGTGGTTTTCTAGTCGGCCGTGAGGCCGTGCGTCACATGCTTCCGCGTGCGCGCGGTACGATCATATTTACCGGCGCCACCGCTTCGCTACGTGCTCGACCACCGTTTACTGCCTTTGCTTCGGCCAAGGCGGCGCTGCGCGCTGTCGCCCAAGGGATGGCGCGTGAATTCGGACCCCAAGGGATACATGTCGCACACGTCGTGATCGACGGCGTCATCGACGGCGATTACGCAGGGAGAAATTTTCCCGAGCTTGTGCGCGCAAAAGGCGATAACGGGCTCCTCGATCCGGAGGCGATCGCCCGGGTGTATTGGGATTTACATCGTCAAGATGCGACCGCCTGGACGCACGAGCTGGATCTCCGACCGTTCAAAGAGCCTTTTTGATGAGCCATCGGGTAGGACTGGAACCGTGCCGAACCTAACAGGATGATGCAAAACTACTGCGCGGCCCATCTACTTTCTCGAATCCTCGCTCGGCGCTCGCCTATCTACCTGATACGTCTCGCGCCTCGCTGCGCGGCTTCGCGTAGCTGGGCTTACTCGGGAATTTTGCATCATCCTGCTGAGGCTGAGTTACCGGAAGCGTGGAAACCGGCGATTGTTCGGACTGCCAAATGAGAGATGGCATCGAGTTGCGCGACCAAAGGAGGTTGTAACATGTCACGTGACGTTCGGACAGCATTGGGATTGTCGCGTTCCGTGCTCGTCTCGCCGCGGCATAGGCAGAGATCTTGGCCATGGCGAACTATCAGAGCGAACCGGGAAAGACGCCGCGTCAGGAAGGGATCGCGGTCATCGACGTTGATCTGGCGTCCGAGAACTTCAATGGAATCGTCGAAGACATCCCGCTCTCGCCAGATACAGTCGCGCACCATATCTTCTATAACAACGATCTCACCAAGGCCTACGTCACCGCCTTCGGGAAAAGTGTTCTTCACATTTTCGATATGCAACGGTTTCCCGAGGAGATGAAAACGGTCGCCGTGCCAGACTGTCGGGTGGGCGAAGACCTTGTATTCGCGGATGATGGTAATACCTGGTAATTTAACCTGCCTGGGCTCGGACAACGTGATCGTCGGTGATGCCCAGACCGATGAACCACGGACGGCGATCGCGGCCGCTCTTCCGAACGATCCGTTTATCCGATACCCGCACGGGATCGCATTGCACGCCATAGATCGGCTTCTCGTCATCAGCTCGGTTCGGCAGGCCGATCTGAAAGATCCGGGGGAGACCGTGACGGTGATCGAAGAGAATAGTGGCAGAGTGCTTTCGACCCATAAAGTTTCGAATAATCGCTCGCCTTCGGGCGTAGCGCCGGTGGAAATTGCCTTGCTTCCCAGATCCGAGCTACATCACCCCAATAGGATGGGCGGGACACTTTGGACGGCAACCTGGAACGCAGAAAGGAAAGCGTTCGATTTCCGCGAGGCATTTGATTTCCCACCGCATGAACTGGGCATGCCCCTGGAGATCTATTTCAATAGGGACGCCGACCGCTTGTATGTCACGACAGCAAAGACGGGGCATCTGAATATCTTCGACATCGGCGCAGACCCGAAAGAGCCCAAGTTGTTGACTGCAGCCGGGGCCCCATGTTGCGTTTTCTCCGGAAGAGCGCTATGCCTTCGTACAGAACAGTTTATTGAAACTGCCGGCGATGAGCGACGGCTCCATCACAGTGGTCGACCTCGTCAAAGAGGAAGTGGTAGCGCAGGCCGATGTCCTCAAGAACAAGGGGTTCCGCCATAACCGTATCGTATTACTGCCGAAGTCGCACGTCGCCGCGAGTCGTTATCAGTATAAGCAACGCCCCGGGTGCGCTAGTTGGAACGAAGGAGAGAACGCGTTGCAGGCAAGTCGCTTACGGCGGTTGAATAAGTGGGCAATAACAGACAACCCGCGCCGGCGAGGACCCCTGGCGGGAGCCGAAGGCGTCGACAGAAGGGAACAAGAATGAACCGCATTCGTGCTTGGGCCGCGCACGCGGCCGGTCGTGCCTTAGAGCCTTACGAGTTCGACGCCGGCCCGCTCGGCCTCGAAGAGGTGGAGGTTTCCGTTGAATATTGCGGCATATGCCATGCCGATCTGTCCGTGCTCAATAACGACTGGGGCATGTCCATCTACCCTTTCGTGCCTGGCCATGAGGCGGTCGGCAAGGTAGTCGATCTGGGCGAGCAGGCTAAAGGCCTCGACATCGGCCAGCGGGTAGGCATAGGCTGGAACGCCCGTAGCTGTATGCATTGCGGAATGTGCGTGTCCGGGGACCAACACCTGTGCGCCCAGGTCCAGCCCACTATCGTCGGCCGCCATGGCGGCTACGCCGAACGGCTGCGGGCGCACTGGGCATGGGTGTTCCCGTTACCGCAAGGGCTGGATGCAAGCGCGGCGGGGCCGCTGCTCTGTGGCGGCATTGCTGTCTTTGCCCCACTGCTCAATCTCCGCGTCAAGCCAACCGAGCGCGTGGGCGTCCTGGGTATCGGCGGTCTTGGCCACTTGGCGATAAAGATCCTAAAGGCGTGGGGGTGTGAGGTCACGGCGCTTACTTCCAGTGACTCCAAGCGGGAGGAAGCCATGCGGCTCGGTGCGCACCGCGTAGTATCCAGCCGCGACAGCGAAGCGATGAAAGGCATCGCCGGGTCGCTAGATTTGCTGTTAAGCACGGTGAATGTGTCACTCGATTGGAAAGCGATCATGGCTATGCTGGCCCCGAAAGGCCGGGCCCATTTCCTTGGCGTAGTTATGGAGCCGGTCCCGTTGGACATAAGCAACCTGATCTTTCGGCAGCAAAGCGTTTCCGCTTCGCCTACCGGCTCACCGGGGGCTATCGCGAGCCTGCTCAATTTCGCCGCGCGTCACGGTATCTCACCGCAGGTCGAGCATTGCCCGATGAGCCGTGTCAACGATGGGCTCGAGTATCTAAAGGCTGGCAAGGCGCGTTATCGTGTAGTACTGGATGCTGATTTCGCATGATTGGTCGACCTTGCTGATCGATCCATCTCTCGTAGGACACGGTGATCCATAATAACGGAATAATGGGGAACGGAGGGGACGCGCCCAGTGCTGTCACTTAATGATTTCTGCCGTTCGTCATAACAGATTTTCATCGGTTCGTTTGCTTTGCGCGGCAGATGGCTGCTTGGTTCGGCGCTTGACCCGAAGGCGATCGACGAGGTGCGGGCGGGCGAAGCGCGGCAACTGGTGCGAGACGGCTACGAGCCGGTGAAGAAATCGCGCTGGTGCCTGCTCAAGCGCAAGGAGAATCTGACCGATCACCAACGCATCCGGTTGCGCGACGTCCTGCGCTATAACTTGAAGAGCGTGCGAGCCTATCTGCTCAAGGAAGACTTCCAGCAGTTCTGGGACTACACCTCGCCGACTTGGGCGGGCAAGTTCCTTGTGAGTGGTGCCGCCGAGTCATGCGTTCGCGGATCGAACCGATGAAGAAGTTCGCCCTAACCTTGCGCAACCACCGCGAGTTGCTGCTCAACTATTTTTAAGCACGTAAGGCGTTCTCCAGTGGCGTCATCGAGGGGCTGAACAACAAGGCCAAAGTCACCATGAGAAAATCGTACGGCTTTCGCACCTTCCGGATCGCGGAACTCGCGCTATATCACACACTGGGCAAACTACCCGAGCCACAACTCTCCCACAGATTCTTCTGACGAACCAGAATTAAAAAGGTCATTGCACGATGAGCACACTCGCCGGATCACTGCCTTCGGGCCCTGACCTGGTATCGATCCGGGTCGTCTATGCCTACCTCATTTCAGCGACCTTCTGGTTGTTGGTCGGAACGCTCTATGGTTTATTAGCGGCCGTAAAGCTTTTTTGGCCAGACGTCCTCGCGGCCGCATGGCTTTCCTTCGGTCGCATCCGGCCGATTCATACCAGCACGGTATTGCTCGGTTGGACCACTTTGGCTTTAGTCGGGCTCGGTTACTACATCGCCTACCGTACCTCGCAGGTGCCTATATGGCGCCCAGCGCTCGCGTATGTCGGATTGGGGCTCTGGCATCTCGCAATCCTGTGCGGATTGATCACGCTCTCGCTGGGCATTACTACAGGTCCACAGGAATATCGGGAATGGGTCTGGCCGGTCGCCCTTCCTTTCGGAGTCGGTCTGGTGATCAATGGCTATAACTATTACCGCACCGTGGCCGCACGCAAGATCCTGGAGATCTATATTTCCAACTGGTACATACTCGGGGCTTTCTGCTGGCTCGCCGTGATCTACGTGGTGGGCTACCTGCCGTTCTATCAGGGCGGACTGGGTAACATCGTCATCCAAGGTTATTACATGCATAACGTCGTGGGAATGTGGTTCACGCCGATGGTCCTGGGCGTCACCTACTGGGCCTTGCCGCGCATTCTGGGCCGGCCGATCTACTCCTATGCGCTGGGTGTACTCGGGTTCTGGACCAACATGCTGTTCTATACCCTCATCGGCGCACATCACTACATCTTTGCGCCGATCCCCTGGTGGTTACAAACAACCGCCATCCTCTTTAGCGTGGGCATGATGGTGCCGGTCTGGTCGGGGGCGGGGAACTTTTTCTTGACGATGCGCGGATCCTGGGGCCTGGTGCGACGGAGCTACGCGTTGATGTTCCTTTTGGTCGGTGGGGTTATGCACTGGCTTCGACCCAAGGGACGACCGAAGCGTTTCGCACCGCCAATATCTACTGGCATTTCACCAATTACACCGTCGGCCATGCGCACTTGGCCGTTTACGGCTTCGTTGCGTTTCTGATCTGGGGTGCGATCTACGGTTTGCTGCCGCGCATCACCGGCCAGGCGCCCAACGCTACGGCGATCGGCATGCATTTCTGGCTGGCCTTCGTCGGCGCCTGTATCTATGTTACCTCAATTTCGGCGGCCGGGATCCTACAAGGATTATCATGGGTCAAAGGAGAATCCTTTATCGCGTCGATCGAGGCCGCCGCCCCGATGTGGTTATGGCGCTCCATCGGCGGCGTGCTGATGGTTGCGAGCCACTTCGTGTTCGCGGTGAATCTCTGGGCCATGCGCCCGCGTGCGCAGTCCGTCACGGCAACGCCCGCTCACGAGGCACTCGCGTGAGCCTTCATACCGACCATCGTGCCTTAGTCGCGGTTGCCCTCGCCGGTTTCCTGACCCTGACACTCATCGTCGCCGTCCTGCCCGCTCTGGACATCCAGATGATCCCCCCCACGCACAACTACAACCGCCTACTCAGCTGAAGCTGCTCGGCCGGAATCTCTATTTGCGCGACGGATGCGGTTTCTGCCACACACAGTTTGTGCGCGATCTGGCGGTCGATAAACCCTACGGCCGGGGATCGGTTGCGGAAGACTACGCCTTGGAGTCCCCACCGCTCTTGGGCACGCAGCGGACGGGACCCGATCTCGCCAATGTCGGCGTGCGCCAGCCGAGTGAAGTATGGAATCTGATCCATCTTTATAATCCGCGGGCGGTTATGCCACAGTCGGCCATGCCTGGCTACCCCTGGTACTTCGAAGAAAAGAACGAGACCGATCCTGACGATGTGGTGGTGCCGATCCCCGCGCCTTACGCCCCGCCGGGGAAGGTCGTCGTCGCGACCGAGAACGCGATTGCCATCGTGCGGTATTTACAATCGCTTAAACAGCCGGAAATGAAACGATGAATCATTCAAACGGCGCGGATCCCTCATTGCTGGAATTAGTCCTGGTGGGCCTCGCGATTTCCGTCGTCGTCGTTGCCTTTTATTTAGCGGTTCGCTACACCCTCTGGCCGGGGGAAAGCTCACCCGATCACATTAAGCATCGGATGTTGACCGAAGACGAGGAACAGCCGTGAAAATTGAGGTCTTCATCGATGAGGAGCACACTCCTTACTGCGTCTTGACTCCGCCTGAGACCTTCAGTCTGGATACAACCCGGCTCGATGACGGCCCTCACGTCATTCGCTTCAAGGCCATAGATACTGACGGCTCGATCAGTCTCCGTGAAATACCCTTTACCGTACGTAATGGCCCCGGTATCGCGGTGCACGGTATTGTCGATCACGATGTGGTTCGCGAGCGCGTTTCGGTCTTGGCGAACGCCTATTCCAGCACCGTGGGAGACACTTTCGAGCCGATGCGTATCGAAACACCGGCGCCGATCCCGACCTGGGCCTGGCTGGTCGTTCTTGCTACGTTCGCCTGGGGGATGTGGTACTTTGGCATCGAGCTTCACGCCCGTAACGCCGAGCTCGCCTTAGCCGCGATCCCCACTGCCCCGGTGGGTGCTGAAAGTGCCGCCGCTGCAGCCTCGTGGAAGGTATTGGGCGAGCAGGTATACGGGAACTACTGCGCGTCCTGCCACCAAGCTTCGGGGGAAGGTCTAGGAGGCGTATTCCCCCCCTCAAAGGCAGTGCCGTCGTTCTCGCCGAAGATCCGACCGAGCATGGGCGTATTATCGTGCAGGGGCTTACCGGCAAAGTCATCGACGGTGTAACCTATGGCTCGCCTATGCCACCATTCGCCGAGCAACTGAGCGATGAACAGATCGCCGCCGTCGTCAATCACGAGCGTACCAGTTGGGACAACGCAGCGCGCCTCATTACGGCCGAGCAAGTCGCGCCACTTCGTTGATTGGCCCCACGCACCCAACCAGCCAAGGCTATACTCCGATCTGTTTGTCCCCTGCCTGGAGGCCGAAGGAGTGGAGTACATCTTCGGGCTCTGGCATCGTTAAGGAAAACCGGCAAAGGTCACTTGAACGGCCGACATTCTCCGATCTCGGGGTCCATTACGTGAAGCACGCCGCTGGCGATGCCGAAGTACCACCCGTGTAACGCCAGGGCTCGGCGCTCCACCCCCCATCCAGTCAAAGCTCATGAGGTTGCGCAAACTCAACCGCACGAGCTCGTGTTCTAGCTGTGTAAGCTGCTCCTCAAGGGAGGCGTACGCATACCTCTCCCTGCGGGGGCGGAGGAGTTGATCCACAGCCTGGAGCGGCGCGTCGGGCAGCTGCAGCGGGATCGGCCGCGCGGACGA
>JBIMKD010000406.1:0-3777 GCA_043673815.1 Chromatiales bacterium
ACTCGTTACTTCGACGCCATGGGTCTTCCACGTTTAGACCCTCGTTATTCTATTTAACTGTACCGAACCGCCATGGTACGGACCCGTATGCCTGGTGGTGTGGGAGGGGCGAAGCCGTGAGGCTTCCCCCTATCCCGATTCAATAGGTTACAATCGCTTTTCAAACACCGATTTTTTTCGTGCGGGACTTTTGCGGGACTTAAGCTCGCGCAGACCCCCTCAAAAGCACTAATCCTTGGCCTTGTGTGGGGCGATCATAAACCCGCTCCACAGCGTCAACGAGCTCCTGAAGCTCCGGCGCCGAGTAGTGAGTCGTGATGTCTCCGTTCTTGTGTCCAAGGAGAACCCTGCGGGTCTCAAGGATACCCCGGCCGAACGGAGTCTGCGTCCAAATGTGTGTTTGAGGTCATGCACACGGATGCTTTTGAAACCTTTTGGGCACGAGTTGCCCATGTCCGCCTCATAGACCTCAGATGCTTTCCTCCGCGCCAGCCGCCACGCCTTGTTGTACATCCGGGATAATCGTCTACCTTCATAGTGGAAAACCCAAGTGCGATTTTGACCTCGTTGCTCTTCAATCACAGATCTAGCAATTCGATTGAGAACGATTAGCCGAGCTTCCTTTTTCTTCGTACGGATTCCCGGAATCACGAACACGGTCGTGGCAAGCTCGGGGATTCGTTCCTCCCAATCCCAACGCAGCCCGCATACCTCTTGTTCGCGTGTTCCGGTATTGACCTTGAATAGCGCCATTTTTGCTAGGTATGCAGGTAAGCGGCGAAACAAGGGTCGAACTATCGTGGATACGCGGCGCAGCGCGGAGTAGAATTCTGGCGAACGGCTACAAAAAATGGCGTGAAGAAACCCAAACTTCCCGATCTAAGCTTTGAACGCGCAGCGCACGGCGTCGTCGCGGGCATCGATGAGGCTGGATGCGCACCGCTCGCTGGACCGGTAGTCGCGGCAGCGGTTGTCCTCCCGCAATGGGTACGCAAACCGCGCGCGCTCCACGGCTTAAACGATTCGAAGCAGGTTGCTGGACCCGAGCGCGAACGCCTCTACGCCGCAATTATCCAAATCGCACGCTTCGGCGTCGGCATCGCTACGGTCAAAGAAATCGACACGCTGAATATTTACCAGGCAAACATGCTGGCCATGCGCCGCGCGGTCGCCGACCTGAGGATTACTATCGACACCGCGCTCATCGACGGCAACCGTGAGCCGGGCCTCGTTTGCCACATGACCACGATTATCAAAGGCGACGCGCGCTGTTTATCGATCGCCGCGGCTTCGGTGATCGCCAAGGTCAGGCGCGATCGAATAATGCATCGCTTAGCCGAAATCTATCCTGGATATGGATGGAAGACAAACGTCGGCTACGGTACCGACGAACACTACCTCGCACTGTTGCGCCTTGGGCCTACGCCCGAGCATAGGCGCAGTTTTGCGCCCACCTTGTTTTTCAGCGGCAGCGATACGCGTTTCAGGTGCCGCTTCGTGGCTGCAGTCTCCGCCAGGTTAGAGCGTCTTCAATCGCTACAATTGCGCTCCGATCTGCACGCGGTCTTCGACGCTGCGGATAGCCACGTCGGCGTGCTCAAATGGCCGCACGGCGGATGGTTTTTTAAAGCGATCGGTTATAGCGCATCGGGTGAAGCTGTGTAGGGTGCAGGCCCGCTCGCCGCTTTCCACAACCGTGCGGTCGCCGACCCTCACGCGCCTACGCTCCTCGTCGCCCTCGGCGCCTAAGCTGCATCGGAGTTTGCCGGCGCACCTCGCGTGAGTTTATCCGTCGCCGGCAATCGCGACCTGCGTCTGCTGCTCGGCGCTCGCGCGGTGCGCGCTTTCGGCGACGGCTACATCAGTCTGCTGCTGCCGTTCTACTTAAAAACCCTAGGATTCAGCGCGTTCGAAATCGGGGCGATTGCGACCGGCACTCTGCTCGGCTCTGGGCTGGCGACGCTAGCCGTCGGCCACGTCGCGCACCGTATCGCGCAACGCAAGTTATTGATGTTCGCGTGCGTGCTGATGACTGCGACGGGTCTTGGTTTTGCCGCGTTCACCGACTTTTGGATCTTGCTGACGATCGCCGTCGTCGGCACTTTAAATCCCTCTAGCGGTGACGTCAGCGTGTTTCTGCCCCTCGAACACGCCAAGCTTTCCGAAGCGATTGAAAGACAGAGTCGTACTGCGGCCTTCGCCGCTTATGCCATCGTCGGCACGCTGGTCGCTGCCGTGGGCGCCCTCGCGGCTGGCTTGCCTTCGCTGTTTGCGGCGAATGCCCAGGATGCGCTGCGAGCGATGTTCATCCTATACGCTGGGCTCGGCTTAATCTGCCTCGCGGTTTATCGCGGGCTCTCGAACCATAGCGTGCCCGCGCACGAGACTCCGGTTTCTGCGCTTTCGCGCTCAAAAAAAAGGGTCTATACGCTGGCCGCGTTGTTCAGCCTCGATGCGTTCGCCGGAGGATTTGTCGTACAATCCCTGCTCGCGCTTTGGTTGTTCGAGCGCTTTGAGCTTTCGGTCGCGCTCGCCGGTACGATTTTCTTTTGGAACGGGGTTCTGTCTGCGGTTTCTTATGTCATCGCGGTGCGCATTGCCGGACGCTTCGGTTTGGTCAACACTATGGTCTTCACCCATCTCCCAGCTAATGTGTTGCTCATATTAACCGCGTTTGCGCCGAGCTTGCCGATCGCGATCGCCTTCTTGCTCGCACGCAGCCTGCTTTCGCAAATGGACGTGCCGACGCGCTCGGCGTTCGTGATGTCGGTCGTCACCCAACACGAGCGCGCAGCCGCGGCGAGCATGACCAGCGTTCCGCGCAGCCTCGCCACGGCGGTAGGGCCGCTGCTCGCGGGCTACCTACTGAGCGTGTCGAGTTTCGGCTGGCCGCTGATCGCCGCAGGCGGATTGAAGATCGTCTATGACTTGACCCTGTTCAAGCTTTTTAGGAGCGTAGCTCCGCTTGAGGAGTAGCTCATTCCAACGCCCGGTTGCGCAGGGTGCTCACTCCTACGCCGCAGTCGTTTCTCCGCCGAGCGCGGCTATGATTTCTCCGGTTAAAAAGCTCGAGTCTGCGTCGGAACCGAACCGCTGTGATCCGCAATAACTAACCTCACGCCGACACGAGCGCATATCATGAGGCCGTTCCGCGCTCCAGGTGCGGGCATTGCCTTTACGCGCGCGAGACGCCAAAACGTGTCAGATCATCAGCACATAGAGCCGTTTACGGCCCACTTCGAGGCCGACCACCTCCAATTTTTAGCCCGAGGACTATCGTAAGTGACAGTAGGCTGGCTTTTCAGTCCTTTCTCTTCAGCAAAAAAAGGGCGCTTATTTTTCCCAGCGCGCCAACGCCTACGCTGTCTCTTCCTATTTAGGCAATAAGATCAGTGCATTGTGCGCATCGTCGATGGTGACATTGAACCTCTCGAGAAAGCTCATCCCGAGAAGCATGGTGTTGCCCAGACGGTCGTCCGATATGAAAGTAACCTTGACGTCGTTCACGGAAATCTCTCCTACGCGAACTGCCTTCAGGACCCCGAGCTTGGCCGCTACCCGGTCGCTTGCCGTCTGCGCAACCCCGTCGTCGAGCTAACCAGGTAGGAAGCCCAGTTGCGTACTCATGGATGCCGGTAGCACAAAGGTCGAGGCGCCCGTATCGACCAATAGAGCCACATCGCTACCCTTGTTGTTCGGTCAGGTGATGAAGGCCCGTACCTGGCGATGAGCACCCAAACTCGTGCTCGCTACTTAAGGGCTGATGTAGCGCTTGTC
>JBIMKD010000407.1:0-8087 GCA_043673815.1 Chromatiales bacterium
ACACATCCATGAACCGTCGTCGCACAGCCCAGGCTCCCAACGCCCCCAGCTATCCCCGGAGGCCAGTACTCTTTCACCCTAGGCGGCCAGGGCTTTACTACCTTCTTTCAGACTCATCTTTGAATTAGAAAATACTCCCCCTTACCCGCAAGTAGCGGCTTCCAACCTCAGCGCTTGCTCCTTGCCATAAATGAGAAAGATGCTGGACATCAGGATAGCCGAGGGCGTTTCCTGTTCCTAGGGCCGGAGAATGACGGGAACGATGCGGTTCCTTCCACCACATCCTACGCAGGCTCCAGCCCTAACGGTAGATGCCGCTACCCCAATACGCATTATCGCGACATTCTCAATTCCAATAAAAGAAGGAGAGCACCGTGGGAATATTTGCAAGACTCTTAGGGGTAGCAAAAACGGACCCCTTCGCGCGAGCGACATTGGCAATGGCTCGAGCAGGCGCGCAGTGTATGCTCGGCCAGTTTTATGCCTGTGGAGAGCACGGGTTACCAAAAGATTATCAATTGGCTGGTCAGTGGCTCGCGAAGGCAACACATGGTGGCGATGGCTATGCTTTTTATTTACTTAGGATATGCCTTATATGATGGACATTATCCAACCGTCGATATAAAAAACTTAGCTCAGGGGCTTAATATGCCGCAACCGCTTAGAAGGGATATAATCGGGGCAATACTTATGCTACGAGAGGCTGTAGCACGTGGTATCCATGAGGCAGAGGCAGCCCTAGATGAGGTCTTGCGAGAAAATACGTTTTCTAATGATGCTATTGCGTATCATAGGGCGAGACTGCAGAGCCAATGTGGCATTACCTTCATTCATACGGCCGAACCTAGAACTTAATCGGACCCTTAACGATTAGTCCCTTATCGCACAAATCTTATGATTTTCGCACAAGATTTTTTTGGTACCTTCTGGAAACCCGCGCCACCATTGGGTTTCAAGGTGATCGAGAAATCATCCAACTTTTTGGTTCCGGCTATGCCGGGTTAGGGGGGGCAGGATCGGTTTGTTTGTGATGGATTGGGGCCACATAGCCCTCCGCCCGCGGAACAATGGGGTCCCGCCTAGATATCTAATAAACTGATACTTTTAGACCAGACTCCATCCGCACACCATCTACGCTCAGCCGCGCGTTATCCACCCGCGGATTCGCCCGGACGCATTCGCACCAGCATGAAATTGATGTTGTTCTCGGCTAAGCGAGAGCGGGTGCCCTGGAGTTTCTTGAGGTCTTTGAACGGGCCGACCCGCACCCGGAACCACACATCCGTACCGCTGATCGTCACCCGCTGGATGTCGGCGGAGATCCCGATCAATGCCAGCCTGGCCTTCATTTTGTCCGCTTCCTGATACCGCTGGAACGAACCTACTTGGATCAAATAGGGCCCATCGGACGGCGCTTGCGGCGGTTTGGATTGCGGCGCGGGCAAGGGCGGGGCTTCCACTTCCCAATCCGGAACCTTGACCTCCATTTCCGGAAGAATCGTGTAGAAATCGAATTTTGGTTTGATCACCGGATTTTGCGGCGCGGATTCGGCGCCTGGTTTAAACTCGCGCCGCGCGTCCTTAACGTTCGTGAGCGATTGCAGATACACGAGAAACGCCACGAACAGCCCCATGGCCAAGCCGGTGAGAAATGAAAGCCAGCCCCGTTGCCGACTTCTATTACTGCCGCGGGGCTGACGCGACATCACATCGACTCCGGAGCCGACACCCCGAGGATCGCAAGACCGTTGCGGATGACCTGCTGGGTTGCCGCGATGAGGTTTAAGCGCGCGTTACGTAGCGACTCGTCCTCGACCAGGAACATGTGCGCGCTGTAATAGCCGTGGAACGCGTTCGCCAGCTCCCGCAGGTACTGAGCCAGTTGATGCGGCTCACGCTCCCGCGCCGCTGCTTCAATGATCTCGGGATAACGTGATATGGCACCGATCAAGCCCTGCTCGTGCGCTTCCGTCAAGACCACTACCGCGTTCTCGCCACGCTTCCGGTCCCACGACCATCCTTGTTCGGTCAGTTGCCGGAAGACGCTCGCAATGCGAGTGTGCGCGTACTGGATATAATACACGGGGTTATCGGCTGACTGTGACTTGGCGAGATCGAGATCAAACTCAAGATGCTGCTCGCAACGCCGTGTCACGTAAAAGAAACGCGCCGCGTCCCGACCGACCTCATCGACAAGCTCCCGGAGCGTGACGAACTCGCCCGAGCGCGTTGACATCTGCACGCGTTCTTCACCCCGACAGAGCGTCGCGAATTGCACCAGTAAGACCTCCAAGCGATCCGAATCATCCCCAAGCGCTGCGAGGGCGGCCTTCACCCGCGGCACGTAACCGTGATGATCGGCGCCCCAAATATTGATAATGCGATCGAATCCGCGTTCGAATTTGTTCGTATGGTACGCCACGTCGGAGGCAAAGTAGGTCGTCTGGCCATTCTCGCGCACCAAGACGCGGTCTTTCTCATCTCCGAAGGCCGCCGCATTGAACCAAAGCGCGCCGTCCTTGGTGTAGGTTCGTCCCAGCGCCTGGAGCTTGGCAATCACCCGCTCGACGGCTTGGGTCTCCGCTAGTGAGCGCTCGGAGAACCATCGGTCGTAACGTACGCCGAACTCGGTGAGATCGGCGCGAATGCCGGCGAGCACGCTATTCAATCCGCTATCGAACACCCGGCGATACCTGGCCGGGCCCAAGAGCGATTTGACGCGCGCGATGAGAGCATCGAGCAAAGGATCGCCGTCTAGCCCAGCCAGTCCATCGTAAACGGCGCTAATCGGGTATTGGCAACCAGCCTGAACCTCCCGCCAAAGTACGCGGGCGATCTCGATAACATAGGCGCCCTGATACGCGCTTGCCGGAAAATCCACCGCTTCCCCGCAAAGCTCAAGATACCGTAGCCACACGCTGAGCGCCAAGATGTCCATCTGCCGGCCGGAATCGTTGACATAATATTCCCTCTGCAGCGCATAAGCGTTAGCCTCGAGCAGATTGGCGATCGCCGCGCCATAGGCTGCGCCCCGGCCATGTCCGATGTGCAGCGGGCCGGTCGGATTGGCGGAAACGAACTCGACTTGGATCTTCGCCCCGGTGCCCGTGCTGTTACGCCCGAAGGCATCGCCCTCCGCGAGTACTTGTTGAATAATCCCCAGCCAATAGTGGGGCTGGATATAGAAATTGAGGAAGCCTGCGCCAGCCACCTCGACGCGATCGATGCTGGGAGATCCAGGCAGGGCCGATACGATCCGTTTCGCCAGGGCACGCGGCGTCACACCGAGGTCCTTAGCAATTACGAGCGCCACATTGGCGCTGAAGTCTCCATGCCGGGTATCGCGGGTGCGTTCAAAGCGCACCCCGCGCTTGGCCAAATGGCCGTCGGCATCGCCCAGATCTAATTGCTTGAGCGCTGCGGCCACCTGCTCTCTGATGAGGTTCTTCAAAAATACTCCGGCGAAAATAGTGTGGATTCTAGCTTGCCTCCCATGCCATTGGAACGTCCGCAAGTCAATTTAGATTCGCAACCACGGGGTTTGCAACCCGTGGGGCGACCAAAGGGGAGAGCTGCGCACTCCCCTTCGTAAGCCCCATCGCTAACTAAGGTCCCGCGGCAAGACCGCGGGGACTAGATTTAAAGCGTTTCCTGGGGATCGACGTCGATCGACCATCGTAGCGCGCGCCCGGTACGCAATCTACGAATACCGGGGAGCCACTCATCGAGCAAGCGTTGCAAACGGGCACGATGGCGGGTTTGCAAGACCAATTGCCAGCGGTAGCGGCCCGCGAGTCGTTCCATGGGCGCCGGCACCGGTCCGAGCAGCTCGGCCCCGTTCGCGATGAGATCAAGCGCCATTTTTCGCGCTTCATTTAAGAAGGCTCGTGCTTTTTCCGGTCTTTCCGACTCGGCGCGAATGAGCGCCATAGCCTGATACGGCGGCAGCCGCGCCTCAGCCCGTTCCTTGAGTGCCAAGGCGGCGAACGCGCCGTAACCTTGGGTCACGAGCACTTGCAACAAGGGGTGCGCCGGGTGGTGGGTCTGGATCACCACGGTGCCCGGTTCCTCGGCGCGGCCGGCCCGCCCGGCGACTTGAACGAGCTGCTGCGCAAAGCGTTCGTGGGAACGGAAATCTACCCCGAAGAGGCGGCTATCGCCATCCACAACCGCGACGAGAGTCACGCCCGGGAAATGATGGCCTTTCGACAGCAACTGTGTACCCACTAGCACGTCGGCCTGACCGTCCCGGATCTGGCGTAGTACGGTCTGCCACGCCGTTTGACGGCGGGTAATATCGCGATCGATCCGCAGCACCCGGGCATTGGGAAAGGTCCGGTTGACGGCTTCCACCACCCGTTCGGTCCCGTAGCCGAGTTTCAGCAGGTTGCCGCTGCCGCAGCGCGTGCAAGCCGCATTCAGTTCCCTTAGCGCCCCGCAAAAGTGGCATTCAAGCCGGTTGGCCGTCTGGTGGTAAACCAAGCGCGCATCACAGCGCTCGCACCACGCTGTCCATCCGCATTGGTGGCAGAGGATGAGAGGAGCGTAGCCGCGCCGATTGACGAACAGGAGCACCTGCTGGCGGCCATCCAGATGCTCGCGCATCCTTGTCAGCAGCGACGCGGAGAACCCCTCACGCATTTGCGCAGCGCGTAAATCCACCACCTCGTACGTGGGAGGCGTTGCCGTCCCTGCCCGCGTCCGGAGTCGGAGGTGCTGGTACTTGCCACGGTGGACATTGAACACCGATTCCAACGATGGAGTGGCGCTCGCGAGGATCACGGGAATGTTTTCGCGCTGGCCACGAATGACCGCGATATCCCGGGCGGAGTAGCGGAATCCCTCCTGCTGCTTGAAAGACAGGTCATGTTCCTCGTCGACGATGATGACGCCCGGCCTCGCCAACGGCGCCCATACCGCCGAACGGGTTCCGATGACGATCGGCGCCCTGCCCTCGCGGGCTTGCCACCACTCGTCCAGCCGGGCGCCGGCCGGCCGTCCTGAGTGCAAGACCGCGAGTGGCGCCGCGAAACGATCGCGAAACCGCAACAGGGTTTGTTCGGTCAATCCGATTTCCGGTACTAAGACCAGGGTCTGGCGGCCGCGGCGAAGCACTTCCTCGATCACGCGCAAATAAACTTCGGTCTTCCCGCTGCCGGTCAGACCGTCCAAGAGAAACACGCCGAAACGGTTCAATCCTGCGCACAGTTGCTCGACGGCAGACGCCTGCGCATCGTTCAGCGTAGGTGGTCTGGCCGCTGGCGCGGGAAGGACCGTTGCGAGCCACGCGGGTTCCTGCGCTACCCAACCTTTAGCTACCAAGGTGCGTAAGGCACGGCGCCAGGAAGCTGCGCTCGCGAGCGATGCAGGCTGCAATTTCCGCTCGGGTTGCCGCCCTAAAGTTTGCATCAGGGTGGCTTGGGCGGGGCTCCGGCGTAAACAATCCGGGTCAATCGCGGCGCCTTCAGGCGTGAGCCGCCAGCGGAGATCGAGAGTCTTTGGCCTGCGCGGACGATCCTGACGCAACAGCAGAGGTAAGGAAGCGAAAATCACCTCTCCAATCGGATGGCGATAATAGCGGCTCGCCCACTCGAGCAAACGTAAATGCCGCACGCTCAGCACCGGAGCGGAGTCGAGCAATGCGGTGGCGCGCCGGAGATTTTCGAGAACACTTTCGGCCGCAAGGGCCAACAGCATACCGACGGCGGACCTGCGGCCGAAGGGCACCCGCAGTCTCATTCCCGGTTGCAGCGCCGCAAGATCTACTCCGGAGGGCGGTAGGTAGTCGAAAACCTGATCGACCGGCACGGGAACGGCGATTTTTAGGATCTGACCCGGCACCGAAGATTAAGATTAGTGTCCTCGCTGATGAGGTGGACGCACGAGGGCTTCGACGAAGGCGAAATCGGCGCGCGCCATGAGCTTACCGTCCATCGGACTCAATGGCGTCTGGCGTTTGAAGATGGGCGGAAACACCACTAACTCGATACCGACTTCGCCGGCCATGAAGCGGAAGCACGGGTATCCTGTACGCTCGCGAGAATTCTGGCGCACCGTTCGTTCATGAACCGTAAACGGAATCGCATGCTCCAGGAGCACATAACTCACCTCTTCCGGCGTTTCGGCAAAGACGTGCAAGCACACGATGGCCTGGCGTGCCGCAGATCCATCCAGCACGGGACCGGCTAACATGGGGTCGAATCGACGCAGCAGGCGCATGGCTTCCAGTGCCGTTTCCCGTTGCGCGCGCAACCATCGGGGCTGCCTCTGCGCCTGAAACAGCCGCTGATAGGCGCTCAGGAGAGCGGCGATCTCGCTGTTATCGGGGACCTCGCGAGTTGCCTTGATACCCAGCCGATCGGCCGCCTTGCGCTTGGCCAGATGGTAATGCTCGACGCCTTCATCCGCCATGATGCGTGCGGCCAGTTCGGCGACACGCCTGCGGTTCTGTGAACCGTTCGCGCCGCTTGCCATAAACTAGAACAGTTGCTCGGGTAGCGCCGCCGTATCGGGGGCACCGCTGTCCCAGGCAGGGCCGCCGTCGGGCTCGCTTGGAGTATTATCCAAGCGGAAGACTTCAAACATTGCCCGTGGATTGCCGGCGTTCGTCAGTAAACCGGTGTCGCGATCGATCCGCACGGTGACCAAGCCCGGGGGTTCGGGCGCTATGGAATCGGGCGTTTCCGCCAGCGCCGTCTGCATAAACTCCATCCAGATCGGCAGCGCGACCCGCGCACCGGTTTCCTTCGGACCGAGCGATCTGGCCTCGTCGAATCCTACCCAAGCCGTCGCAACGATCTGCTGGTTAAACCCGGAGAACCACGTGTCCTTATGGTCATTGGTGGTTCCGGTCTTCCCCGCGATGTCGGTTCTATTCAAGGCCAAGGCCGCTTTCGCCGTCCCGGTCCGCATTACTTCCTGCATCATTGAGGTCATAATCCAGGCATTCTGCGCGTTGATGACGCGAACACCCCGATCGGCGGTCCCCGTTAGTGCGCTCACTACCGGCGCTTGCTGGTCGCATGATTCACATAGGATCACCGATCCGCGGCTCATAATGATCTCGCCCCGGTCGTTCTCGATACGCTCGATGAAGTATGGATCGACGCGAAATCCGCCGTTCGCAAACGCGACGTATCCTCTCGCAAGCTCTAGCGGAGTGACCTCCGCCGTGCCTAAGGCCAAGGAGAGGTTACGCGGCAGGTAGTGCTTGTCAAAACCGAATCTTTTTATATGATTAACGGCCTTGTTGACGCCGATCGCTTGCAGCAAGCGGACCGACACGAGATTACGCGATAGCGCCAGCGCTTCGCGCAGACGCATGGGGCCCATGTAGTTGTGGGTGTAATTCTCCGGACGCCAAACACGGTCGAGCGCCGGGTCATAGAATACAAACGGGGCATCGTTGACGATGCTTGCCGCCGTATATCCGGATGCCAGCGCCGCCGAGTAGATAAACGGTTTAAATCCGGACCCTGCCAACCGCCGCGCTTGTGTCACCCGGTTAAACTTGCTCTGAGAAAAATCAAATCCGCCCGAAAGCGCCAGGATTGCGCCGTCACGCGGATCGAGCGCCACGAAAGCGCCTTCAACCGCAGGCACCTGAGCCAATCTAAACCCGCCCTTCTCGATCGCTTCGACCCGCACCACATCCCCTGGCGTGAGAAGATCGCGGGCTCGTTTCGCCGCGCGTGCGGAGTTACTCGCCCAGGCGAGCCCGTCCCAATCGACCGTGATAAGCCCTACGTCCAAGGTAAACGCCGTGATCGATGTATCGGTTGCGGCGATGACTAACGCCGCACGTAAGTCTCCGATAGTCGAATATCCCTTTAAAATCCGGGTCCATTCAGCCTCGGTCACGGAATTCGACGAAGGGTGCCGCTGCTCGGGGCCACGATAACCGTGCCGCTGATCATAGCGCAGTAAACCGCGCCGAAGCGCTCGGTTGGACGCGGCCTGTAGCCGATCGCTTATCGTGGTCACCACCCGGTAGCCGGCGTTGTAAACCTGCTTACCGAAGTGCTCCACCATGTAGACGCGCACCATCTCCGCTAGATGGGAGGCATTTATCTCGACCGCTTGTCCAT
>JBIMKD010000408.1:0-6210 GCA_043673815.1 Chromatiales bacterium
GAACGCCGTGTCCGCGGCGACCGTGGCGGATATGGAAACTGCGCAAGTTGGCGACGAGATCGTCGCGCGCTTTCGTTGTCGGACCCGTCGGGTTCTGGGCGATGGCACGGAAAGACGCCGAGAGGAGCGAGGCGTAGCGAACTTGGCCTTGTTCGCCCCAGCGCTCGAGGCTGGTCGCGAGGATCGTTTCGAGATCGCTCTGCGCAGGAGCGGAGAGCCGAAAGCGAGCCATCGCGTCAGCGGGTACGCTTTTTCCGCGGTCGTGATGGGGTGAGGAACTTGTCGAGCTCGGCTTCGTTCAACTCGATGAAGTCTCCGCGCTCGAGCGCGGCCACGCCGAGGTGGAGTTGGGCCCGCAACGCCTCGAGTTTGAGTGCGTCCTCGCGACGGCGTTGTTGGAGGACGCGGAGGGCGTCGCGGATTGCTTCACTCGCGTTCTGGTACTCGCCGGCCTCGACCACCTTCTCGACGAAGGCGTCTTGCTCGGGGGTCAGGTTGATGTTCCGCGTTGGCATCGTTTCGAGTATATCAGGTTGGCAATCGTTGCCAACCTGACGCGATCTGTCCACGATTCGACGTGTTGCCGCGAGCACGTGTAGGGCTCGTAGGATGTGCCGACGCAGGAGGCGCATCGATCGCGATCGATGGGCTTCGTAAACTCAACCCATCTACGCGGGCTGACAGGATTGCGCCCGTCAGCTCGACCCGATCTTGGGCTACCGATTCCGCCGTACGCGGTGTGGAGGCAGGCTATCAGTGATGATCTCCCTAGACGTGGTCGTTCTCGATGGCGCCGCGCAAGCGGCTTACTCGCGTGTAGTCTATTCCATCCCCAGCTCTTGGATCTTCCGCGTCAGGGTGTTGCGCCCCCAGCCCAGGAGCTTGGCCGCGTCCTGGCGGCGTCCGGCGGTTTTGGATAAAGCCGTCTCGATCATCGCCCGTTCGAACGTCTCCAAGGCTTTCGGGACTAAATCGTATTCGCCCATGGCCAAATGGCGTTCGGCCCAGCGGCGTAGCGTCGCTTCCCAGTCCTCGGCGCCACCTTCCAGGGTGGACTCCTTGAGCTCGGGCGGCAAATCGTCCACATGGATTTCCTGGGCCGCGGCCATGACCGTGAGCCAGCGGCAGACGTTCTCGAGCTGGCGGACGTTTCCCGGCCAAGAATACTCGCTCATCACGGACCGGGCATCGGGGTGTAAGGCCTTGGGATCGACATCCAAATCATGGGCGGCCGTGGTGAGGAAGTGGTTGGCCAGTATTCCGATATCGGTCTTGCGCTCTCGCAGCGGCGGGACGCGCAAGCGTATGACGTTGAGTCGATGAAACAGGTCCTCGCGAAACGTGCCTTCCTTGACCCGCTGCTCCAGATCCTGATGCGTTGCGGCGATGACGCGTACATCGACCTTAATGGACTCGTGACCGCCCAGGCGATAAAACTGCCCATCCGCCAGCACCCGCAAAAAGCGCGTTTGCAACTCGGCCGGCATGTCCCCGATCTCATCGAGGAACAGGGTGCCGCCATGCGCTTGTTCAAAACGGCCCTGCCGCTGGGTCGCGGCGCCTGTAAACGCCCCCCGTTCATGCCCGAAGAGATCGGACTCGAGGAGCTCTCTTGGAATCGCGGCCGTATTGAGCGCGATAAAAGGCTTATCCGCCCGCGGGCTATGGCGGTGCAACGCGCACGCGATGAGCTCCTTGCCGGTGCCCGATTCGCCTGTTAGGAGGACGGTGATATTCGAGCGTGACAAGCGGCCGATGGCGCGAAAAACCTCCTGCATCGCCGGAGCCGAGCCAATGATCTCCGAAGCCTGGACCGGTTCGAACCCGACATCCTCGCGTAATTTATTGGCCCGTCCGCGCACCGCGCGGCGAATAATCGCGACCGCTTCCTCGACGTCGAAGGGTTTCGCGAGGTATTCGAAGGCGCCGCCTTGGAAGGCCGCCACGGCGCGGTCGAGATCGGCGTAGGCGGTCATGACGATGACCGGCAGGCCGGGATAATCGTGGCGGACTCTTTCCAACAAACTGAAGCCATCCGTTCCCGGCATGCGGATATCCGAGACGATGGCATCGGGAACCTCGCGTTCGAGACTGTGCAAGGCAGTGTCGGCGTTATCGAAACACCGGACCCGCATACCAGCTCGGGTGAGCGCCTTTTCCAATACCCAGCGGATGGCGCGGTCGTCATCCACCACCCAAATATATTCCTGTTCGCTCATGTTCCCTTCTCAACCGGTAACCATACGCTGAATATGGTTTCGCCCGGTTTGGAGGAATAAATGATTTGCCCGCCGTGGCCATGCACCAGCGAACGGGCTATCGAGAGTCCCAGGCCGGTCCCGTTTGCTCGGCCGCTGATCATCGGAAAAAAAATGTCTTCGGCGATTTCCGCGGGCACACCCGGACCGTCATCGATAATATCCACGCGAATAACCAAACGGTGGCGTTTGAGCCCGATGGTGCATTGCCGTTGCGCGCGCGTACGAAAGCTGACCGTCCCCTGATAGGAGACCGCTTGTGCGGCATTCTGGGCGATATTCAAGAAAGCTTGGATCAAATAGTCGCGATCGGCGAGAAGATCGGGCAGGCTCGGGTCGTAATCGCGAACGATGGTCAGCGCCGGGTCCGCGCCCGCCTCCAAGAGCGAGCTCACGTGCTCCAACACCTCGTGAATATTGACCGCCGTCACGCGCGGGTCCGCGTTCGGCACCAGCATCCGGTCCATCAGCTTACGCAACCGGTCCACCTCACCGACGATGAGCCGGGTGTATTCCTTGTGGGCCGGCGAGGCCAATTCGCATTCAAGGAGCTGCGCCGCGCCACGGATCCCGCCCAGCGGGTTCTTAATTTCGTGCGCCATCTCTTTCAATAGCGTGCGCAAGACATTCTGCTGCCCAAGCGCCGCTTCATCGCGAAGTATGCGGCGTAGTCCGTCGCTGCTTGACATCTCGACGAGAACGCCGGTCTCCCCATGGCCATTACCGCACGGGGTTAGCGTGCAATCAACACATTGCGCTACGCGGCTGGCGGATACAATTTCGAGATCCCATTCGGTAACCACCTGGCCAGCTTTGAGCGTATGTTTCAGCGCCTTGGGTAACGCGTCGTTACCGAATATCTTGTCGACCCGTTGGCCCGCCATTTTCTTAACGCTTGCGGATAAAAGGTTTTCGCCCGCCGAGTTGACAAGTTGCAGCCGCAGCTTGCTGTCAAACAGCAGTATCGCGGTGGATAGGTTTTCTACGATCCAACCCGCAGTCGCGGATGTCGACGGCGATCCCGCGTGACTACGCACCATTATAGTGCACCCCCACTGCTAAAGTCGCGTGGTTAACAACATATCCCCAAGAATCTACGTCGGATCCGATTAAACGACGCAGGTGTCTGAGCCGACCATAGAAGCCCGGCAACTTCCAGACCAATTTATAAAAAGAAAGGAGCGCGCCGCGCGCCGCCTCTTAATTGTCTGGCAAGGACGGGTCGCGCAAAGACGGGCCGAGCAGGACGGAGTGCTTCCTTAAATGAAAGGTCACCGTGGGCGAGGCCGACAGTTTGGCGCCGCTCATATCGACGACGGTCGCCTGAATGCTGTGCGTTCCACGATCCATGTTCGGGATTGTGAAGTCAGTCGCCGCAGCCCCCTCAGACGGACTTCCATCAACCGACAGCACGACTTTATGCCCGAGCGCGACTTGCAGATCGGGCACCAGTCCCACTTTGACACTGATAGTGCCAATATTGTCCCAAATCGTCTCGTCATTGGCCGGCGCGAGTATTTCTACTTTTTTGTAACCGGCGAACTCCGCTTCCTTGGGCGATTCGGACTCCTTCACTGGAGGGGCTTCGTAGGTCTGTAGCTTGAGCCCTTTGACCTCTTCTGCGCCCGGATGCGGTTTATCGGAAAATTGCACGTTACCGTCCGCGTCGGTCCATCTATAGACCGCCGCGTGGGCCACGCTGGTGAGGACAAGCAGGCAATAGAGGATAAGCACGCGCATGCTTACAGGGTAGCCAACTTGTTGCCAAGCCGCAAGTCGGCTTAAATGCAAAAAGAAAAGACCGATTAAGGCCCCTCTCGCGCCATCGTAGCAGTGGCTGGCTTAGACGCTATAGTACATATCGAACTCGACGGGATGGGTGGTCATGCGCAGGCGCGTTACCTCGTCCATTTTGAGCTTAATGTAGGCATCAATCACATCGTCGGTGAACACGCCGCCGGCCTTTAAGAACCCACGATCGTTGTCAAGCGCCGCCAGTGCCTGGTCGAACGCATGGCAAACCTTCGGGATCTCAGCCTCTTCCTCGGGCGGGAGATCGTAGCGGTCCTTGTCCATCGGTTCTCCGGGGTGGATCTTGTTGGCGATACCGTCCAAGCCGGCCATGAGCATCGCCGTAAACGCCAGATAGGGGTTGGCGGTGGAATCCGGAAAGCGTATCTCGAGACGCCTGCCTTTGGGGCTGACGTCGTAAGGGATGCGTATCGAAGCCGACCGGTTTCGGGCCGAATAGGCGAGCATGACCGGCGCCTCGAAGCCGGGAACGAGCCGTTTGTAACTGTTGGTCGAAGCATTGGTGATCGCATTCAGTGCATGCGCGTGTTTGATGATCCCGCCGATATAGAAAAGCGCTGCCTCCGAGAGGCCGGCATACCCGTCGCCCGCAAAGAGATTCTTGCCGCCTTTCGCTAGCGATTGGTGCACGTGCATGCCATTACCGTTGTCACCGACTAAGGGTTTCGGCATAAACGTCGCGGTTTTTCCATAACCATGCGCGACGTTGTGGACCACGTATTTCAGAATCTGCAACTCGTCGGCGCGCCGCACCAGCGTATTGAAGCGCGTGCCGATCTCGCACTGACCGGCAGTCGCCACCTCGTGGTGATGCACCTCGGGCGTGACTCCCATCTTTTCCAGCATGAGGCACATCGATGAGCGTACATCCTGTAAAGAATCGACGGGCGGCACCGGGAAGTAACCGCCCTTGACGCCCGGGCGATGACCGATGTTGCCTTCGGAGAAGACCTTCTCCGAATTCCAAGAAGACTCCTCCGAATCGATCTTATAGAAAGCGCCGGAAATATCCGTCCCCCAGCGCACATCATCGAACACGAAGAACTCCGGTTCCGGTCCAAAATAGGCGGCATCCGCGATCCCGATCGACTTCATGTAAACTTCGGCTCGTTTGGCCAGAGAGCGCGGGCAGCGCGCGTAACCCTGTCCGGTAAAGGGCTCGACGACATCGCAACGGATAATGAGCGTGGTTTCATCGAAGAACGGATCGATGACCGCCGTCTCTGCCTCGGGCATCAACGTCATGTCGGATTCGTTAATGCCCTTCCAACCGGCGATCGATGATCCGTCAAACATCTTACCGTCCTGGAAAAAACCAGCATCGATAAGCTTCGCGGGTATGGATACATGCTGTTCTTGACCCCGGGTATCGGTAAAACGCAGGTCGACGAATTTGACTTCTTGTTCTTTTATGAGTGTTAAAACCTTATCTGCGGACATGGGCTCTTCTCCGGACCACGGCGGCGCGCATTATGACATGGTATTTGTTCCTCACCGACATCTCTCGGTTCGAGCGGAAGGCTCGGTGTCCATAGACCTCAGAATGCACCGGAGTAGTGCGTTCTTAAAACATCGTGTTCCGCGAAGGGGCAAATGACTTTCATAGCCCTCAGCGCCAGCCATAGGCGATCCAGTGTCTATCGGAAACGGGTTCCACGGTGAAGCCACGCAAGCCGGTGCGGTGGATGTGGGCGCGCACTTCCTCCGGTTCGTAGGCGGCCAAAAGCGAATTGAGAAAATCGCGTTGCAGGATCGGTGGTTCCCCAGCCGCGTATTGATCGACGAGGCCCTCGGCCCGTGCGCGGTTCTCGGGCCGGGCAAGGTCCATCACAAACACGCGCCCGCCGCCGCGGGTTAGAGCTTTGGCCGCTTCCCATAGAATCAGCGGGTCGCTTAAGTGGTGCAACAAGCTATTCGAAATAACGATGTCATAGGCGGCGCGCAGTCCTGCCCGGTCCGGCAGCCGCTGATGCACCAGACGGACGCGACCGGTCAAGCCGTCTTGCCGCAAGCGCGCCTGCCCATACTTGAGCATCACCTCGGAGCCATCGACGCCGTCGATCGTCAATTGCGGAAAGGCGCACGCAAAGCGAGCGGTGACATCCGCCGGACCGCATCCTAAATCGACCGCCGTGCCGTC
>JBIMKD010000409.1:0-13203 GCA_043673815.1 Chromatiales bacterium
AAGTGCTCGCTCTGCCGGTACATGAGCTTGCCGACACGTTGCCAAAGCGGCGCGAGGGGGTGTGCGTCGAGGCTTGAGAGCGGGGCAATCCCGAGGTTGAACCAGCGATAAGCTTGCGCCTTGCCCCCGAGCATGAGCTCGACTAAGAGATAATCCATGACCCCGGCCGGGGCATCGGGATGGTAACGCATGAGGTCGAGCGCCAGTTCCTCTTTGTTGCGGCTGGCCCACAAGATAGCAAAGGCGACGATGCGCCGCCCAGCGCGGACCACGGCGATGGGCAACCGGCCAATGTAACTCTCGTCGAAGTATCCCTTAGAGAAGCCCTGTTCACGGGCTTGCTTTTCGTGCAGCCAGGCCTCGGAGACCTCTCTTAGCTCCGGGAGCAGCGGAGCGACATCGGCGGAGCGCACCATATCGAAACGCATGCCTTGCTCGCGAACCTTCCGGTGTACCTCACGCAATTGGGCGCTGGCGACGTTGAGGGGTGAAAATTCATCCAAGCGCACCCGAGCCTCATCTCCCAGCTTGAGGAGCGAGAGTCCGAGATCGACGTACAGGGACAGGTTGGCGGCATCCACCAAGTAAAACACGGGCCAGCCGCCGTAGCGGTCACATAGCTCGCGGTAGGCCCAGAGCAACCGCGACCGCTCTTCCGGTGCGCCCACGGGGTCCCCCAAGGCGACCCAGCTCTTGCCTTGGACCTGGTACATGATGAAGGCATTTCCTGAGTGGCTGAAAAGCAAGCGCTTGTCGCCGAGAAGGGCGATGTTCGCGCGCGTATCGGGGTCTTTTCGCACGATGCGCCGGACTTTGTCGAGATCATGTGGAGGCTCGGGTACCGGGTCCGGGCGGAATAGGTTAAAAAGCATGACGCCGCCCGTGATCCCGAAGACGACGAACATAGCGCGCAGGAAGCGTGGCAGATCGGCCTCGTAGGCGAACTGCCACCAAAGCTCGTGCGAGTAGATGAGGTGCTTAAAGTTGAAGAGCCCGAGCCAAACCGTGACCGCAAGGATCGCCGTTAGCGCTGAGACCCATTCCACGGTAAACCCCTGGCTAAAGAGAGAGGCGTGACGCTGAAACTCCCTGCGCGTGGGAAGCAGCACGATGAGGACAGTAGCGAGAATGACCGCTTCCTGGTAGTCCAAGCCCTTAAGCAGGACGGCTGGGATCCCGATCCCGAGTAGTAGCGCCGAGAGGCCATAGGCCCTGGATAAGCGCAGGGAAATACCGCGCGCGAGGATAATGAGCCCAAGCCCCGCCGCGCTAGCAACGAGATGGGCGATCTCGACGATGCCAAGCGGTAGTGAGTCACGCAGGATCCGGAGTCGCTCGCCGTAGGTGGGTATGGCGCCCGAAAAAAGCAGCACGACGCCGGCGAAAACGATAATTACGCTCATGATCTGAGGACCGATCTCCACCAGCCAGTCGGTGGCGGCACCGTGGATGCGAAGGATGCGGGCGCGCCGCAAGACCAGCTCGTAGGCGGCGAACAGGATGGCCGCGAGGCTCAAGGGCGAGAGGTAATATACGCATCGGAACAAGAGCACGGAACCTAGCAACGCGGCAGGCGGGATCTCGGGAAGACCGAGCAGCAGTACGGTCTCGAACACCCCGATGCCGCCCGGGACGTTGCTCATGCTACCGGCCATCATGGCGAGCGCGAAGATGCCTAAAAAGCTAATAAAGTCGGTTCCCGCATGCGTTGGCAGCAGGGTATAAATCAGGGTGCCGACAAGCAGCAGGTCGAGCGTCGCGAGCCCGCCTTGCGCCAAGGCGGTCTTGGCGGTCGGGAGCCGCAGCGACCAATTCTCGGTCGTAAACGTGATCGGGCGTAAGGCGGACGCGATTAAATACCCCACTATCACGGCCATGATGGAAAAGCCCACGTAGCGGCGCACCCCCGGCGGGAGTTGAAGCGCGGTGTCGCTGACGTGCCCGCTCGCAAACAGCAGCGACACTGCGAAGATAAAGACCATCCCCATCACGGTGGTCAGGGAGCACATGGTGGTGACGCCGGCGATCTCGAGCGCCGAGAGCCCCGCTTGCGAATAGATCCGATACCTTATCGAGCCGCCGGTGAGCATGGTGAACCCGACGTTATTTCCAAACGCCGAGGCGAGGAACGAGGCGAGCGCTGTGCGCCAGTACGGTAAGGGCCTTTGGAGATGGTGCAATGCGAGGACATCGTAGCCGGTGACGGTGAGGTAGCTTAGGGCGGTGATCACGAACGCTAAGAGGATCGATGCAGCCGGGAGATCGTTGAAGCTATCAATGACGTCACGGAGACGGATCTCGTGCAGGGTGTGATACAAGACCCAGAGGGCGAGTGTGACGATTGCCAGGCTCACCAGCGCGCCGATTTGCACGGCGAGCTTTTTCCCGACCTGGTGGGCCAAGGCCGTCGTATCGACGCCAGCGGCCGCAGCGTTTTTCATCGCGCTGATTTTATCCTACAGGCTTACAATCGGCGCGGATTGGTGTCATCATCGAACCGCTAAGCACTTGCGCAGTCCGCGCGGACTCAAGGAACGGAAGTATAAATGTTTCTATACGGAGCGATCGTGATCTTTTGTTGCGTCCTGTACGGGGCGAGCGCGGTGCTTTGCAAGTATGCGCTCCAACATGAGCTGCCGCAGCGCGCGAGCTGGAAACAAAAGGCGCGGGCGGCGATCCGCAACAAGTTCTGGCTCGCGGGTTGGCTGGCGGGGGCAAGCGCCAACCTGATCATCATCGAGATCCAGTCGTTGGCGGATATCACGCTGGTCTACCCGCTCCTGAACTTTGCCTATGTCTTTACCTTGATCCTCGGTTATCTGTTCCTGCAGGAAATTCTCTCCCGGGAGCAATGGATCGGTGTGATCACTGCGATCTTGGGTACGGTCATCCTGCTTTTTGTCAGCGATCCATCGACAGGCCACGAAACCTACCCATTACCACTGGGTGTCGTCACCGGGCTGTCGTTGATCGCGATCGTCGCTCTGGTGGCGGGGGCGTTGCGGGACGAGCGCCCGATTCATGAAATCTATTTCGCCACTTGCGCCGGGATCGCTTTCGGAAACGTGGAAATTTTTCTCAAGGTGAATACCAATCTGATCGCCTCGCAGCTTGGCTATTTTTCGATCACCTCCTGGGAAAGTCTCAGCGCGTTTATCACCCTCTGGCCCGTTCTATTCATCATCATATTCAGCCTCATCGGCTTTATCTTCATGCAGATCGCCTTGGCGCATGGTGATGTCTCGGTCAGTGTGCCCTTGGTGATCATTACCCAACGGCCGGTGACGTTGGTGGCCGGTTACGGTGTGTTTGGCGAAGAGTTTCCCGCGATCAAGGCAATCGGTATCGGGGCGATGCTCCTGAGCATCCTTGTCATTACGGTGGCCACCATCAGGAAAGGCGCCGCGGCGAAGCCCGCCGAGGCGGTAAACTGAACGCGATCGCGCTTGATTCAAGGCCCCCTCCCCAGTAGAGAAACACAGAACGGCCGCACGCTGTGCCGATCGACGAACTCATCGAGCACGCTCAGATCGCCACTCGCTAGGAAAGCGCGGTGCAACTGTTCGGCCTCGGGCCAAAGATGCACCAAGAGCAAGCGGCCGCGGGGAGACAGCTTCGGGGTGAGAAGCGCCGCGAGATCCGGCGCCGATCCGCCGAGGTAGTAGAGGACCTCGCAGACGACGATGAGGTCAAACCTAGCCGAGAGACCCGCCGAGAAGATATTGCCCGCGTCGAAGCGCGCGTTTTCGTACCGGGAACAGCGGCTCTTTGCCCGGTCGATCGCGCGCGTGGAGATGTCCACGCCGATAAACTCACCCACGTCGCGCTCCGCAAGGAGTCGTTCGGAGAACGCCCCTTCCCCGCACCCGACCTCTAACACCCTCCCGTAAGCGTTGTTTGGGATCCGCGCGAGCGCCTGGCCGCATTTGTGGTTTTGATACGGCGAACCCTCGTAAGACCAGGGGTTCGGTCGCCGGTAGAGGCGTTCGAAGAAATGACGCAGGACCCAGTCCTGAAAGCTGGGACCCGGCGCCGCGATGAGACCGAAGAGCACGCGATGCAAGGCGTCACGAACCCGGTTCGGCGGGTAGCGTATGCCTTGGTCCATCGGATCCATGGTTTATAGCGTACACGCGATGCCGAACCGGTGACACTCGCGTGAGGATCTCGGGGCATAACTCGTTGCAGTGATTGATATCCGCTCCTTCTTGACGTAGTGTGGATCCGGCGGGTTTGGAAGAATAAATGGGGAGTCTGGCTCATGAACGCGATTATGGTGAAAATCTTCGATACGCTGGCCAAAGTCGGTTTGGATAAGCTCGAAAGGGCGCTTATCTTTGGAGCCGTCCTGGTCACGGTTTTGGCCCTTGCTGTCGGCGCCGTCGAGGCGTCGTATGCCTGGTTTGCCTTCTTATTCCGGTGGCTGCATGTGGTCTCCGGCGTGATGTGGATCGGGCTCCTGTGGTACTTCAATTTTGTGCAGATCCCCTCGATGCCCAAGATCCCCGATGAGCACAAGCCCGCCATCAGCAAGGTCATCGCGCCAACCGCGTTGTTCTGGTTCCGGTGGGCGGCCCTATCGACGGTCGTGACCGGGCTCCTAGTAGCGATCATGAGCGGTTATATCGTGAACGCCCTTATCCTCGGCATCGGCACCGGTGGCCGGGACACCTACATCGGGATCGGCATGTGGATGGGCCTCATCATGGCCTACAATGTGTGGATGATCATCTGGCCTAACCAGCGAAAGGTCCTGGGTATGGTTGAGGCGTCCGACGAGGAGAAAAAAGCGGCAGCGCGCACGGCGATGTTGGCGAGCCGCTTCAATACCATGCTTTCGATCCCTATGCTTTATTTCATGGTCGCGGCGCAGAATGTTTCTTAAAGAAGCCGGCGCGGCTCACGCCATGACCCGAGACATCGGCAGGCCCGCGCCTCCCGCCCCATTAACGTATTGAGCGCGCCCCTCGCGGTGTCGCCGCGGGGTTCTAACTCGCTGGTGACACCGGCAAATATTTCTGGACAATTTGCAACAACGTTTCCTTCTTAATCGGTTTGATTAAATGCTCCGTGCATCCCGCGGCGACGCTCTTATCCATTTCCTGCTTTACGGCATGAGCCGTCAGGGCGATAATCGGGGTCGGATCGCGGCCCTGTTCCGTTTCCCATTCGCGCATGGCGCGCGTTGCCTGGTGGCCGTCCATCACCGGCATCTGGATATCCATCAATACCAGACCATAGGCATGGGTCTTGAACTTCTGGAGCGCCACGCTCCCATTTTCGGCCTCCTCGATTTTGTAAGGCGTTTTCCGCAGATAAGCTTTGATCAGCAGCCGGTTATCGGGCGTGTCTTCGACCAATAAGATAGGTAAATTTTCCGCGCGCCGTTCGGGTAGCGGCGTTGTGACGATGTGGTCTTGCGTTTCGTCTAAGGTTTTTAGCATGGCGACGTTGATCGCTTTGATCAGCGCCACGGACTTTACCGGCTTGATCAAGTAGGCGCCGATCCCGAGCGCACTGGCTGTGCTCATATCATCGGAAAGTTGCGACGAGGATACCATTAGTATCGTTTTGCACGATCCACCCGCGGTACGCAACGCCTCAACCACCGCAAAACCATCGACCTCCGGCATGCGACAATCGGTAATAACGACAGCGTAATCTTGTCCCGTGCGCCTCGCCTCCCGGAATACCTGGATGCCCTCCGCGCCACCGTGGGCCTCGCTCACCAACGCGCCTTGAGCGCTCAATACTTCGCGCAAGATCAGTCGATTAGTCGAATTATCATCGATGATGAGCACCCGAACGTCCTTAACATTAAAGGATGCATCCGCAGCTATTCTAGCCTGAGGCTCCGGGGCGGATCCCAGACTGATCGCGAACGAAAAAACGCTACCTTTTCCTTCGACACTCTCCGCACGTATCCACCCACCCATAAGCTCCACCAAGCGCTTGGAAATCGTGAGGCCGAGCCCCGTTCCTCCGTAATGTCGGGTCGTGGATGAATCAGCTTGGGAAAAGCTATCGAAGATAGTGGCGATTTTATCCGCGGGAATACCGATCCCGGTATCCGCTATCGAGAATAAAGGCCGACAGGGATCGCTTATGTCGGGATTAGACGAGACCTTGACTACTACCTCGCCCTTTTGGGTAAATTTGATTGCATTCCCGACAAGGTTTAACAGGATCTGGCGAAGCCGCGCTGCGTCGCCCTTTACATGGGTCGGGACCTCCGTGCCGATGTGACATAGCAACTCGAGATTCTTCTCGTCGGCTCGCAACGCGTGAATATCGGCTGTTTCTTCGATCAAAGTTCGTAAATTGAACGGGGATTTCTCGAGAACCAACTGCTCGGCTTCGATCTTCGAGAGGTCCAGTATGTCATTTACCAGCGCTAGCAATGCTTCTCCAGCCTTTTTGAAGATACCGACGTAGCGTTTTTGCACGCGCGTCAGCGGCGTCTCGCGGAGCAGCTCGCCCATGCCTATAATCGCGTTCAGCGGCGTCCGGATCTCATGGCTCATGCTTGCCAGAAACTCGGTTTTCACCGTGGATGCCTTGATGGCCGCATCACGGGTAACGGCAAGCTCTTTGGTTTGCAAGCTAACCTGGCGTTCGATTTCCTGATTCCGCCGGCTTAACTCCCACGCCTGTATTTCCCTCGCCCGGGCGAGGGCTACGATTAACGTCGTCACACCGATTCCTAGCACGATAGCGGTAGCGATCAATCCCTTGTCGATCTCCCTCCAAAGCACCTGCCTTTCCACGACCAACTTCATCGAATAATAGGGAAACTGCGCGAGTGTTTCTTCCTTAAACGCGCTGATGGAAAAATTCGCGCTTTCCGGCGCCACGGCGGCGCGCTGCACGAATACGAGTTGCCGTCCCATGACGCCTTGAGATTCCGTATACAAGCTTACCGAAACATCATCCCGTAACAGGGACTCGCTGAATAAATGGGCGGGATTCACGAGGATAGCCACAAACGCGCCGAGCACCTTATTCGATCGTTGATTCACGCCGGCGCCATGCGCTGGACCGGTGCCGATCGCTTTGATGAGCGTAAAGGGACGAATACCCCGAGTGGCCGAAGCCGGAGGGGCGGGGACCACCATACCGGTGTCGACCGCCGCGCGCAGGGCATCCGCAAAACGCGGGTCAGAGAGAATCTGATCGTTGTAGAGCGCTTCCTTCACGGGGCTTCGACCGATGTATAACTCGCCGCCGCTACCCCACAAGATCGTGGGGCCCGCGGGCGAAGGATCCCCGCCCCCATCCGGTCTCGACGCCATATCTTTCGGGAGGTGATTTAGTGGAACGCCGCTCCTATGAAAAGAAATTGATTCGATGAATGGATGACGCGCGAGCAGCGATTTAAGAAAGGCGGGTAATGTGGCCATCACAGAGACATCCAGCCCCTCCACAAGCGCGGCGATATTGTCAAGAGAGTTATGAGCGACCGAAGCGCTGACTTTGACTGTATCCCTTAACAGTATCGAGTCAAAGGCAAATTCCTTTTTTTCGGCCTCGAGCGCATTCTGCCACGCTAACATCACCAGCAGTAAAGAAAACGCCGCGCCGAAGATCGCGCTTACGGCATATATCAACGGTCGCGACGGGTGCCGCACCTCTTTCACGCGGTAACGCCCCACTCTACGGGATTAATCGTAGATAATCTCGATCTGTTCCAGGTAGGCCTGTAGCTCGTCCACGGCGTTCGTTATTGCTTCGCTGTCCCGGTTCTGCGCGCCTCGTTCTAAAATCCCGCCGAGCTCACTCAGGGCATTGAAACCATACCCGCCCGCGCAACCTTTAATGCTATGACCCAAGATCTGCACCGTTTCCATATCCTCTTGCGCTAAGGCCGCGCGAATCGTCAATGCATCCTGCCGCCTATTATTCAAAAAGCCCGGGATAAGATCTTTCAGCTCCGGGTCTACGCGAACAATTCTCATTGCTATGGGTATTATTTATCGATCGCAAGATCTCAACCCTAATCTTCCTCTGAGGCTTGCCGCGAAGTCCTAAACTCCTCCGGTTCGATATGATGCTGTTTAAGCAGCTTGTAGAATTCCGTTCGATTGCGTCCGGCGAGCCGCGCCGCGTGGGAAACGTGGCCGTTCGTGACCCGCAAGACGCTCACGAGATAACTGCGCTCGAAATCCTCTTTGGCGTCCTTTAACGTCTGAACATGAGCGGGCTGGTCTCGCAGCGCCTTTTGCGCCATGGCCAGCGGGATAATATCGGTACTCGTGAGGGCGCAGCATAATTCAACGACATTCATGAGTTGCCGAATGTTTCCGGGCCACGGAGCCGAGGCTAAATATTCAACCGCCTCCGGTGCAAAGCGCTTCCGTTTCTTATTGTCGCGCTGGCTTACACGTTTCAAGAAGTGACTTAAAAGCGGCTGAATATCTTCGCGGCGTTCCGCTAAGGGGGGTAGGTGTAGCGGCACCACGTTCAGCCGGTAATACAGGTCCTCCCGAAACCGGCTGGCCTTGACCCCTTGTTCCAGATCCGTGTTGGTCGCGGAGATCACGCGAACGTTGACGGGGATCCCGCGGACCGATCCCACGGGGCGCACCGCGAAGTCCTGCAACACACGCAGCAGCTTCACTTGTAAGCCCAAAGGCATGTCGCCGACCTCGTCTAGAAATATCGTGCCTTTGTTTGCCGCTTGGAAGAGCCCCTCATGTTTCGTTTGCGCGCCCGTAAATGCGCCTTTCTCGTGTCCAAATAACTCCGACTCGAGAAGTTGTTCGGGAATGGCGGCACAGTTGATCGCGACAAAGGGCTGATCCTTGCGCGCACCGCCCTCGTGAATGGCCTTGGCCAGCACTTCCTTGCCGGTGCCCGTGGCGCCGGTGATCAAGATTGTGACGTCGGTCGCGGCAACGAGCTTCGCTTGTTCCAAGAGCTGGGTGATCTTCTCGCTGCGATATATTATTTCCTTGCCGAAATTCGAACCGGAGTCCGACTCGCCGGCCGCGAGCCTTAGCGTATACCGTACGCGGGCCACGAGCTCTTCCTTGGCGATAGGTTTGGTTAGAAACTCCGCGATCCCGAGGTGCATGGCTTTAACGGCATCGGCGATTTGCGCCTTGCCGCTCAGCATGATCACCGGCATCAGCGGGTTCTGGCGGTGGATCTTGGACAGCAAGGTCATGCCATCCATACCCTGCATCACGAGATCGGTGATCACCACGTGAGGACGAATAACATCGATGCGAGCCATCGCCTCGCTTCCGGACATCACGGGATCGACCTCGAAACCCGCATCCTTCAGCCACGCGGATAACAGCGAGATCATGTCTCGATCGTCGTCCACGAGAAGAACCCGATATTGCATAGACTTCGTCGGCTCGGCCACCCTACCGTTCTTATTCCACGGTCACGGATTTGGCGAGATTACGCGGTTGATCGACGTCGGCCCCTTTAAGCACGGCGGCGTGATAGGCAAGCAGTTGCAACGGTACCGTATAGACGATTGGGGCGATGAGGTCATCAACGGAAGCCGTTTCGATAGCAGCGACGTTGTTGGCGCTTTGCATGCCGATACTCGGATCGGCAAAGACATAAAGCTTACCCTTGCGTGCCCTAACTTCCTCCAAATTCGATTTCAGCTTTTCCAGTAGTTCGTTGTTTGGCGCGACGGCGATGACCGGCATATCTTCGTCCACCAGCGCCAAAGGCCCGTGTTTCAATTCGCCGGCCGGATAGGCCTCGGCGTGAATATAAGAAACTTCCTTCAGCTTGAGGGCACCTTCCATCGCGACTGGATACATCGCGCCACGGCCTAAATACAAGGCATGATGTTTATCCGCGAACTGCTCGGATAACTGCTTGACGTTCTCGTTGAGCAGCAATGCCTGATTCAGCTTCCCGGGCAGGCTTTCTATCGTTGACACCAACGCTTGCTCGGCCGCCGCATCCAACCCGCGCCGTCGGCCGAGCGCGACCACCAGGAGCAGCATCGCCGTAAGCTGGGTCGTAAATGCCTTCGTCGAGGCCACGCCGATCTCGGGGCCCGCCCGCGTTAGAAAGACGAGGCCGGCTTCGCGCGTAAGTGAGCTTTCCGGGACATTGCAAATCGCCAAGGTATCCAAATATCCGGAGGACTTCGCGAGTCGTAACGCGGCCAATGTGTCGGCCGTTTCGCCCGATTGCGAGATCGCGACGAATAATGTGCCCGGCTGCACCACGAACTTGCGATAGCGGAATTCACTCGCTATCTCGACGCTGCACGGGGTACCGGCGACGCCTTCCATCCAGTAGCGGGTGACGAGACCGGCATGGAAGCTCGTTCCGCAGGCAACGATTTGGACCGCGCGCACCTGATCGAAAACAGCATGCGCCCCGAAACCAAACGCGTCCTCGACGACCCTGCCTTCTTGGGTTCTGCCCTCTAAGGTGTCGGCCACCGCCCGCGCTTGGGTGAAAATCTCCTTTAACATGTAATGCCGGTAGCCTGCCTTGTCCGCGGTATCGGCGGAAAGTTGCGAGATGGATATCGGCCGTTCGACGCGCCGGCGCCCGGCATCATAGATCGCGACGCTGTCGCGGCGGATGTCCGCAACATCGCCTTCCTCCAAAAAAATAAACCTCTGGGTCACCGGCAGGAGCGCGAAAACATCGGAGGCGACGAAGTTTTCTCCGATACCTATTCCGATGACGAGCGGGCTGCCGCGCCTCGCGGCGATGAGCCGGTCGGGTTCCGATGAGCTAATGACGCCCAGGGCAAACGCGCCCTCGAGCTCTTGCGCGGTGTCAAGCACCGCGGTAAGCAAGTCTTTCCCTGTCTTTATATGGTCGTATATCTGGTGAACCGCGACTTCGGTATCGGTGTCGGAGGTGAACTGATAGCCTTTTTCGCTCTGCCCCAAGCGGAGCTTATTGTGGTTCTCGATGATTCCGTTATGCACCAATGCGACGCAATCATTGGAGACGTGGGGATGAGCGTTGCCGGTGCTCGGTTCGCCGTGGGTCGCCCAGCGCGTGTGGGCAATGCCTAAAGACCCCTGAACCAGGGTGTCTTTGAGCGACGCCTGGAGCTTATCGACCTTGCCTAAAACACGTAGGCGCTTCAACGACCGCCTATTATCGATTACCGCGATCCCCGCCGAGTCGTAACCGCGATACTCCAAGCGCTTTAGCCCTTCGACAAGAATAGGCGTCACATCTCGCTGCGCAACTCCGCCGACGATTCCGCACATAACGATCCCTGATTAAAAAATTATTGTTTGTAACTCGAATAACATAGCTTATACCGGTAAACGATGCCGCATTCCTTGCTGACTTTATTATAACCGTCTCGCACCCAACAGGCCGTGCGTCATCTGCCTCGAAGCTTACGACCTATGACCTTACGCCGGCAGTCTTACGAGATCGCCATCCAAACGCGGCTGTCCCGCACTCTACCATCGCTACCCTGGATCTGAAAAATTCGACTGCCGGACTTTTTACTTCGGCATGGTCTTGGCATACTGAATCTCTGCAACGAATTTGTTACGCCGGGCTCCGGGCTCGCGGGAATCGCCATAGAACGGGTATGTTTCCCGCGCTGGCAGCGAAGTTTTACGAGAAGGAATGCGATGATACAACGGTTGGTAGCAAAATGTGCTGACGTGCGTGCAGGGGCCATGTACTGGATCACGGCTTTGGTTTTATCGCTCCTTTTGTACTGCCCGTGGGCGAACTTGAGCTATTACGCCCAGTCGGTGATGGGGCAAGCTGCTCTGCTATTAAAAAGGAAACCGATCAGTTCCGTTATCGCCAAACCCCAAACGCCCGCGCCAATCAAACATAAACTGAAGGTAATTCTCGCTCTCCGCAGCTTTGCGATCGACAAGCTTGGCCTCACTGATAATGGAAGCTATCTTACTTTCGTGGATCTCGATCGCAGGGCGGTTGCATGGAACGTATTCGCAACTCCGGAGTTTTCACTCAGCCCCTTGAACTGGTGTTTCCCGTTCGCAGGCTGTTTGAGCTATCACGGCTATTTCTCCGAGAACCGAGCTCATAGCGCGGCGGCGGGATTATCGAAGGCCGGCAACGACGTTTTTGTGGGCGGGGTCACGGCTTACTCTACGCTCGGCTGGTTTCGAGATCCGGTCTATAGCACCATGCTAAGCTGGAGCGATACGCGGATCGGCGAGGTTATCCTGCATGAAATGGCGCATCAAACGGTTTACGTTCCAGGCGATAGCGCCTTCAACGAAGCCTTTGCGACGACGGTGGCCATGCAAGGCGTCCGGCAATGGCTGGTGCAAACCAAACAGCATGAAAAACTCAAAGATTTTGATTTAGCGAAGCGCCACGAAGATGCCTTCGTCGCGCTGGTGCTCGATACGGCGAGGCGCTTGCAAAACCTCTACGCATCGCGATTGATTTCAGCGGAGATGCGCGCCGCGAAACAAGGCATTTTTGCAGATTTGCGCGAGCGGTACCACGCGGTGCGCGGCCAATGGGGGGGGTATTCGGGTTACGATGCGTGGATGGCGCGGGACCTAAACAATGCCAAGCTATCCTCGATTGTTACCTATCGGGAGCACACCCGGGCATTCAAACGGCTTTTTGACAATGTGAAGCAGGACTTCCGAAAGTTCTACCAACGAGTCACGGCGATCGCGGAGCTAACTCCGAGCGAGCGTTCCGCCTTCTTCCGGCACCTTTTAGGCCATAGCGTGGCGGGCCAGCTCAGCGATCCATCCCCGCTTGACCATAAATCCTAGGTTATTCATAAGCTCTCACGATTGAATCAACAAGAGGACGGCCGTTAACCAAGCCGCGCGATTGCTCGCGAGAAGTTTGCGGCGGATCCCCATGCGCATCCGGCCTATTTTCGTATAAAATTTCGGTTGTTCACGTGCTGTGTGCGGGATTCCATCTCGCGCGCGATGGTCTTTTTGTGAGATCCCGATGCCAGAGGGTCGATGCAGGATTTGCCTTATGTTCGAGACGATCATTGATCGGGACCGCTTAAAGGAGCATCTCGATGCGGCCAGGTGGGTTATCGTTGATTGCCGGTTTGACCTAACGAACGAGCTGGCGGGGCGGGTAGCCTATCGTGGGAGTCATATTTGGGGCGCGGTATACGCCGATCTCGAACACGACTTGAGCGGTCCTCCTTTGATGGACCACGGGCGGCATCCTTTGCCAAGCCCGCAAGCGCTGGAAACGCTGTTCGGGCGCCTGGGTATCGAA
>JBIMKD010000410.1:0-8410 GCA_043673815.1 Chromatiales bacterium
ACCTTCGCGCGCGTCAGAACCGCGGTTCATACGGGTAATCCGGTGCGCCGCGAGGTATTGAGCGTTAGCCGCGTGGCGCACGCTCAGGCGGAATTGCGAATTTTGATCCTTGGCGGTAGTCAGGGCGCCTTGGTTTTCAACCGCGTCGTACCCGAGGCCGTCGCGCGCCTGGGATCCTCGGCGGTCCGGATATGGCATCAGGTTGGGGCCTCCGATCAGGGCGCCACGGGGCAGCGCTACACGGCCTTTGGGGTGCGGGCCAAAGTCGATGTATTCATTGACGACATGGCTGCGGCCTACGCATGGGCGGACATCGCGATTTGCCGTGCCGGCGCCTCCACGCTGTTCGAGCTTGCCGCCGCGTCCGTCCCGGCGATCTTGGTTCCTTATCCCTCGGCCGTGGACGATCACCAAACCGCGAACGCGCGTTTCTTGGCCGATCGCGGCGCGGCAATACTCATACCGCAGCCGCAATTCAACGAAGGGTGCTTGGCGGAAATGTTGAGGACACTCGAAGAAGCCCCTGAACGCTTGCAAATCATGGCAGCTCGGGTGCGCGAAATCGCCGCGTTAAATGCCACCGCGCGGGTCGTTGACCTGTGTGTGGAGGTGGCGCATGGTTGAAAGCGAAACCTCGACGATGCGCCGGGTAAAGACGATTCACTTTGTCGGCATCGGCGGGGCCGGCATGAGCGGGATCGCCGAGGTTCTCCACAACCTCGGCTACCGCGTTTCCGGTTCCGATCTCCACGATAACGCCAGCACGGAACGCCTGAAACGGCTGGGTATCCGTATCCATCTGGGGCACCGTGCGGAAAGTATGGCGGAGGCGGACGTCCTGGTCGTATCGAGCGCCGTCGGCGCCAATAACGTCGAGGTCCTCGCGGCGCGAGAAAGTAGAATACCGGTCGTGCCGCGCGCGGAGATGCTGGCTGAGCTCATGCGTTTTCGTTACGGGATCGCGGTCGCGGGCACCCACGGAAAAACGACAACCACGAGCCTCATCGCGAGTCTATTGGCGAGGGCCGGTCTCGATCCCACTTTTGTGATCGGCGGGCGGCTGAATAGCGTGGCGAGCCACGCACGGCTCGGGAGCGGGAAATACCTCGTCGCCGAAGCCGATGAGAGCGACACCTCGTTTCTGTATCTCAAACCCGTGATCGCGGTCCTGACCAATATCGATGCCGATCACCTTGGCAGCTATCACAATGATTTTTCCCGCCTGCGCGAGGCCTTTTTAGAGTTCTTGCATCACCTGCCGTTCTACGGGTTGGCCGTCGTATGCATGGACGACCCGTTCATTCGGGACATTCTAGGGTGCGTCTCAAGGCCATTGCTGACCTACGGGATCGACACGCAAGCGGACATACGCGCGGAGCTACTGTGGCAAGAACGCGGCACCACGCGCTTTCGAGTCACCTCTTTGGAGGGTAACTCGATGGACCTCACGCTCAATTTACCAGGGGCACATAATGTCTTGAACGCGCTCGCGGCGATAGCTGTCGCGCGCGAGCTCAACATCGCTGATGAGGTGATCAAAGCAAGCCTGGAGCGCTTTGAGGGCATTGCCCGGCGATCGCAATTGTTCGGTGAGATCCGGATCGGAGCGGCGCGCGTGCTTTTGATCGATGACTACGGTCATCATCCACGCGAGATCGCCGCGACCTTGGCGGCGGTGCGGGCGGGCTGGCCCGATCGGAGACTGGTCGTGGCTTTCCAGCCCCATCGCTACACGCGTACCGAGGACTTGTTCCAGGATTTCGTCGAGGTTCTATCATCCGTGGATACCTTAGTCTTGTTCGAGACCTATGCGGCAGGTGAAACCTACGTTGCAAGCGCCGACAGCCGCGCCCTGTGCCTCGCCATACAGCGCCGCAGCGGCGCCGATGCTCTGTTGCTCGGTCAACCCTCGGAACTAGCCGCCGAGTTACCCCGGATGGTCAGCGACGGCTGCATCCTGCTTATGCTCGGCGCCGGCAATGTTGGCGCAATAGCGCCACAACTATGGCGTTTTTACGGCGCCGGGCAAGAATTGGCGGCCGTATGTTAACGCAACGGCACGCGCCCTCTCTGGGGATCTCGAAAGGGGAATGTCATCCGCCGTTGAGGGGCGAACTACGCTACGCGGAGCCCATGTCCGAGCATACCTCGTGGCGCGTCGGTGGACCTGCGGATCGGTTCTACGTTCCCGCCGATGTTGACGATCTCGTAGCCTTTATCCGCCGGCTCCCGCGGGCAGAACAGGTCTTGTGGGTGGGTCTGGGAAGTAACGTGCTGGTGCGCGAGGGCGGGATCCGCGGCACGGTGATTTGTACAGTGGGTGTTTTCGACAAACTGGAAATAATCCGTGAGCATACCTTATGGGCCGGATGCGGAGTCGCGTGCGCGAAGGTGGCTCGCTTTGCCGTTAGAGCCGGTTGCAGAGGCGGGGAGTTTTTAGCGGGTGTTCCCGGAACCCTGGGGGGGGCTCTCGCGATGAATGCCGGTGCCTACGGCGGCCAGACGTGGGATCTCGTAAGAGGCGTTGAAACCGTGGACCGTGAAGGCGTCCGACGGACACGCGAACGGCAGGAGTTCGTTCCGGGTTACCGCCACCTTGGCGGTCTACAAGAAGATGAATGGTTCCTAGGCGCCGAACTCGCTCTAGAGCCGGATCCCGAGCGTCGCGGCATGCAACGCATCAAGTCCCTCATGATGCGGCGGGCGGCTGCGCAGCCGATCCACGAGCGCAGTTGCGGCTCCGTATTCAGCAATCCCCCCGGGGATCACGCGGCTCGCCTGATCGAAGCAAGCGGCCTGAAAGGCTCGTCCGTGGGCGGGGCCCGTGTCTCGGACAAGCATGCTAATTTCATAGTAAACCTCGGGAACGCAACCGCCACCGACATCGAAGCCCTGATTGAGAAGATTCAAGCGACGGTGGAGTCGGCGCAGGCCGTACGGCTGGCGCCGGAGGTCAAAATCGTAGGCGAACCGGCGGTCCGCCTGAGCGAGGGCGCATGAGTAAGTTCACGAACGTGGCGGTGCTCATGGGCGGTGATTCGGCGGAGCGTGTGATTTCGCTCGAGAGCGGTAATGCGGTCCTCGCGGCACTCAAGCGCAAGGGGGTGAATGCGGCGCCTGTTGATCTCGACGCGCAAGTGTTGGAACGATTGCGAAGCGGCGGCTATGACTGCGCGTTTATCGCCCTGCATGGCCGGGGTGGGGAGGACGGACAGATCCAAGGTGCCCTCGAAACCTTGCGGATCCCATACACGGGAAGCGGCGTGTTGGGCTCGGCGTTGTCGATGGACAAGGTCAAAGCCAAACGGGTGTGGATCGGCGTCGGTTTGCCGACGCCGTCTTTCGTCGAGATGAAAGAGGATTCTGATGCGCAGGCTGTCGTCTCCGCGTTGGGGTTGCCCATCATGGTGAAACCCGCGTGCGAGGGTTCGAGCATCGGCGCGAGCAAGGTGGACGATCCGGAAGGCCTAAGCGCGGCTTGGAAATCCGCCGCCCGGTTTGATGAGAGCATCATCGCGGAGCGCTGGATCACGGGGCGCGAATATACCGTTGCCGTGCTGCACGAAGAAGCCCTGCCGATGATTCGGTTGGAGACGCCGAGGTTATTCTACGATTACGAGGCGAAGTATCACGACGATCGCACCCGTTATATCTGCCCGGCGGAGCTTCCCGTGGAGCGGGAGCGCGAGTATCAAGCGTTGGCGGTGCATGCCTTTCAGACCTTGGGTGCGCGCGGCTGGGGACGCGTTGACATGCTGGTTGATCGTGCGGACCGGCCGTGGCTTATCGAAGTAAACACGGTGCCCGGGATGACGAGTCATAGCCTGGTCCCGATGGCCGCGAAGTCGGCCGGCATATCATTCGACGAGCTGGTGATGAAGATACTGCAAACGGCGCGCTTGACGCGGATCGCGAAGGATCCCAAAAACGGGGTTGTGGCATGAAGCGGCAGCGGCGAAATCGGCGTATTGCAAGAACCCCGGTTTGCTGCAACAACTATCGTTGGCTAGTATTGGTCGCCGTTTTTGTGGTCGTGGATCTGACCGCGCTGGTGGCATGGGCGGTGACACGGATCACCGATCCGGCCGCGATGCCCATTCGCGAGGTGTTTATCGAAGGCGAGTTTCGTCACATCAAACCAGGCGATCTCCGGGCGCTGATCGCGCAGGAAGTGTACGCTGGTTTCTTTACGGTAGGTGTCAAGGAAATACAAGATGATCTCAGCCGTAATCCGTGGATCAAAGGCGTATCGGTGGGGCGGGTCTGGCCCGATGGTCTCAAGGTCACCGTGCGTGAGCAGCGGCCTGTCGCTCGTTGGGGAGATAAGGGTCTGCTGAGTAACGACGGCGTTTTGTTTCATCCGCCTCAACATACCTATCCGCTCGGGCTTCCTAAGCTCATTGGCCCCAACGCCACGGAGGGTCAAGTGCTCACCAAGTTCCGCAATCTACAGCGTTGTATGATTGAGATCGGGCTCGAGGTGGTGAGCTTAAAGCTAAGCCCACGGCGCTCCTGGAGCTTCGAATTGCGGGGCGGTCCGCTCGTAATCGTGGGCAAGTCCGAGTTCGATCGGCGGGTCGGCCGTTTCGTCGAATACTATCCAAAGGCGATTAGCGGCGCGAGCGTTGGCGTGGCGCGGGTCGATCTACGTTACACGAATGGCTTCGCCGTACGCATGGGCAAAGGCGCCGGTTTAGAGGAGTCGCCGGGTGAAAAGGTCTGACAAGAGCCTAATCGTGGGGCTCGATATTGGCACCTCGAAGGTGGTTGCGATCGTCGGTGAAGTAGCCTCGGACGGAACCGTGGAAGTCATCGGTGTCGGCTCGAATCCGTCCCGTGGGCTAAAGAAGGGCGTGGTCGTCAACATTGAATCCACTGTTCAGTCGATCCAGCGAGCCATCGAAGAAGCCGAGTTAATGGCCGGGTGCGAGATTCGGTCGGTGTATGCCGGGATTGCGGGTAGTCACATACGCAGCTTGAACTCGCACGGCATCGTCGCGATCCGGGATAGCGAAGTGACGCATAGCGATGTCGAGCGCGTTATCGATGCGGCGCGTGCGGTCGCCATTCCCGCGGATCAGAAAATCCTGCACGTCTTGCCCCAAGAATTCGTCATCGACAGTCAGGAAGGGATCCGTGAACCCATCGGCATGTCCGGGGTCCGGCTGGAGGCTAAGGTGCACGTGGTGACCGGTGCGGTAAGCGCCGCCCAGAACATCGTAAAATGTGTGAAGCGGTGCGGGTTGGAAGTCGATGACATGATCCTGCAACAGCTCGCTTCAGCCCAAACCGTGCTGACCGACGATGAAAAGGACCTCGGGGTGTGCGTGGCCGATATCGGAGGTGGAACGACCGATATCGCCGTCTACATCGATGGTGCCATTCAGCATACGGCGGTCATTCCTATCGCGGGCGATCAGGTGACCAATGACATCGCCGTGGCCCTGAGGACCCCTACCCATAATGCGGAAGAGATTAAGATCAAATATGCGTGCGCACTGACGCAGCTCGCGAGCCCCGAAGAGACCATAGAGGTTCCAAGCGTCGGCGATCGGGCTCCCAGGCGGCTTATGCGGCAAACGCTGGCGGAGGTCGTTGAGCCTCGCTTTGAAGAGCTGTTTTCACTGATACAAGCGGAGCTCAAGCGCAGCGGTTACGAAGAGATGATGGCCGCGGGCATCGTGCTTACCGGCGGTAGCTCGAAGATGGAAGGGGCCATCGAGTTGGCCGAAGAAGTATTTCACCGGCAGGTGCGTTTGGGCGTGCCTCAGAATGTGACCGGGTTGGTGGACGTGGTTAGAAACCCTGTTTATTCGACAGGCGTGGGTCTGTTGTTGTTTGGACGCGATAGCGCACGAGGCGGTTCGAGGCCCTCGCGCGTTGAGGGCGGTTTTTCCGGGGTTTGGGAGCGGATGAAAATTTGGTTTCAGGGACATTTCTAGCTTAACGGCGGGATGGCATGCGGGTACTACAACGAGCGGAGGTCAGGCAATGTTTGAATTAATGGATACCTATACTCAGAGTGCGGTAATTAAGGTGTTGGGGATCGGCGGGGGTGGCGGCAACGCGGTTCAGCACATGCTGGGCGCCAAAATCGACGGGGTGGAATTTGTCTGTGCGAATACGGATGCTCAGGCGTTGAAAAACTGCTCGGCCAGGACCATCATCCAGTTCGGCAGCAATATCACCAAGGGCCTCGGCGCGGGCGCCGATCCGGAGAAAGGACGGCAAGCCGCGCTTGAGGACCGCGATCGATTCATGGATGTCTTGGACGGCGCGGACATGGTGTTCATCACTGCCGGAATGGGTGGCGGGACCGGGACGGGCGCGGCGCCAATCGCGGCGCAGGTAGCCAAGGAGATGGGCATTCTCACCGTGGCTGTGGTGACGAAACCGTTCGCGTTTGAAGGTAAAAAGCGCGCCGAAATCGCCGCCGATGGGATCCGGCACCTCAGCCAATACGTCGATTCGCTAATCACCATCCCGAACGAGAAGCTAATCGCCGTGCTCGGCAGGGAGATCAGTTTGCTGAACGCCTTTAGATGCGCTAACGACATATTACTGGGGGCCGTTCAAGGGATCGCCGAGCTGATCACCTGCCCGGGTCTCATTAACGTTGACTTCGCCGATGTGCGCACGGTGATGTCGGAGATGGGGATGGCGATGATGGGATCGGGCGTGGCTACGGGACCCGACCGCGCCCGCGTTGCGGCGGAATCGGCTATAGCGAGTCCCCTGCTGGAAGACGTTAATCTCTCCGGCGCCAAGGGAATTTTAGTGAACATTACCTCGGGACCGGAGCTCACGATGGGCGAGTTCGAGGAAGTCGGAAATACCATTAAAGGCTTCGCATCCGACAGCGCAACCGTGGTGGTGGGAACCGTGATCGATGCGGCCATGACCGATGAGGTGCGCGTGACCGTCGTCGCCACGGGTATCGGCAACGAGCCGCGCTCGCTCGTGGAACCGGTGGTCCTGAATAAATCTAAGCCCGTCGCCGAGATCGATTACAAGGCGCTCGAGCGCCCGACGGTCATCCGCAACAAGGCAGACAAAGATCTGGTAACTCTCGATAAGGCCAGCCCAAATTATCTTGACATACCGGCCTTCTTAAGACGGCAGGCGGATTAAGGCTTTCATGACACGGGGGGCATTTTTGTTGCATTGCGGTAACGCATGTTAGACTTGCGATAACAACTGAGGAGCGGGGGGCACATGATAAAACAACGCACTCTCAAAAATGTCATTCGCGCCACTGGGGTAGGCTTACACACCGGGAAAAAGGTTTTAGTGACACTACGCCCCGCCGCGGCAAACTCTGGGATCATCTTTCGCCGCACGGATCTCAATCCACCGGTGGAAATCCGGGCGCGCGCCGAGAACGTCGGCGATACGCAGCTATCGACCAGCCTCGCCAGGGGTGAGGTGCGTATTTCCACCGTGGAGCACTTGCTGTCCGCGTTCGCTGGCCTCGGTATCGATAACGCCTATGTCGATGTCAGTGCGCCCGAGGTTCCGATCATGGACGGGAGCGCGGGGCCGTTTGTCTTTCTGCTACAGTCTTCCGGTATTGAGGAACAGAACGCCTCGAAGCGGTTTATTCGCATCAAACGCGAGCTTGCGGTCGAAGACGGGGATAAATGGGCAAAATTTGAGCCTTTCGATGGCTTTAAAGTGTCATTCTCCATCGAGTTCGATCATCCATTTTTTCGCGAGTCGTGCAAGTTCGCGGAGGTCGACTTTTCGACCACCTCGTTCGTAAAAGAAGTCAGCCGCGCGCGCACCTTTGGATTCCTGAAGGAGGTCGAGATGCTGCGCGAAATGAATTTGGTGTTGGGAGGGAACCTCAGCAATGCCGTCGTCGTTGACGATTACCGCGTGCTAAACGAAGACGGTCTGCGCTATGAAGACGAGTTTGTAAAACATAAGATTCTGGACGCCATCGGGGATCTTTACTTATTGGGTCACAGCCTTATCGGGGCATTTCATGGCCACAAGTCGGGACATGCATTGAACAATCGATTGCTTCGGAAGTTGCTGGGAGATAAAACAGCGTGGGAGCTCGTTAGTTTCAAGGACGAGGTGGAATTGCCGATCAACTTCATGCGCCCATCGCCGGCCGTATAAGAGGTTTTAAAGGTACTTAACCGTTTTTTGATAGGCGCTCTAAGGCGAGTCCCAAACCGTGATCCGAGCACTGTTTCGATACAGAGAGCAAGAGGCCAGCGCTGCCCGATGACAGAACGGGACGTGTAGCGTTCGGTTTGTGCGTTGTTTCTACCCGCGGGTGGATCCTCACATGGAAGGCGCGCAGGGTCTCGTTCGGGCATTGTGCCTTTAATTGCTCCATGAGCTGGGGCGCCATCAACCGCACGCGGGCCGCCCAAACGGGCGAGGTTGTGCTTACGAC
>JBIMKD010000411.1:0-31462 GCA_043673815.1 Chromatiales bacterium
CAACAGACGCGCGTGTTTGACATCAATCTCAATTCTCCTTCGGCGGAGCGATCATGGCCGGACGCGATCGAGCGCCTCGCGCCCGGCAAGCAGCGCGGCGGCGAGTGAGAGCGGGACCAGGTGATAAACGGCGCGGTAGAGCAACAGCGCCGCCGCGAGAGATTCGGTCGAAATCAAGCTTTGAAAGCTCAGGAGCAAGATGCTCTCAAAGACGCCGAGCCCGCCCGGCACATGGCTCACCATGCCCGCGAGCGTCGCGATCGAATAGACGGCGAGAAAGGCGATGAAGGGCACATCCGGTGCGTTCAATAGCACGTACAAACACCCCCCGGCGAAGACGATGTCCGCGAGGGTGAAGAACAACTGCGCCATCGCGATCCGCCCGCTCGGCAATCGAAACCGCCAACGGCCGATCGGCATCGGCGTGCGCCGAAAAAAGACCAGAACAGCCAAGGTCACGAACAGGGCTAATCCGGAGACGCCGAGGCCGTGCAATAGTCCGGGCGGAACCGGTAGAAAGCGGCCAATGAGATCCGGGTGCAGGGTCAAGGCGGCCGCCCCCAGGACGAAGTTTCCGATCCCGTAGGCGACCATGCCAAAGAGCGTGACCTGGGCTACATCCAAGGTGCCGAGGCCGGCCGGGACATAGATACGGTAGCGCACCGAACCGCCCGAGACGATGTTGACGCCCACGGTATTGGCAATCGCGCAACCGCAAAAGGCCGCGAAGGCCACGGTGCGAAAGGCCACCGCCTGCCCGATGTAACGGAGCGCTGACCAGTCATAGCCGATGAGCACCGTGTAGCTCGCGGTCGTCAGCAACAATGCGAGCCCCAATTGCCCGGGGGAACGCTGCCGCACCTCGGCGAGCATGCGGTTGACATCCAGCTCCTGCAGAAGATGGTAAATGGCCGAGCTCGCGGCCAAAAACAGGGCGAGCGACAAGAGCGGCATGAGCACGCGTTGCCGGCGGCTCGGCGGCACCATCGCTCGCGCGATCTCATTGGCATCGGTCATGGGGTGTCCGTACTTACTCTATTGACTTTGATCTGAGACAATCCGGCTGATGCGGGCATTATACATTTGTGGATCGATGAACCAGACGCGGAGGGTGCATCAGGTCGCTTGGCAGTTGCCGCAATTCGAGGCCTACTTCACGCCCTCTGGTCGTCACCTGCAGCGATCTCATCGTGCCGCGCAACATCTTGGAGACCAAGCTGGTGTTGGTGCAAGAAGGCATGACCGATCCCGAGACGCTGACGTTCCATCTCGTCAAAGTGCTCAAGCTACCCCGCTGGATCGCGCAGACCGCGGCCACGGGACTTTCCGATTTGTACGATATATTCTGCGTTGCTTCCGACGGCTACCGGGACCTCTTCATCCGCAAGGGCGTGCGGCCGGACAAGATGCGTGTGACCGGTGGCCAAGGTACCTCGGACTGCCCGCTCATCGATCCGGCGATCATTGAGACCGTGGATGAATTTAGGGTTTATATAATCGCAGTCCTGGCGCCACAAAAGGCCGAAAGAAGATAGGCGGCTCTTCTTTCGGCCGGAATATAATTCGCGTTACATTTCCTATTGAACCGTGACCTTCACGTCGTCGATCCACAGGCTCTCGCCTGAGTCGATGGAGGTGCCTTCGAACCGGATGCGGAAGTTGGAGCGGAAGTACTGGGTAGCGCCGCCGCTGTTGTTGATCGTCTCCGTATAGAAATGCCACGTGTCCTCGGGCGATGTGTTACCTAGCTCGAACCTGTTGTTGTAGGTAGTGCCATTGTACAACTGCAGGAAGACATTGTCGCCGTTGTCGATGTCGTCATCCCGGTACCAGAACTCGATGGTGATCGAACTGGAGCCGGTGGTATCGAGATTGTCCGAGGTCAGGTCGTTGTCGGCGGAGCCGGCATGGGCCGAATAGCTGCCAATATGCATCTGGGAGGTCGCGGGATCCCAGTCAGTCGTGCCGCCGTCGGTCCACTTGCTGAAGTCGGTCTCGAAGCCGTCCTCCAGCAAGGTTGTGGAGCCTGGTGCGCTCGGTGTGGCGGAGGCCTCGTTCGAGTTGCCGGACTCGTTGCTAGCCGTGTCCACTGCGGTGATCACGTAGTAGTAGGCGGTGCCGTTGGTCAGCCCGGTGTCGAGGTAGGTTGATGCCGTCACCAACGGGCCGTTGACTTTGGAGTAGGGGCCGCCGGAGGTCGTGGACCGGTATACATTGTAGCCGGCGAGATCGCCCTCGGTGTTGTCATTCCAGTCGAGGGTGACTTGCGTGTTGCCAGCGCTGGCCGTGAGCCCGGTTGGGACCGCAGGGGGCGTGGTATCTCCCAGCGGGCCATAGGAAATACCGTCGTGCGTCATCACGGAGTCATCGAGCGTGTCCCGTTGGTAGAGCGCCACGCTTTGGGGGTAATCGAGGAATTCTCCGTAAATGAAGTCATGGAGTGTGTTGCCGTTGGGGAAGGCGGAATCGGTGTTCTGGGGGACGATTCCTGCGGCGAGGACGCCGCTGCTCCCGGTCCCAACTTGGAAGCTGCCCCGGCCCGATCCGGGCGCTCCACGGAGCGCGCCATGACCGAACAGGGCAAAATTGTCCGTGTTGGTCAGAGTCACGAAAGGATTATGTTCCTCAAACAAATCATTCGCGAACGCGCCGCCATGCTCCGTCTTGAGACAGTAGATGCGGATGTTGCTGCTATTGACAAAGTCGGAAAAGGTATCGCCCCGCGCGTGCTCCATGTTCAGCCCGTAAATCCAAAGCGGCCCGGAAGTACCGGTGACCCGGAGCTGGCGGAAATTCGCATGGTCGTTGCGCTCTCGCTCGACGGAGCCGGCAAAATACAGCGCCCGCCGCCGCTGCCGGTGGCCCGGATCAGGTCAATGGGATTGGCGTCCTTGGCACCTGCACCGTTGATCTGCGGCGCGCTCCAAGCGTAAACGTGGCCGATCTTGACCATCGAGTTTCTCCCGGCGCGCCACTCCAAGGCCGTGAACCAAGCGTTGGCCAAATTCAACGTGTTGACGCCAATAGAGAGATCGCCCAAGTAGGTAATCGCCGTGTCGCTGTTGTCGGTGCTCACGACCGTGGCGGCCGCAGTGGGCAGCCAACTTGAATGGGTCTTCAGCTTGGTCAGATGCCGTCCGGCGCCAGACAGAATGGTGTCGGCGTGGAGCGTGATGCCAGGTGACCCGATCGAGTAGGTGCCCGGCGGCACGTAGAGCTTGCGATGCGCGTCAATGAGGCTTTGCAACTGGCTCCTGACATTAGTGCCATCCGCAGGCAACTCGCTGGGGCCGGGAATATACACGTCGCTGTCCTCCACCGAGGGCAGCGCGGCCCACACGTGGCGGCTGCGTATATCCGTCGGCGGGGCGCTAGCGTTCTCAGTCACAGCGATCACTTCGTTCTGGCTTAAGACGCCACCTATCAGATTCGAGCTCACAAAGGTGTCGCCGCCAGCTCCGTAGCTCGCCGGATGGCAAAAGGAGTAGTCATTGATTAGCTTCCAGGTTCCGGTCCTGGTCACCACCGGATTGGGGCTGCTCTGCACAAGCTTGTTGGTGCCCGTGATATAGACATTGCGCACGTAGAAGTTGCGGCCGCCTTGAGCGTCCAAGGTGTTTAGAAGAGCAGTCACGCTGCTGTTGCCGATGGTGATCGTCCCGTCCACCAAGCTGAGGGTCGCGGAGCGCGTCTGGAAGCCGTCCGGGATTCGGATCGCGGAATTGAGGCCAGCGCCAGTCACGATTTCAAAGCCCACGAGCGCCATGGGCGAAAAGCCATCGTAGTAAACCGCACTCACCGTTTGGTTGGCCAGGATCGCCCCGGCAACCACAGTCCCCGCCGCCGATCCCAAGCCATCCGGAGCGGTTCCCTCGGTAATGTGATAGATGCCATACTGGCCCCCCTGCACTTCGATGTTGACGGCGCCGGCCGCGCGGCTGGGCAGGCCGTAGAATCCGGCAAACGCATCGGTGGCGGTCACCCTCACGTTCTCGACCGAGCTGCCCTGGCCAGCGTCAAAATGCACGCCCACCGCGCCTTGGTGGTGGTTGGCGTCAACGTCAATGCCCCGCAGCATGGAATAAAAATTCTGGCTCTGGTTGTTGTAGATAAGATCAGGATCAGTGTCGTCGTGACTAAATCGGATCACCGCCTTCTTTCCCCCCACGGTGTCAAAGCTGGGAGCACTGGTTGCCAGCTTGATCAGAGGTCTAAGCGATCCCGCCGCCGAACCAACCAAAACATGGTGGGGACTGTTCACTGAACTAACCCCCGCCTGGCGCACGGAGGCGCACTCCAAGGTGCCATTGACGTAATACGTGCCCGCCGGGAAAAACGCAACGAGGAAGTTGGTGTAAGCGTAGTTCAAAGCGGCCTGCAGTGCCGTAGTATTTGCGGTCGCCGCTGTGGGGGTGTCTGTGGCGAATTGTGACGGCGTCCGGCCGCTGTGGACCACGACGTTCAGGTAACCGCGCTCGGGATCGTCCACGCCCTGCGCGTGGGCGCTGGGCGGGGCTAGCAGCGCTGCCACCGCGGCGCATGCCAACAGCCCGCGTGCGAGGCGGACGTTTCGCGAACTGGGAAGAACCTGTGCGGGGGATAGGAATGGGAATTTTATGGGGGATGGTGTTTTCATTGTTGTTGGCGTCCCAATAAATTTCGACTGCGTCATCGTCCGCCGTTCGCTTCGGGGAGTCCGTCATTGGCGTCGTATCGCTGACTTCCACTAGCATATAGAAAATGCTGGGCATCCCAGAGCGGCCGGAACGTCGCGGAAAAATCGGCGTGTCCGGTTCCAGCGATCGGGCGATTCAGAGGCTGGCGCGCAGCCTTCGTCCCTGCGGCATCCAGTATTCCGTCGATCAGCGGCGCCGAATCGGCGTGCGCGACGTCGAGGTGGCTGCGCACCGTGACGCTGGGTTCCACCGGTGCCGAATACACGTCTCCGTCGCGCAGTTTGTAGGCGAAGCGATCGACTCCCTCGAAACCCGCCTCCGGATCGTAATCCAGCCCGCCGTCGGGCCGCAATTCCAGGGTGCCGTGGCTTGCCAGTAGTTGGCAGCCCGATGCGTCCCGACCATGCGGATTTCGATGTCTTTTAAACCCGGGCCATCGAAGGTCACCTCAGCGTCAAGGCAACGAGGGTGTGGTTCGTTCCGTAGGTGTCCCGGCCCGCCTACCGGGACACCGTGGCCCGCCGATGGGCGTTCGCTCGCCCGCCACGCCCGGCCGCTAGCGCAAGCGGTCAGACCGCACGCCGCCAGAACACGCGCCGGCTGGTGAGCACGGGTTGCCTGCGGCCCGGTGGCGCTATCGCTCGCGCGATCTCATTGGCATCCGTCATCGGACGTCCGTACTTACTCTTTTGACTTTGATCTGAGACAATCCGGCTGATGCGGGCATTATACATTTGTGGTTCGATAAACCAGACGCGGAGGGTGCATCAGGTCGCGCGGCAGTTGCCGCTCTCGTAGCCACGACACCATTTCTTCAGCCTTTCACAGACGTTCCACTCCTCGACCTGATGAAGCAGTCGAACCTGTGGTTGGGGCCTCTGCAGGCTTTGGTCGCAGCAGCCTTAGGTGCTTTTTTCGTAAGGGTGAACGAGGCAAACAAGTGCAGAAGCCAGCGTTAGGACAAGCCAAGCAAAACAGCAGCAAGGAACAAACCACGAGCTAAGCCGACAGAAACCAGCGGAGCTCAAGAAGTTTATTGAGGCTACCTCAAACCAACAACTGGGCTAGACAATGACATTGGGAAGGAGCAACTCAAGCGGAGAAGGCCGAGAAAACGAGATGAATAAACCGGTGATGGACATCCTGGCCAATGGCCGTTATGCGGCTGACTTCCGGGTACTCCGAGCCGGATGTCAAGTGAATTCGTCGCAGAAACCTTGCGACATTCTTCACTGCACAAGCACCTATGAACCCAGGAAACTTTACGGGAATTCATCACCAGCCGCTGAGGCATGACATGGGCGAATCGACATCAAAGCTGCGGCAGCTGTGGAAGACCTTCGAATGCGAGGAAACCAAGATGGTGCTAGCTAGTGCCGTTCGGCCCCGACCGGATCCGGGTCGCACCCCCGAGCGCGCCAGCCTGGGAGGCGCTTGCAGCGGTCTTGCGGCACCATCGCTACGACATCCGCACCACCGACACCGACAGCTTCAACTGCCGCAATCTCAGGCGATTATCCCGTACTTGACTTTTACTTTTAGCCGTGTCATTATGAAATCCATAAATTAACGGGAGAGCAGTTATGGCCAAGCGGATCAAAACGGCGCATCACAGAATCCATCAAATGAGCATAGTTGACTTCGAGCGTCACTTTCCGAACGAGGGCGCATGCAAGGCTTACCTTAAGTCCAATCGCTGGCCTGATGGCGTAGTGCGCTGCCCGCGTTGTGGCTTTGAAGCACGTGAGCATGGCACTAAGGATTTTCACTGGCAGTGCTACAACTGCGCGCCGAACACCAGCTATCGTTTCTCTGTGCTGGTCGATACTATTTTCGAGAATACTAATAAGCCGCTGCGCGAATGGTTCCGCGTAATGCATCTGATGCTTACCAGCAAAAAGGGCATGAGCGCGCTGCAAATTTTCCGCTATATGGGCTTCGGTTCCTACAAAACCGCATGGGGAATGTGCCACAAGATTCGCGTTGCGCTCGGCAACCAGGAATTCAAGCAACTTATTGGGTATGTCGAAGTAGACGAAACCTTTGTCGGCGGGAAAGCCAAGAATAAACACAAAGGCAAAGGCGGGCGCGGTGACTTCGGCGGCACTGGCGGAACAGGAAAAGAAATCATCGTCGGAGCAGTTCAACGCAAGGGCAATGTTGTTTGCCGCGTGATTGAGAACACGCGCGCCGAAACTCTGAACTGCTTCGTACGCGAAACAATATCTGACAGGGTAAGCTTGATTTCTACTGACAATCATAGCGGCTATCGGTATCTTGACCGTAGTTTCCCGCATGGTATGGTGCATCACGGCGCAGGCGAATACGTTCACGGCGCAATTCATACAAACACCATTGAAGGTTTCTGGTCGCTGGTTAAGCGCGGCATCATCGGGACGTTCCACAAGGTTAGCAAGAAGTACCTTCCGCTTTACGTTAGCGAGTTCCAATTCAGATACAACAACCGCAACAATGAAAATATTTTCGGAGCGGCCATCCAAGACTGTTAATGATGAAAATAGCAAATATTTCCGCTGCGATTTGGCTCGTAGTAGTTGCCCATGTGTTTGCCGCCGAGCAATCACAGCAGCCACCCCCAGCTCCATCTGAAACCATTCAGCAGCCAAATACCAATCCCGAACAAAATGGAAAAAGTACCAATTACAATCAGAATGATTCCGCTCTTATTCTTACCACTAAAAAACTTATCCCACCCAATACTGCTAACCAACAAGCCGCCGAAAACCCCGAACACCAAGAGAATTATGCGTCTGCCGAATGGTGGCTTGTTTATCTCACCGCCGCTTTGTGTACCGTTACGGCTGGCTTGGCCATATTTACTGCTTTCTTGTGGGGAGCTACTAAAAAAATAGTCAAAAGCTCCGAACAGATTGCTCGCCAGCAAATGCGCGCCTTTGTGTTCGCCAAGGGATTTAACTCCGCCATTGATTCTTCTGATGGGAAGAAGATTAGAAACTATTTGTTCTCCGCAACCTATGAAAACGTAGGGATCACTCCTGGTACTGATGCTCGTTATTGGATTAAAAAGATTAAAGTCGCAACCGGAAACAAAGAGGAAGTTCCTAAATTTATTGCTGATGACGTCACCTCTGCGACAGTTATGGGACCGCGTTCCATGGCGGAAACTGGATTCCTTCTCATTCCGTTGCAAGAGATGATCGAAATTTGGGAGCGTAAAATCAATGTTTTTATATGGTCTCGCGTTGAATATCGAGACATCTTTGATTCTTCCGTGCTTCATCATCATGAACAATGTGCCCGTATTGAACTCATTCATGAGCCCTCCACGCTCCCCCCAAGCAATCATTCTGCCTACGTAAGATTTCCCGTCTGCGGACCACAAAATACAACCAGCTAGTGCATTAGTTGGGACACCTGCCATAAGTAGAGATAAGAGACAAATGACATATACAAAACCGGCCTGTCGTTTTGCATAGTACTTTGGGCAGCATTTATAAGTCACGTACGGGATAATCGCCCAATCTCAAGGGTACTAACCAGAAGAGCCTCCACTCCTACGGCATTGCGCTCGACATCAACTGGAACACCAAGCCGTTTCTGCGGACCCCCGACAAGCGGAAGGTGCGCTTCTCCAACCAGGCAACTCAGGCCGAGCGCGGCGAGGCCGTGCGGTTCGGCGCCGCCGACACCGACATGACGCCAGAGCTGCCGCCGATGCGCTCGCGATCAGGACCAAGGGTGGCCAGCGGGGGCTCGAATGGGGCGGCTCGTGGGAGTCGGTCAAGGACTCGATGCATTTCGAGATCGACACGTCGCCCGAGGAGCTCACCACCCGTATCGACACGGCGACCGTCGCCGGCTGGGATGAGCCTGAAGCCGGTCCGAGCCCCGCGATGTCGACGGCGCCGGTGCCGCCACGCGCGGCGACGGACAGCGGCGACCCGCATGCGGTCATCGCCCGAGACGGCCTTAAGCTCCGCGGCGGGGCCGGCACCGAGTTCCCGGCCATCCGCACCCTCCCGACCGACACGAAGGTGAATATACTCGCCCGCGAGGGGCAATGGGCGCTCGTGGATCTCCAGGGCGACGGCCGCGCCGACGGCTTCGTGCACCTCGGTTTCCTACGGCCTGTGGCCGCCGATGGTGCCGGGGATGCGTTGCCGCCACCACTGCCCGTGGCCGGCCGCCGCGACGTCCTCGATCTCGTCGATCGAGGGTTGAGGGTATTGCCGGCCTGACCATCTCGTAAGGCCGCTGCGTGAAAAACGCGGCTAGTGCTCCGTCCTTTCCCAGTCCCTGACTTTGCTGGGGACGATGCGGAACAGGGGGTGCGGGCGCGGCCGCTCGAGGGCCCGATAGCTGCGGTACCGCTCGGGCGCGCGCTGGCGCAGTTTCGATTTGAGGTGGCGCCATTCGTACAGCAGCTGGCCGCGCGTCTCGGCGAGCTTGCTGGCGGACGGTGGCCGCCCGATCTTGCTTGTGTCGAAGCAATAGCCGCGTTTCTTCGCCTCGCGGGCAATCCCGGCGAGGAACGCCGCGAGCGGCTCCGGATGCGACCGGAAACGCTCGAGCTGCGGGTGGTACCGGTAGCCGCGCGTTGCCCCCTGCAACACCTTCTGGGCGAGCAGAGCCTCGCGCCACGCCGCGACCAAGCCCTTTGCGTCGAGGTAGCAGGGATGGACCGTCCAGAGTCGCATGGCGCAAGAACATAAATAAACCGTTGGCGGCTACAATACCGCGACCTGACGAAAGGGAATAGGCGTTTACAAAAGCGTGGGGCTCGACCCACCACCCTCATGGAGATCCTTGCATGCGATTGCGATCCGTCTTGGCGGGCTCCGTCCTGGCCCTCGGCACCTTGCTTAGCAGCGGTTGCGCGCGCCTGGTATTTGGAATCGCCAATAGCGGCTTGCCGCCGCCGGAGGCCACCGTGGCGTTCGCACCGGACCTGGGTCTGTCGCTGGACCTGTACCGGCCTCAGGGTCTTGGCGCACGCACCGCGCCGGTGGTGGTGTTCTTTTACGGGGGCGCCTGGCAACGCGGCGGGCGCGATCAATTCCGGTTCGTCGGCCGGCGACTGGTGCAACAGGGCATCCTCGCGATCGTCGCCGATTACCGCACCTACCCGCGGGCGATGTTTCCGGAGTTTGTCGACGATGCCGCCCGCGCGGTGGCGTGGACCCATGCGCACGCACGCGATTTCGGTGGGGACCCCCGACGCCTGTTTCTGGCGGGGTATTCGGCGGGTGCGCAGATCGCCGCCCTGCTCGGCACGGACCAGCGCTACCTCAAGCCGTACGGCCTGAAGCCGCGCCATCTGTCCGGCGTGATCGGCTTGGCCGGACCCTACGACTTCGCCATCACCGGACAGTACACCAAGGTGTTCGGTCCGCCTGCGCAATGGCCGCAGGCGCAGGCGATCAATTTCATCGACGGATCCGAACCCGGGTTTCTGTTGATTCACGGTGAGCACGACCGGGTGGTCGAGGCACGCGACAGCGTCGAACTGGCCCAAAAACTCCGACAGCACGATGTCGCCGCCGAGCTCGTCATCCTGCCCGGTGCCGGCCACACTGCGCCGCTGCTGGGCCTGTACAACCCTCAACGTTGGCCGCAAGTGCTAGCGGCGATCCTGGACTTCGTGCGCGTAAATGCGGGCGCAGCGGCTTCGGCTTCGCAGCCACGATAGCCGAAAGAAAGCCGAGAGAAAAAAGGCGCTAAGCACGAGCGGCCATAACCATTGTGACGTCCGCCAGGAGCTTGACGGCACAGGGCTCCTAACCTCTCAAACCCTGCACATAGGCGGCGGTGACCGGGTCGCGCGGCGCTTCGAACACCTGCTGCGTCGCGCCGAACTCGATCAGCCGTCCCACACCGTCCGTGACCCAGAACACACCGCAGTGGTCGGCGATGCGCCGGGCCTGGGCGAGGTTATGGGTCACGATGAGTACCGTATAGCGGCCGCGGAACCCCGCGATGAGGTCTTCGACCACGCCGCTGGAGATGGGATCTAGCGCCGAGCAAGGCTCGTCCATCAGCAACACCTGCGGTTTGAGCGCGATGGCGCGCGCGATGCACAAGCGCTGACGCTGACCGCCCGAGAGCGCCAGCGCCGGCGTCTCAAGCCGGTCCTTCACCTCCTCCCACAAGCCGACATTGCGTAGCGCGGTTTCCATTGCCTCCTCCAGCGCGGCGCGGCTGCGCACGCCGTGCTCGCGCAGCGGTAGTTCCAGATTGCGGCGAATGGAAAGCGGAAACGGCGTCGGTCTCTGAAAAATCATCCCGACCTTGCGGCGCAGACGGAGCAGATCGGTGCCGGGCGCAAGTACGTCCTCGCCCTCCACGCGCACGCGGCCGCCCACCGCGCAGCCGGAGGCGTGGTCGCACAAGCGGTTGATGCACAGTAAAAAGCTGGTCTTGCCGCAGCCCGAGGGGCCCATCAGCGCGGTGATGGCATGGCGTTTTGCGCAGAGGCTCACCTCCTCCAGCACCCGGTGCTCGCCGAAGCGCACGGACAACCCTTCGACATGCAGCGCCACCCCGCTCATGCCCCCGCTCCGGCGTAACCGCGGACAAGCAAGCGGTTCGCGGCCCGGGAGGCGAGCACGTTGATCACCAGCAAGAGTGCAATCAGCACCAACGCAGCCGCATAGGCGTTGCGCTCCCCGCCGGGCACATTCATCGCGAGGTCGTAGATGTGGATGGACAGCGCGCGTCCGGAATCCATCAGCGAGTCCGGCCAGCGATCGACGTAACCGCTGGTGAAGATCAGCGCGGCGGTCTCTGCGAGCGCGCGGCCGATACCGAGCACGGTGCCGACAATCAGCCCCGGCAAGGCGGCGGGCAAAAGTATATGCGTGAGCGTGGTCCAGCGCGAGAGGCCGAGCGCGGCCGCGCCGCTGCGGTAGTCGCCCGGCACGGCGCGGAAGCCTTCCTCGGTGGCGCGGATCATCAGCGGCAGCGCCATGCAGGCCAAGGTGAGACCGCCGGAGAGAATCGAAAATCCCAGGCCGAGGGTGATGCAGAAGAGTGCGTTGCCGAACAGTCCGAAGACGATGGACGGCATGCCCGCGAGGACCTCCAGACTCACGCGCACCGTGCGGCCGGCGCGGTCCTCGTGGCGCGTGTATTCGGCGAGATACGCCGCGCAGGCCAGCGACAGCGGTAGTGCCACGGCCAGGCACACGCCGAGGATCAGCAGCGTGGAGACGAGGATCGGCGCAATTCCGCCGGCACGTCCTGCGTCGCGCGGTTCGTCAACGAGGAAGCTCACGGACAGCGCGGCTGAGCCTTCGCGCAGGAGATCCGTGAGCAGCCACAGAAACACGCCGGTGACTGCGGTGGCTGCCAGCCACACCGCGCCGGCGAGCAGACGGTCGGCGAGGCGTGCGCTCTCAGTCATGCACCTGGCTCAGACGTTCTGCCGCGAGCACCAGCACAACCACCGCCGCCGCGAGCATCAGACCGCTGACGAACAGGGCGGAGCGGTGATCATCGAGCGCGTAGGCGATCTCCAGCGCGATGTTCGCGGTCAGCGCGCGCACCGGCGCAAACAGGCTCGAAGGACTGCGCACGACATTGCCGCAGACCATCAGCACCGCCATGGTCTCACCGATGGCGCGGCCGACGGCGAGCAGCGCCGCCGTGTAGAGCCCGCTGAGCGCCGCCGGCAGCACGACGCCCCAAAGCGTGCCCACGCGCGTGAGACCAAGCGCCGCAGCGCCGCGCCGGTAGTCTGCGGGCACCGTCGCGATGGCGGTTTGCGCGAGCAGCGCCATGGTCGGCAGAATCATCAGCGCCAGCACCAGGATCCCCGCAAGCAGGCTCGCGCCCGGCGGCTGCCAGCGGTTGATCAGCGGCACCAGCACGACCAGCCCCCAGAAGCCGTAGACCACGGACGGAATGCCCGCCAGCACTTCCATCAGCCGGCGGAATGCCGTGGCCAGACCGTGCGGGGCGTAGTCGGTGCAGAAGAGCGCACAGAGCAGACCGAGCGGCGCAGCGAGCGCCATCGCGCCTGCGGTGAGCGCGAGTGACGCGGTGATCATCGGCACGAGACCGAAAGTGCCGGCGGCCGCGCCACTCTGTGGATGCCAGGAAGGGTCGGTGAAGAAACGGCTGGGCCCGATCTCCCGTAGCGCGGGCCAGGACTCGTGCAGCACGAACAGCACCATCAGCACCACGAAGGCGCCGCAGATGAAGGCCGCGGCCCGCAAGGCCGCGGCCAGCACCGCGTCTCTAGCGGACGGGGACAAACGACAGCGCGAGGATCAGATCGTTGACCTCGGCCGAGAGCGCGAAATCCAGAAACGGCCGCACCAGAGGGTTGCCCGGCCGCGGCTTCGTCACCAGCACCAGTGGGCGGGCCAGCGGGAAGCTGCCATCGACAACCGTCTCACTCGACGCTGCCACGCCATCCAGGGGCAGCAGCTTGATGGGCACACCGTGCATGGCGGCGTACCCGGCGCTGCCCACCGACACGTAGCCGATCGCCTCGGGATTGCCGGCCACGGTCTTCACGCCCTGTTCGTTGTCGCCGATCACGACCGATGGCTTCACTTCCTCCGCCTTGAGCTGGAAGTACGCCAGGAACAACTCGAGCGTCGAGCGCCCCTCGGCCTTGTTGACGACCGTGATCGGCGCGTCAACGCCACCGGCATCCTTCCAACTCTGGATTCGGCCGGTATAGATGCCCACGACCTGTTCCTCGGTCAATGCGGTGACGGGGTTGGAGGCATGGACGATGAGCGTGACACCGTCACGCGCCAGGATATGCGAGGACAGGTCGTTCTCCTCCGGTTTAAGCGCGCGCGAGACCATGCCGATATCGGCGAGCCCGTTGCGAGCGTCGCTGATGCCGCGCGACGAGCCACCGGTTTGCACGTCCACCCGCACGCCTGGGTTCTGCTGCTCAAAACGCTTGGCGATCTCGGCGATCAGCGGCGCGATGGTGCTGGAGCCGGTGATCACAAGTTTCCCGGTCAGTTGGTCCGCTGCGGTCGCCTGGGCTCCGGCTGATACCGGGACACCCAGCGATACAACCATCAGCACAGCTCCGAGCACCTCCCCCCTCGACAGGTCCCAATAGAATTTCATTTAGATAACTCCCAACAAAAGTTCTCAGGCTATGGCGCCCCGCAGGAGCACCTCGCGCCAGTGATGCAGCCGTAACAGTGCATGCCGGTCACGATCCGCCGGCGAGCCAGCAGGGCGTGATCGAACTCGTGGATCGTTTGCGGCACGGCGTTTTCGACTATCGATGCCCAGCGCCCCGCAGACCAGCATATCCGTGCTTCGCCAGTGTCATGTCAAAGGCTGGTAGAGCCGGGACGCTCACGAGGATCTCCTCGCGACCGGCAACTCGACGGGAAACTGATCCGGCAGCAGCCCAACTCAATGGCCTGCTGCTTGCTGTCCTTCAACTGCCGCTGGATGCCTGGCGCGATCCGGTAGCAGACGCGCTGGCCCTCCCGCAGACCTTCGATCAGACCTGCCTCTCTGAGGACTCGCAAATGGTGGGACACGTGCGGCTGCTGTTTGCCGATTTCCTCGACCAGATCGCTCACGCATTTCTCCTGTCCCAGCAGCGATTCCAGAATCTTCAGACGCGTTTCATCCCCCAGCGCCCGCATGACGCCCGCGCATTCCCGTTCGGTCAGCATCGGTTTAGACATGTCAGCAGCAACCGCCGTCCGGATCGCACGAGATCTCATTACCCGCAACCGCCTCACTGGCTCGGTTGAGGACCGTGAAATGCCGGCCGTAGGGCTCGGAGTCCAGCACATCCAGCGTCTTTGAGCAGATCTCCAGCGGGACGCCCCGCCGATAGACATGGTGATCGTCGTCCGCCGCTTCCGCGAACGGCGCGGTGAAGATGGCAAAGTGGCCCTTCCAGACGCAAGGCGCATCGGGGGGAACAATCGAAATCAGACGCCTATCGGTCATCGCCAGCTGGACCGGCTGGTCGGATAGAAGAAAGAGCCGCTCGAACGGCGGCGTCTTCAGCAGCTGCGCGGTGTGCGCCGAGACAGGCTCGGGCTTGCCGCGACGGTAGGTCTGTCCCAACTCATCCACCGCCCAGCTGAACGGCCCCACCAAGATGGCAAACCGAACTGCATCAGGCTCCGCCGTGTCCGGTAGCTTGTAGCCGGTCAGCGTCAAGGAAAAGAAATGAATGCCGTCGATAACCCGCCATGGGGAGAACTTGATCTGGTGTACCCCCAGGAACCCGGCGTCCGCCAGGCCGCCCAGGTACTTCCACGCGGGCAACGCACCGGACAGGCAGTCGCCCCATTTTTGCGTATCGTGGATCAGGTATTGCGGCACCGGCTGATCGGCCACAATGTCCGAGATCGTGAATCGCCCGCCCGGGCGGATCACGCGATACATCTCGCCGAAGACCCCGGCCTTGTCCGGCGCCAGGTTGATCACGCAGTTCGAGATGACGAGGTCTACGGAGCCGTCCGCGGCCGGCAGGGCCTCGGCGTGCCCTTTCCGGAACTCGGTGTTAGGGGCTGCATAGCCGAGGTTGGCCGCCACGAGCGGCGCATTACGCCTGGCCAACGCCAGCATCTCATCGGTCATATCCACGCCGATCACCCGGCCGGACGGCCCCACCAGCCGCGCGGCCTCGAAACAGTCAATGCCGCCGCCGGAGCCGATGTCCAGGACGGTCTCGCCCGGCCGCACCGTCGTCAGACCGGCCGGCGTGCCGCAGCCATAGGAGACCCCGAGCACTTCCTCGGGCACGAATCGGCGCAGGTCCTCGAAGTTGTAGCTGGTCGGGCAGCACATCTGCTCCCCGGTCGCCAGCGCTCTGGCGTATCGCTCGCTCACCTGCCGCGTGATGGTCTCGTCGGCCATGCGCACCTCGCTAACAATGGAATTATACGTATATGAAGATAACTACATATATCAGCCGCAGCCTGGGTCGGTCAATACGGTGGGCCTCAATCGCCCTCTTCGCGCAACTAGAGTGTACAGGCGAAAGATCGTCTGGACATCACGGAACCATCACGTATTCATCACGGCCCCGAGAGATTACTGGACCGGCTCCCACCTCGAGTGCGATCATGCACCGAAGGTGATGCTCAACGGTTCTCCGTTCGCCCTTTTCCATGTGTTAACATACCATCCACCAGGCGACTAAACATACCGATAAGCCGTGCAAAGTGGTCTTTGCAGTTCTGGCAAGCAGGACATATCTCCAGGTGTTGATCCAGGCTCGTTTTTTCGGGCGGATCGAGTTCTCTGTCCAGCGCGTCGGACAGCAGCCGGGAAGAGTCTTTACACGACAGCATCGTTTTGGCCCCTTGCTGCCTGAAACCAGTGGATCTCAAGGCAGCTGCGCAGCGACATGCGCGCCCGGTACAACAGGACACCTAGATGATTGCGGGTGATGGCAATCAGTCCACATACTTCCTCACTGTCCATGCCGAACATCTCGCGGAGCATGAATACTCTCGCGGTCAGCGGTGGCAGCCTGGTCAGGCATAGTTCCATGATCTGCATAAAGTCCTGTTGCTCGATCTCCGCCGGCGCCTGACTCCAGGTGGACGGCTTCGCGCGCCACATCCCCTCCTGGCCGAACAGCGCTTCCAGATCTTCGATACTCGTTTCCTGCTCGAGAGCAGAAACCGGGATGGGGTCACGACGGCGCTGGCGCAGCGCATCCACGATTCTGAACTTGAGAATGCCGATGAGCCAGGTTTTGAGCTTGGCGCGGCCCTCGAACTTGGCCTGCCCCTGCATAGCGGCAAGCAGGGTTTCCTGCACGACGTCTTCGGCGACGCCGTCATCGCGCAACTGCAGTCGTGCGATGCGCAGCAGGTCTTCGCGGTGAACATGAATCTCAAGCGCGAAGTCGGCGTTCATGACGTCTGCACATCGGCGCGGTAGTGATCGTAGGCCGCCCTGTACTCCATCACCCGTGCGACCTCGTCAATGAAGCTCTCCTGGTATCCGGCGCGCCGCAGCAGGTGAAACCCCAACTCCATGCCGGAGGCGATGCCCCCGGCGGTGACGATGCGACCCGCATCCACCACCCTTGCCCTGCTGACGCGGCAGGAGGGCGCGATCTGCTTCAGACGATCGATGGGAACCATACCCAGATTCGATGACTCCAGGCGATCAGGCTCTTTACGATTGGTCGCGGCAATTCCATCCAGCAAGCCCATGCTGGCATAGATCCACGAGCCCGTACAGACGCTGGTCAGCAGGCAATCCCGCGGCAGTGCACTCACGTAGGCATGCAGATTGGCGTTGTGCATCTCCTGGCGCGTGCCCGGACCGCCTGGAATCAGGAAGGCATCGAGATCGGGACGGTCGTTGAAGTCGTAATTCGGCAATACGGTGAAGCCGGCCTGTGTCTGGATGGGGCGGAGCGCCTCCGAAACCAGAAACGCGTCCAGCTCGGGATCAAAACGCCGCGCCACTGAGAACACGCCATAGGGCGCTGTAAAGTCGAGGACCTCGGCATCCTTGAAGACATAGATTCCGAGCCTAAAGCCTGCTTTCGCTGGTGTCATTCTCGCTCCTTCCCGAAATAGTGCGGGGTGGGTTTACGCCCACGCCGCACCAAGATCGTGGGGCCTGGTTCGGCGCGATTACCTGTTCAGCCCGGCCCAATTGCTGTTCGCCTTGACGATAAAGTCCTCGGTATCCGCGGCGAAGGTGGCATTGATGTCGGCGTTGAAGTTCATGTACAACCGGCCATCGACGATCTTCCAGCCGTTAACGGGATCAACATCAAAGAGCTTGCCGTTGGCCACTCCCCAGGTGCAGAAGCCGCCGAATTGTGGGGCGTACTTCTGGGGATTCTGCACAAACAGATCCTTGTGCTCTCGGGAGGCGAATTTCCATATTACGCCGCCGTACTCCTGCGTGTGTTTGTCTGAACCCGGTATGGGCTTGCCGTCGGCGAAATAAGCAACCACGTCGTAGCCCTTGGCACCGAGACCCGCAAAAAGAGTGTTGTACTCGCCGCCGGTGTGTTTCATGTTCGATCTCCTGGGTTGGTTTCGACCTTTTCAGGCATCACCGGAGGATGCTCCGGTTAACCATTAGTCGAAACTGAGCGATTGTTTATTACGGGCCGAGGAGAAGAAATCGTAGAAATCGCGTAGACCCGAGGAGGCAAGCGCGGTGGCCGCCTCCTCGGGCCGAAACCGATCAACGATCGTCGGCGTCGCGTGGCACGGAAGCCGGTACGCTGGGGTTCACCAACGTCAGCGGGCCGCTCAGGACGTAAGCGCGCTGGAAGGGAGCGAAGCGCGGTGCTAGCAGGCCATCGTCGATCTCCCGCGTGACCGCGAAGCGATTGAACGCTGACGGCGACAGGTACAGGCGCGTATTCGGCAAGCCGTCGGAGGTGCCGTCAACGTCCGCTTCTACGAAGGAGATGACACCATCACTGTCCTGATCGACCCTGGCGATTTCTTGCGCGTAAGAGAGGAACAGCCGCTGCCCGACATCGGTCACGCCCGGCCGGAAAGAGGCCACCCGTACGAACGCGTTGAACAGCACCTCCTGATCCAGGCCGCTGGGAATGAAGCGGTTTCGGAACTCCAGATGCGCCGGATTGCCCGGCGCCCCTTCTTCTTCGACCAGCCCGCGGTCCGGGTCGCGCGGATCATCCGGGTTATCTCCATAGACGAGCTTGTCGTTGACCACGCCTTCGGGTCCCGAGCCGGGGATCACTGATTGGAGGTTTCTCAGACTTTCGTACTGCAGGCCCGCGGCAAAGGTGCCAGGCACGCCCCCCGTAGACGGCAGCTCGTAGTGCGGAAAGATCCAGTTTGTGGAGCGATTGAACTCCCAATACGCATGAACGTCGCTTTGCTGCTGCGCATTGAAGGCGCCCATGCTCACCGGATGCGGGACGGTATTGGGCTGGCGTGCCGGGTCAGGGAAAACGTCGCTGGCGCTGCCCATGCGCGGCGGGTTGCCGTCCACGGTAAAGATATTGCCGATGACGCTGTTGTTGCCGCTGCCGCGCGCGGCGATGGCATCGAAATCAGCCTCCGTGATCGTTCCGAACTGCGCCGTGCCGTCGGGGCGCGGTGCGGCGACGGGCGGAACTCTGATGTCGCTGATCATCCAGCCTTCGTACCAGCCGGATTCATTGTTGATCACGAACAACCCCGAGAAATCCATGAAAATATCGATGAAGGCGCGCGGATCGTTGGGGTCGGTGGGCAGGCCGGGCTTGGGCTCCAAGGTCACGCGAACTGAGCCTATGGTGCGCAACCCGCCATTGGCGGCGTTGGCGGCCGTGGGTATGGTCCCGTCGTTAATCCCCGGTATGACCGAGGTAAAGACATTGGGCTGGAAGTTCTTGGTATCGAGCAGGTAGAACTGGAAAAGCTGGCTGGGATCATCCGCCTCGGAAAAGGCCGTGATCGGCAGGAAGGTGTGCGGGCGCTTCGCCTGACGAATAAGGCGCCGCTTGAGTGGGAGCGGCAGCGGCTTGATATCACCGCGCTGCGCGAACCTGATGACTTCGGGCTTGTTGTCGCGATCGGAGCCCGCGGTGGCATTGCCCGCAACGAGCGACCCGCCAAGCGCCGCGATGGACGCCGCGAGCACGGAGTACTTGAGCAAACGTATAGGTTTCATGGAGCATCTCCTGTGGTTGACTTGGGAGTTTGCCGAAATCGACTTCGGCGTCGGAACGCATCATCTCCCTTCGCGCGATCGCGCTCTATGTGAGGACGTCTCAATGTTCTGACTGATCGTCTTTGAGTCGATGCAGGTCCGGTAGTCCTCAACCGGATGTTCTAGAGATCTATTTTTATCGCGTCGACCGAAGAGCAAAAAAATCAATTTGATTTCGCCACCACGGGGTATGAACCCCGTGGGGCTGCGCTTCTCCCCTTTGGAAACCCCATGGCAAAGGATCCCGCGGCAAGACCGCGGGGAATAAATTAATCTGTCCTCTTTTCCCCCACAGCTTTCAGCCCCGTTCAGGGAGCTTCTCTACGGCCTGTAATAAACAATCGCTCAGTTTCGACTAATGGTTAACCGGAGCATCCTCCGGTAAGGCCTGAAAAGGTCGAAACCAACCCAGGAGATTGAACATGAAACACATGCGAGTACGCTGTCCTCATACCGGCTGAGTAACCGCGATCATGAACTACGGATGATTAGTCCCGCGGTGCCGACGGAACAAACCGCCGCATGTTGGGTGGCCCTGACGCCCGACGGGCGCTTGGCTTTTACGACCAACACCGGCAGCGGTACCATCTCCGCCTTCAGAATCCGGTTCAGCGGACAATTGAGTCTGATCGATCCGGATGCTGGGAATACCGGCGCGGCTAGTGCGCCCATCGATCTGGCCTTGAGCCCGGCAGGCCGCTTCATATTCGTGTTGAACTCAGGTAACGAGACGATCGCTAGCCTCCGTGTCGGCGCGAGCGGCCAGCTAGACCCGGTCGCCACAATCGACAATCTCCCGGACGGCGCCAACGGCATCGCGGTGAGGTAAATTAAGCTGTGCGCTGGCGCGGCTCGGAAGCCGCGTCGGCGCCGGCGCAGAGCTAGGGTCGTGCTTGCTTGTTTCCGTTCGAGGGTACGGGCTCGCGACCACGCGCCGCGCCGATACGGCGAAACTGTCCGGGACCCGCGCCCATGATCCGCTTGAAGGCTTTGCTGAAGGCGGCGGCCGATTCATAGCCGCAACGGTCGGCCACGTCCAACACACTGGCATGGTCGTGCTCCAGCCAGCGTCGCGCGAGATGCATGCGCCAAATCGTCAGGAACTCGATAGGCGGCATACCGCAGACCTTGAGAAAACGCTCTGCGAAGACGGCGCGCGATAGATGCGCTTCTTCGGCCAGGCTGTGCACGGTCCAGCGCCTTGCCGGCCCGAGGCTGATGGAAAGCACCGCGCGGCGCAGGTGTGGATCGCCGAGCGCGCCGATCAATCCGCATACGCCCAAGTGATCGCGCACGACGGCGCGCACGACATAGAACATCAATGCGTCGGACAAACGATCGAGGATGGCGGCTGAACCAACCGCATCCATGCTCGCCTCCGCGAACAAGAGATCAAGCAGCGTCCGGGCGCACTGGAAAGGCGAATCCGCAACCGTCGCGATCACAATATGCTCGGGCAGCGACGCCAGCAACAGTTGCCGGGCCGTGCGGTCGATCACGAGATATCCGCAGATGAGCGCGGTTCCCTGCTGCGCCTTATCCAGCGGCACCTCGCGCGTAACCGTCTTGATACCGAAGGCACTCGGGCGCTCAGGCGTCGATCCGATCACATGCGCGGCATCGTGCGGAAACACGACGATATCCCCGCCATTCAGTTCGACCGCTGAATCGACTCCGGGCATGTGTAACCAGCATTGGCCGTGGCATACGAGATGAAAATTGACATTGCCGGTGCCGGAGGTATCCAGCGCCCAGGAATCGCAAAGCTGGCCACGATAGAAAACCTCGGCCTGAAAACTGATACGGCGCAGTATCTCGCCTAAGGCGTGCTTCGTTTCGACCGTCTCGCCATCGGTGGGTGCGGATGCTGACATTCAGAATTATGCTTTGAGGATCTTGGTTACCGAACGTAGCCTATGCCCTACTTGCCCTTGGATGCCCGGGGTTGTGGTCGGAGCGGCCGTGGCCGCGATGGGGCATCGGCAAGCCATCTACTCCTTAATACTGTTGTGTGGATTGCGCGCCGCACGTGGCCGTGCGTCGGAGCATGCTGCGCCACAGACATCACGCCGCGCTCACGGGCCGGTAACGATTTCATAACGTCTTGGTGAACGTTTTGTTACCGTAAGGCGCGGGAAGCGTGCTGGCGTGTGCAGACAACGCGTGCCCGTGCCGGCGGACTCAATTCACTCTCCGGTTGCTAAGCAGAAACACACCCGCTGCGCTGACGGCCGTGAGGGCCAGATCTTCACCCACCATGGACCAGCGCAGGGGTCGGGCGAGGAAGACTCCGAAACAACCGCAATTCTCGATCGGGAGCCCTCGGAGGAGCGTCGCCGCCGCAAGCGCCGTGTAGCCGATGTGAAAGACAAGCGTGGCGAGCACGTTCTGCTTCAGCCTCCGGCCACGCAGAATATTGATCCCGACCGCAAGCTCCAGCAAAGAGATGCCGAGCGCGAGCGGCAACAAACCGGGCTCGGGAATGCCGAGCTCATAGGTCGCGATCACCCGAGCAAAACCGCGGTTGTCGAGCAGCTTACCGATGCCCGTGGCGAGAAACAGCGCGCCTAGAAAAGACCGGATGGCCCAAAGCAGGGTCCGCGTCACCACCGTGCGTGAACGGGTGCGGACCTTAGGTGCCCCGGGCGAGGAGTCCCGGTTGCTCCAGGTCCGCTCACACTCGGGGACCGGAGCGACGCCGTCACCGGCCGGGTACGCCGTGCGTTGGCGATGGTCCAGTCGTAGTCGATGAACTCCACTGTGTAGTCGTCGGGGATCGGGTCCGCGACATAGCGGTTGACATAGGCGATCAGACTGGGAGCGTATACGGGGGTGAAGTCCTCGGTATAAAAACTCAAGATCTCGCTCAGATACACCTTCTTCTCGGCGTGGTCAATGCGCAGGTTACGTTCCCCGGCGAAGAACCTGCGGGTCTCGCGCTCGAGCTCCTGGTGGAGCGTCAGGCCAGCGAAAGGAACCCTCGGGAGGACAGGGCAACCGAGCGCACTGCAGTTGAGCGCGAAGTGCACGCGCGGGTCCCCGAGCTTGCGGATGACCTCGTTCTCGTAGGCGTACAGTGACAGCTCGGTGCCGCCGATGACGAAGTCCCGCAGCCAAAAAAAACGGATCTTTCGCCATCCCGCGTGCGTCTCGGGGATCCCCAGCTCGAGCACATTGTACATGGACAGTGCGTTATAGCTGTTAATGTAATGGGCGAGGCGCGTCTGCGGATCGGCAAAGCCGCTCCCGGGCGTGCGCGCGACATACGCCACGTAGCGGTCCAGCCCCGCCCTGTCTTGCGCGAGCGCCGGGAAATCGACTTCACCTCCGTCGTCGACATACGCTTGCAGGACCCGCGCATACGCCTCGATCGGAGGCTCCGCCTCGACGTCGTAAACCGCATCCGGGACTCGGACGAGCGTGCTGCACGCCGATACGGTGAGCTGCAAGGACAATAAAAACAGAATCCTTGAGTTCTTCACGCTAGGTCTCCTGGCCACCCGGATCACGGCGGCGCATCGTGTCGGGCGCCTTTCCGCTCGAGGACTGCCGCTCGGGAGCGTCCCTTGAGGTATTTCAGGGGATAGGTCCGGACATTGCGCTCGATGGGAGGGTCTTCCCGCAGGTCTCCGGCCGCGCTTATTCCGCCCAAGGGATCCCAGATCTTGGGGCCCGCGGGCGTGTTTAGCGTTACCGGCCGCAGCACATACTCATCTCGCTTGGCGTTGTGCATACACATCGACATCGGCCCATCGGCGGTGGCGACCATAAAAACACAGCCCTCCAGACGCTCGCGTTCCAGCTTGCAGGCATCCATGAAGTTATGGATGACAAACGAGAGCTTGTTGATGCGGCCCCGGGACGCCCACAGGTCGTGCCGGGCCGACCACAAGGTCCTAGCGAGCCATTTCGCTCCTCTCCACCATAGTCCCTTGGCCTTGGCAAAGGCCCTCAAGGCGGACAGCACGGCGGCCCGCCGTTGCCTCCGGTCGAACTGCACCTCGGCCGTTTGATTGAGCAAAGGCACGATGAAGCCGGGATCGTCGAGGAAGTCGTAGAGCTGACCGTTGATCTCGAAGGCCATCGCATATTTATTGCAGCGCGGGTGTCCCACCGCGAGCGTGTCGAAGCGCAGGCTCGTTCCCGCCCCGTGATGGATTTGCTCGATCACGCTCTCCTGAGTGATGAGGACATCACGCTCGCGCAGCACACCGCGGCCGGTGTCGGCCTGCATCTGAAAGGAGATGAGCCTGACCACGTCCGCATTGCTGCGAAAGAAGCGCACGAGCGCGGGGAGCTGGTGGAAATTCCCGGCAAAGACGGTGGTGTTAAACATGACCGCCAGCGGCAGGCCGCGGGCTCGGTCGATGTACTTCTGCCGCAGCGCGTTCAGATCCGCTTCCGACCGATAGCCCTTCCGCTGCTGGGTCAGGTCGACGTGGAAGGCCACGTCCACCAAACCCGCCCGGCACAGAGCCGAGAGCAGCTCGCGGCTGGCAAGGATCCCGTTGGTGAATAGCGAAGCGCGCATGCCCTGCTCGGTGATCCTGCGGACGATCCGGATCAGATCTTCTTGGGCTCGCAAGGTCGGGTCCCCGCCCGACACCTGCACATCGGTGTTCTGGCCGTAATGGGCATGGATCATATCGATGCGGCGAAACAGCTCATCCAGGGGCACGTCTCTCACCGCCTCCGAGTGCTCCGACAGATAACACAGGGTGCAATCGAGATTACAGCGCTGCGTTATTTCCAGGGACACGCAGCCGATGGGCCAACGCCGCCCGGCAATCTGCTTAGGACCCCACTGGCCGACTTCGACGAGGCGCTGCCGGAGCCGTTCGTGGCGTAGATCAGCGTCCGGCGGCCGTGTGTACGGCCCCCAGGCTCCGATTTCCTCGGGGGTAAGATAGTGGATCTCCAGCCCGTCGGCCTGATGCAGCGTCATGGGCGCCCCCTCATGTTAATGGTCATCTTCATAATAAGTGGAACGCCACCAGCGCGAGAGTATAGACGCAAGATCGTCGGGACATCACCGAAGTATCACATATTCATCACGGCTCCGAGGCCGGCTCACAGGCTTGAACACGGTTCGGCTACGAAGATCCCAGCTTGTCTCCTCAGGTCAGCGGGGCTATGGTGCTCGAACCGGTGATCACAAGTTTCCCGGTCAGTTGCTCCGCTGCGATCGCCTGGGCTCCGGATGATACCGGGACACCCAGCACTACGAGCGTCAGCACAGCCCCGAGCACCTTCTCACCCGACAGGTTAAACGAGACATTCCTATAGATAACTCCATATATTGGCACAACTCTCAGGCTATGGTGCCGCCGCAGGAGGACCCCGCGCCGGCGGTGCAGCCGTAACAGTGCATGCCGGTCACGACCCGCCGGCGAGCCAGCGGGGCGTGATCGAACTCGTGGATCGTCTGCGGCACGGCGTCTTCGACCGCCAGGTCGAGCATCTGGTTGAAGTCGCAGTCGGACAGCCGGCCGTCCCAGTTGACGCTGATCAGGTTCCTGCACATGAGACCGTCGACAGAGGCCGGGTTGAAGCTCGCGAGGAGCTTCTCCATATACGTCTCGTAGTGGCCGCAACGATGCAGGTCCTCCAGGAAGCGGTTGACGGGCATGTTGGTGATGGTGTACAGGTGGTTGAAGCGGATGGCGAAGCGTTTTCCCAGTTCGTCCTTGTAGTCGGCTTCCAAGCCGGCCTGCATGGGCGGCAGCTTGGGGCCCAGAGGGTTGTACACCAGGTTCAGCACCAAGCCCGTGCCTTCTTCGCCGTAGCCGAGCCCGTTGAGCAGTTGCAGGGCCTTGATGCTGCGGCTGTAGACGCCCTTTCCCCGCTGCTGGTCTACGTTTTCTCGGAGATAGCACGGAAGCGAGGCGATCACCTCCGCCTGATGGTCGGCGAGGAACTTCGGCAGGTGCTGCTTGCCGCGCAGGAAAAAGACGGTCAGGTTGCAGCGGTCGATCACGTGCCGTCCCATCGCCCGGCACTGCTCGACCAGATACTCGAAGTGCGGGTTCAGCTCGGGTGCGCCGCCGGTGATGTCCACCGTGCGGATCTCCGGATAGCGCCGCACGACATCGAGCACCGCGTCCACCGTCTCCCGCGTCATGATCTCGGTCCGCGTGGGACCGGCGTCCACGTGGCAATGGGTGCAGATCTGATTGCAGAGCTTGCCCACATTGACCTGCAAGGTATCGATGCGCAGCGCCCGCAGATCGGCGTATCCGCGCCTCGCCAGTGTCAGGTCAAAGGCGGGTAGCGCCGGGGCGCTCACGGGGATCTCCTCGCGACCGGAATTCGCTTCATCATCCCATGCCAAAAGGGTTACCGCCGCGCTTCGAAAATGATATCGCCGTAATAGGCGGTGGCGGATCCCCCGGTGTTATCGGTGTCGGTCATGATGGCCACCCCGGAGATCATGGGAGGTTCTTCGCCGAAGGCCTTTTTGTAGTCTTCATACACATTGCGTTCTTCCTCCACCCATTGGCCCACTTTTTCATTACCACTTTCGATGACTATCATCTTCACAAAATCCGTGTAGGCGTTGTCAACGAGGGTGTCTTTGGGTGTTTTGCTTTCCCAGATATAGTTGATAGCGGCGATGGGGATATCCTGGCCTAATATTACGCGACCGGCTTTATATTTTAGTTTTTTGCCAAAGCTCACTTTGTCTGGCTCATAGGCAAAGGTCACATAGATGCGCGCGGCGTAGTCGTCGCCCTCTTTGCTAGTCACATCACTCTCTTCGACGACATTGTCCACCTTCCAGCGCCACCTGATGAAAGGGAATTTATTGAGATCAATCTCGATCTTGCGCGTGAGACCGGCTGCTGCGGCTTCACTGACGGCTTTGACCACTGTCATTCCGTTGTCCTCAGCGAGCGAGTAGCGGGTATGTCTTGCAATCTTTGGGAAGATCAGCGGCTCCCAATCGGCAGGGGGGGTATCGCCCACCGGTGCTGCGGAAAACTTTCCCAACTCGATCATTTCTTCCGCAGCCACGCTGCCACAGCTTATGGAAAGCAATAATAGAGTTAAAGCGTTAACGCAGGATGGCCACATGTTAACGCTCGCCGAGCAGTGCTTGAATTTCCTCTTCATTTTCGGCGTAATCGCCTTCGCCGATGTAGACGTTGATCCGGCAGCATCCCAGGTCAATGGCCTCGTGCCGGAGAGTCTTGAGCCGCAATTGCAGGCCGGCGGCCAGCGGTACTTACGGTCCGCATCCTCAAGGGCGGGATTTGTTTGGTCATGGTTATTCGACAACCTTTCAGTTGGTCCTTCAAGCGTTAGTCGAGCAACGGATTATCACGGTTCTTAAAAAATTGGTTTTCCGCTTCGAGTTTTTCGATGTGTTCATAAAGCGGCTGGTTCATCACTTGGATTTCCTCAATATATAGCTTGCCGTCCACGATCGTCCAACCGTTAACCGGATCGACCTCGAACAACTTACTGTTCGCGACTGCCCATGAGCAGAAGCCGCCGTACTGCGGGGCATACTTCCGCGGGTTGGCAGCAAATAGATCACGGTGCTGTTTGCTGGCAAACTACCATTTCACACCGCCAAATTCGTGCGTGAAGCGGTCGCTACCCTGAGCGGGTTTGCCCTTTAGTGAAGTAAGAAACCACATCATGGCCCTTGACGTCAATGTTGGCATAAAGGGTGTTGTACTCGCCGCCGGTGTATTTCACAGCAAGCGCAGGCGCGGAGAGAGTCCGTTGCCGACGGACTCAATTCACTTAGGACTTCCCTGTGCCACCTCAACGGTTTTCGGCGAGCAGCGCGCGGATCATCGCGTCGGTTTCACGGTATCGCCCTTCACCGAAATGGACGTAGCGGATCAGGCCCTTGCGGTCACGCAGATAGAACGCGGGCCAATAGCGGTTTTCGAAGCGATTCCAGTTGGCGTAGTCGTTGTCTATCGCGACCGGATGGGCGATCGTGTGCTTACGCAGGTAGGCGGCGACGTTTTCCGGTTTCCCTTCGTAGTCGAACTCCGGCGTGTGCACGCCGAGGACGACCAGGCCTTCGTCGCGGTAACGGCCGAACCACTGCTTCACATGCGGCTCGACGTTGCGGCAATTCCAGCAGCCGTAGGTCCAGAACTCGACCAGCACGACTTTGTCCTTCAGGGCCGCGTCATCCAGCGGCGCGCTGTTGAGCCACTGGCTGGATTGGACCGCCGGCATAGGGTCGCCCACGCCGACGGCCCGCGCGCCCGTCGCCACCAGCACAACACAGAGCGTAATGAGCGCGCGAACCATAGATGGAGGCTGCTCGTCAGCGCACGCGCCGCACTACGATACGCGCGACCGGATTGCGCCAATCCCGAGCCTCGGGCGGCAGATCGCCGATGCCATGGATCCCGGCGTGGATATGCACGTAGCTTTCCTCATCGCCTTCGGGTTTCCCTCCGCCCCCGGGGCCGCCACACTCGGCAAACTCGGGTCCGGGGATGGAAGCACAGTTCTCGTCATTGCGTTCGCTACCCGCATCGTAGGCAGGAGAATCGAGCCTGAGGAGTCGGTTCCCTTTGGGCCCTGCCACACCGTTGATCGCAAAAAAGCCGTCGTTGGTGGGGATCAGCATGGCCGCCACACTGAGGTGATCGAACCGGCCACCCGTCTTCACGGTGATGGTCACGGTATCACCCGGATTGAGAAGACCACTCGAGGAGACCACCTCCTTGACCCCCGGCAACCCTGACAATAGGGTGGTCAAGGGGGCTGTATCTCCCTCTTCGGCCAGACTCGCCAATTGCGGGCTGGCCGGATCCCCGGCCTTAAAAAGGCTCACTCCCCGGCGGTGAGCGGCGACGAGAATGGGGGTAAATTGCTGCCCTCGCGTGACGTTCGTCACTGTGACCTCGAACCTATTCCCGCCGTCTGCGTGAGCGAGCGAACTCGCCGCCGCCACCGCCAGTAGTGCGGTGCGCATCAGTAGTTTGTTTAACGTTTGCATAGCACGTCTCCTACGGATGATTGTTTCACGGTTATCGGTGGCGCCGCCCGTATTGGCCACCAACGTAAGGGTACAGGCGAAAGATCATCCGGGCATCACGGAACTATCACGTAGTCATCACGGCGCCTAGGCCCGCCGTGCGCGTCGGTCCCGCTCCTCGAAGCCATAGGCGCAGCGAGAGATTTTTTATAGTTCCGTGATAGCTACTTGATACTTGCCGCGTAGCATGCAAGAGTCGTTCGTAGAGTAGAAATGAAAAGATCGTACCCGGCCCTCCAGTTGCGATGCTCCCGCCAGCGCTTGCGGGTCTGCCGACTGATAGACATGATAAGCTTGTGATCGGTGGTTGATAGCCGAGCACCCTCGATATGCAGCGCCGCATCTTGGTTATAGAGGACGAGGAAGACCTCGCTGAGCTCCTTGCGCTCCATCTGCGCGATGTCTGCCAAGAGGTCAGGGTGACCGGTGACGGCGCGCAGGGCCTCGCGATCGCTGAGTCGGGCGATTACGACCTCATCATTCTGGACCTGATGCTCCCCGGGATGCCGGGCCTCGACGTCTGCCGGCGCCTGCGGGCCCAGCCCCGCTACACCCCGATCCTGATGCTGACGGCCCGCTCTTCGGAGATCGACCGGGTGCTCGGTCTCGAGCTCGGGGCTGATGATTATCTCACCAAGCCCTTCAGCCTTATGGAGCTGAACGCCCGCGTCAAAGCCATCTTCCGCCGCCTGGAGGCGTTGGCGGCGGACAGCGCGCCCGCCCTCGGCAGCGTGGGCGTCGGGGACCTTCACATCGAGGTGGAAAAACGCCGCGTGACCTTCAAGGACCAGCCCATCGAGCTGACGCGTCGCGAGTTCGAGCTGCTGCTCCATTTCTGCCTGCATCCTGGACGGGTGTACACGCGCGCTCAGTTGCTCGATGCCGTCTGGGGCTACGGGCACGCGGGCTACGAGCATACGGTCAACTCCCATATCAACCGCCTCCGCGCCAAGATCGAAGAGGATCCCGCTCACCCCTGCTACATCCTCACCGTCTGGGGCGTCGGTTACCGGTTTACCGACAGCGCGGGCGAGAGGTTGTGAATAAATCGTCGCGAGCAGCCCCGAGCGCCAGGACCGCTTCGCCGGGAGCGAAACGGCGCATAAGCCCCGAAGGGGCGAGTCTCAAGGATGAGACGAGCAACCGCGGAGCGAGCGACGAGACATATCAACTCGATAGGCGAGGAGCGAGCGAGCACGCGACGCAGCGATCGGGATGCGCAGTAGATTTATTCACAACCTCTAAGGCACGGGGATGTTGAGCACCCTTTACGCTCGGCTCGCACTGGTGCTGCTGGTGCTGTTCTTCGGGCTCGGCGTCGGGTTCTTGCTCATCACGCGCTTCGTCAGCACTACCTATCAGCAGGAGGTCTCCCAGAAGATGAATCGCGACCTCGCCGCCCATATCGTCGCCGAACACCGGCTTATCGGGAACGACGGCGTTAATCGGCCCGCGCTCCAAGAGGTTTTTCATTATATGATGGTCGTCAATCCCGCTATCGAGGTCTACCTGCTCGATCCGGAGGGCTTGATCCTTGCCGACGCCGCGCCACCCGGGAAGGTCAAACGCCGGGATGTGTCGCTGGCACCCGTACGGGCGTTGTTGAACCCCAATGCCCGGCTGCCCATCCTCGGCGATGACCCGCGAAACCCTGCGGGCCGTAAGGTGTTTTCAGTCGCCCCTGTGGAGGAAACGGGCCAGCTTCAGGGCTACGTCTATGTGATCCTGAGCGGTGAGACCCAGGAGGGCACCGCCGAGCTTCTTCGCGGCAGCTACATCTTGCAGCTCGGGGCCTGGGCGATCTTGGCCTGTCTGCTCTTTGCCCTGCTCGCGGGGCTCCTGCTCTTCGGTCTCCTCACCCGCCGGCTACGCCACATGGCGTCGGCCGTCGCGGCGTTCGAGGCCAGCAACTTCGCCTCGCCGCTCGCCTTTTTGCCGAACCCGACCGGTCGGGACGAGATCGACCGGCTCGGTAGTATCGTCCACGCGATGTCGGCGCGTATCATCGATCAGCTTCGGAAGCTAGCGCGGACCGACACGATGCGCCGCGAGCTTGTGGCCAATGTCTCCCACGACCTGCGCACACCGCTCTCGGCCATGCAGGGGTATCTCGAGACGCTTCTGATCAAAGGGGACAGCCTGACAGTCGAAGAGCAACGCCGCTACCTCGAGACCGCCAAGCGGCATGGCGATCGGCTCGAGGTCCTCGTGGCCCACATGTTCGAGCTAGCCAAGCTCGACTCCCGCGAGACCCGACCGCAGTGCGAACCCCATTCGCTGGGCGAGGTCATGCAGGACGTGGCTCAGAAATACGAGCTCTACGCGCGCGAACGGGGGGTGCGGATCGAAACCGAGCTCCAGTACGACGCCCCCTTCGTGAATGCCGACATCGCCATGATCGAGCGCGTGTTCGAGAACCTTATCGAGAATGCGCTGCGTTACACCCAGGAAGGCGGCGTGGTGCGGCTGGCCCTCGGTACCGATCGCCGCCGGGTGCAGGTGGCGGTCTCGGACACAGGCTCGGGGATCCCACCTGAGCGGCTGCCTTACATCTTCGACCGCTTCTATCACAGCGAGGACACCCCGCCCGAGAAGAGCCGCTCCGCAGGGCTCGGCCTCGCCATCGTCAAGCGCATCCTGGAGCTGCACGGCAGCGCGATCAGCGTGGTGAGCAACCCCGCGGCTGGGACCACCTTCAGCTTCGACCTTCCGGCAACCCCTTAAGCTCGCCGCGTCTCAGTGGCGGCCACCGAGCCCATGATGCCCGCGGAACCTAGGTCGGAATCCGTGGGGGTGATGAATCCCCGATAAACTGCTCGGTGGCGAAACCCATGGAAACCGTGGCCGTGGAATCCGTGCCCAAAATGGAACGAGTAGCCCCCGGCCTGGGCCGGTTTGACCAGGGAGACTTTCAAGGCTTGGCCTGAAGATCTAGTTGGAAAGAAGATGCTGTTCGTGCTTACGAGAAACTCAGACGGATCTTCCTTCATCGGATTTTTGCTAACTTAGTGAAAGGCGAGGAGAAAGGGGTTAATGTGGTGCCGATATGTAGGCATGTATATGCACATATGATGCTTGTATCTATGGAGTATAGTGTTATAATGTGCAGGCATGTATATCGCGACGGTGCCCAACC
>JBIMKD010000412.1:0-15220 GCA_043673815.1 Chromatiales bacterium
AGCCCGTGTCGTACGCTTGAACAAGGTCTTTATCAAGGCCATCCGTGATTCCGGATACCGCAACCGGTATCAAGGCGTATATCCAATAAAAGTCAACCAATTACACGAGGTCGTAGAGGAAGTGCTTGAGGCTGGGCGCGCCTATGGGATGGGACTCGAGAGCGGATCCAAGGCGGAGCTGGTGGCGGCGCTTCCCCATCTCGACCAGGACGGGGCGCTACTGATCTGCAACGGCTATAAAGACGAGATGATGCTCCGGCTCATCCTCTCCGGCCAGCAGATTGGTCAAAACGTCATCCCGGTCATCGAGAAGTACGGGGAGTTTGAGCATCTGCTGCGCGTTGCCCAGGCAATGAGCGTGCGGCCCCGCTGCGGAGTGCGGGTGCGTCTCGGGACCAGCGGATCGGGGAAATGGGCGGAGTCGGGCGGCGATCAATCGAAGTTCGGCATTTCGATTCCGGAGTTGCTCATGCTGATTCAGCGGTTAAAAGAAACCAATCATACCGATGCGCTGGTGCTGCTGCATTTCCACCTCGGAAGCCAGATCTCCGATATTCAGATCGTCAAGCAAGCGGTCAAGGAAATCACCCAAGTTTACGCCCAGCTTCTCAAGCGCGGCGTCCCCCTTCAGTACCTGGATGTCGGCGGCGGCTTGGGGGTTAATTACGGCGCGGGTTATTCGGGGGATCACGATGGTGTCAATTACGCGCTGCAAGAATACGCCAACGCCGTGGTCTACTCCGTCAAGGAAGTCTGCGACGAGGAGCAGGTGGTACATCCGATCCTAATTTCGGAAAGCGGCCGGGCCATTACGGCGCATCATTCGGTATTGATCGTGGAGGCGCTAGGCAGTTATAACAAGGATCTCGTGGATCCTGCATTCACCCCGCCGACGGATATCAACCCGACGGTTCGCGAACTGCATGAAATTCTAGACAGAATAAAAGACGCCACCAATCGCAGAGACAAACGGCAGTTATCGGATTTGCGCGAGGCTTTCCACGACGCGGTCGAAAAACGCCAGGAAGCGGATACCTTGTTCGGTCTAGGGTATCTCCCGATCGAAGAAAAGGGACTGGCCGAACGCCTTTATTGGTCAGCCTGTAAGGCGATACACGAGCGGATCGGGCGCCTTGCGCCGGAGTCGGTTCCCACTGAACTGCTCGCGCTCAACGACCATCTCGTGGATCAATACTTGTGCGATTTTTCGGTTTTTCAGTCCATTCTCGATCATTGGTCGATAGGACAAGGATTCCCGATCATGCCGTTGCGATTTTTGAATGAACGGCCTGACCGCCGCGCCGTGCTCGTAGATCTCACCTGCGATTCGGACGGCAAGGTATCTCATTACGTTTCATCGAATTCCGACAAGCGGTTTCTCGAAGTCCATGATCTCGTAGGTAAGGAACCTTACTATTTCGGGTTTTTCCTCATGGGCGCCTATCAAGACATCATGGGTGATTCGCACAACCTCTTCGGCCGCGTCGCCGAGGCCCACGTGTACGCCGACGCCGAGGAGCCCGCGGGTTATTACATCGAGAAGATCATACCGGGCACCTCGATCCAGGAGCAGCTAGCCTTGGTTCAATACTTCCCGAACGATCTCCACCGCCGGATGAATAATCTCATCCGCCAAAAGATCGAGAAGGGGATCATTCGCCCCAAGGCCGGCGTGGAGCTCCTGGAGCAATACATGGAGTGCTTCTCGCAAAGCACTTATTACAAGCCAGTGGACTGATTCGGCGAGCCAGATAAACCCCCGGTGCATTCCATCAAGACCCTCAATCTCGGTCTCATCCAGACGCGCTGCGGTGAAGATCCGAGCGCCAACCTTTCCAAGGCTTTGGCGATGACGCGCCAAGCGGCCGAGCAAGGCGCCGATATCGTTTGTCTGCCGGAGCTATTCCGGTCCCGCTATTTCTGCCAGACCGAGGAGCACCGATTCTTTGCCTTGGCCGAACCGGTGCCAGGCCTCTCGACCGAGGCGTTCTCGGCGCTGGCGAGAGAGCTCGAGATCGTCGTGATCGTGAGCCTTTTCGAGCGCCGCGCGCCCGGTCTCTACCACAACACCGCGGCGGTGATCGACGCGGACCGCGGGGTGCTTGGGACCTACCGGAAAATGCATATTCCCGACGATCCGCGTTATTTGGAGAAATTTTACTTTACGCCGGGGGATCTCGGCTTTCTCGCCTTCCGCACCTCGCGCTGCCGCCTCGGTGTCTTGGTCTGCTGGGATCAGTGGTACCCCGAGGCCGCGCGGCTGACGGCGCTCCGCGGCGCCGAGATCTTATTCTACCCCACGGCGATCGGTTGGCATCCGGAGGAACACGAGACTCACGGCGTACAACAACACCAGGCCTGGGAGATCTCGCAGCGCGCCCACGCCATTGCCAACGGATGTTACGTCGTGGCGGTTAACCGCACCGGGTTCGAGCCGACGCCGGGGGCGTCCTCCGGGCACGGCATCGATTTTTGGGGACAAAGCTTTGTGGCCGCACCGAACGGGGCCGTGCTCGCGCGCGCGCCGGCTGCCGAGGAAGCCATTCTCGTCACGCCGATCGACCTCGGCCAGACGGAGCAAGCCCGCACGCACTGGCCGTTCCTGCGCGATCGCCGCATCGATGCCTACGGCGATCTGAGCCGCAGGTTCATCGACTCCTAATATCATAAATCGCAAACCGAACCGGGAGGGACTGCCTGAGCCGGCCACCTTGGCGCGTCAGTCCAGCGCTACGCGCCACTGCAGAAGCACTTGACCGAATTCCGGATCGCCGGTGCCCGCGGCGCCGAAGAGGTCTAATTTCAAGCGCTGATAGCGGTTCAATCGGTAGCTTATTCCATCGCGCAAGAGCTCTTTCACGAAACTCGGCAATAGCGCGAGCACACCATCCTCCGTGGCGTCTGAATTCTCTCTGGACGAAAAAGCCGATCCGTTACTTATATCGAGAGGCTCGGCGTTGGTCTTGGCGCTACAGCATATCAGCAGGATCAGGCACAGCATGCACAACGGACGCGGTTCCACATCTCGGGACCGCTTTAAGGACCCACACGTTTTTAGAGCCATCTCGTATCCCCCTCGGACAACAAGTGCGCCGGTGCGCCGAGGGTTCAGGCAAGCTGTCCTTAGCTTCTGACAAGATCCCGACAGCGAGTTGGCGTATGACCCGTAGGTGCAATCGCTACGCCACAGGTTTTCAATGTGCCCACGCTTATCGATAGCTCAGGATCTCGAGCGGAACTCCAAGAGCGCACCCGTCGGCGATATTGGTTGCTCATAACGGATGAACAACGGAAACGACAAGATCATGGAGGTACCGGGTGGTTTTCCAGTGAAGCTATGGACCTTTGCAACGATTCTGTTGTAGCGTATGAGGAAAAGAACGAGGAGAAACCCTATGCGCGCGGGAAAATTCGCGGCTTTGGCCGGCATGGCGTTGGCCTGCCTCAACCCTCAGTTTGTTTATGCGGTCGATGCCGTCGCAATCGAAGGCGGCAGCGGTGATGACGGGATTAACCGGTACGGAATCGCCTTGCAATGGGATTGGGGAGTGCAGTGGTTGCCGCTCGGGGACTGGCATCTCGGCGGGTACTGGGAGCTAAGCGCCAGTTATTGGGACGGGGACGATGGCCGTACCGGTAACGATTCTTTGGGGGAGTTCGGCTTGACACCGGTCTTTCGCTGGCAGACACAAACGCCGATCTATGGCGTAATGCCCTATTTAGAGGCGGCCGTCGGCGTCCACGGCATGACGGATACCGAGATTGGGGACAAGAACTTCGATACGGAATTCGCTTTCGGATCACTTGGGGGGGCCGGTATACGCTTCGGGCACGAGGGCCAATACGAGATTGGGTACCGGTATCAGCATCTATCGAATCTCGGGATCGGCGATTCTAACCCCGGCATCAATTTCCATTTAGTGCGATTGAGCTATCATTTTTAGTCACGCTGTCGGCAGTTGCCGAAATTCTTCGCGGGTGAGGAGAAACTCCAGCACCCCGGTTAAGGCGCGATCGGCGACATAAGCATCGGCGCGGCGCTCTACCCCTTCGCGCCGGACTACCCCCCCGAAACCGACGGTGAAGATACCGTAAGCGGCGGGGTCGAGATCCGTGATCCCATCCCCGACGATCGCCGCCCGGCGGTCTTTTGCTAGGCCGTGGCAAACGGCGCCCTTGCCCCCGGAGCGCGTCAGGGGCGAGGAGGCATCATAACCGGTGTAGTTACCGGACGCATCATGAAACACCTCCACGGCATGCAGGCGCTCGAGAGGGATGGAGAAGACTGCGGCGAGCGGCACCAGCGCCTGGCGGATCCCGCCGCTGACGATATGCACCTCTTTGCCGAGGGATATCAATGCGGCTACCACCGCCCTCGCTCCCGGCACTCTCGCGGCCACATACTGATTTCCTAACCAGGCGATCGCCTGGCGGTCCGGCCGGAGCGTCTCAAGGCGCCGGCCGTAGATCGACTCGAGGGGTTGTTCCCCATCCATGGCCGCATGCGTGAGCGCGCTGATCTCATGCTCGCGGCCCGCGCGCGCCGCGAGCGCATCGATGCCCTCGATCGTGCTCAAGGTGCTGTCGCAATCGAAGAAGATGACCTCGAATCCGGCGCGCGCCCCCATACAGCCCCGCGGATCACAAGCTCACTTGAAATACCTGGTGGATGGCCAGGAGTTGCGCGATTCGATCGCGCGTCGCTTGCGGTAACGGCCGCGAGATCCCGATCACTGCGATCGCCTCGGGACCCTGGGCGATGCCGACTTGCATGCGTGAGATGTTGACATTATCCTGGCCGAGCAAGGTACCCAAGGCCCCGATCACGCCTGGACGATCCTCGTGGCGCGTGATCAATAAGGTTCCCTCGAGCACGGTTTCCACTTCGTAGTCGTCGATGCGGACCAGACGGGGGGGTCTGTCACCGATCAGCGTGCCCGCGACCGAGGTTGATCCGCCGTCGTAGTGTCCCGCCGCGGTGATTAGCGACACATATTCCTCGGTCTCCTCGGAGCGGCTTTCGACTAGCGAGATCCCTTGGCGGTGCGCGAGATGACACGCGTTTACGCGATTTACCGGGATCGAGAGCTCGCTTTCCAGTAGACCGACCAGGATCTCGCTTGACAGCGGCCGCGAATCGAGCTCGGCCGCGCGCCCCCTTAATGTTACCTCGACCCGGGTCAAGGGCTGCGAGGTTAAGGCCGCCAGCACCCTCCCGAGGCGGCGCGCCAGCGCCAGATAAGGGTGCAAGCGCTTGAGATCCTCGGCCGGGATCCGGGGCAGGTTGACCGCGTTGATCGCCTCTCCGGTTTCCAGAAATTGCGCGACTTGTTTGGCGATGGCGAGACCCGCGGCGATTTGAGCCTCGGCCGTGGAGGCGCCGAGATGTGGTGTCAGCACGATTTTGGGATGTTCGATGAGAGGCGATCCGAGCGGGGGTTCTCGTTCAAAGACGTCCAACGCGGCGCCGGCGAGCTTCCCTTTGTTCAAGGCCTCGAGCAGCGCCGCCTCGTCAACCAGGCCGCCGCGGGCACAATTGATGAGCCGCGCGCCCCCCCGCATGCGCGCCAAGCGCTCGGCGTTGATGAAACCGCGAGTCTTGTCGTTGAGGGGACAATGGAGGCTCACATAATCGGATTGTTCGAGCAGTTCCTGGAGCGCGATCGCTTCGACGCCTTCGTGCAGCATCACCTCGCGCGTCACCAAGGGATCGTAAGCGATGACGCGCATCTTGAGCCCGAGACAGCGTGAGGCTACCACCCGCCCTATGGCGCCGAAGCCGATGATCCCTATGGTCTTGCCGGCGACCTCCGTGCCCATGAATTGGGTTCGTTTCCACTCCGTGGCGCGCACGGACCGATCGGCTTGCGGGAGATGGCGGCTGAGCGACAAGAGATGCGCGACCGTTAACTCGGCCGTGGTCGTGGCGTTGGCATCGGGGGTGTTCAACACCACGATCCCCTGCTCGGTGGCCGCGCCGACATCGATGTTGTCTACCCCGATCCCCGCCCGGCCGATCACCTTGAGCCGCGGCGCTTCGGCTAAGAGCGCCCCGGTCACGCGCGTCGCGCTACGCACAATCAAGGCATCGCAACCTTGGAGTCGTGCGGCGAGATCGACATGATCCGATCTGCCGGGAGCATCCACTTCGATCCCAGGACGCGACCTAAGGTAAGCGATGCCGTCCGGCGCGATCGCCTCGGCGATGAGCACCCGCGTCATTTCTTGATCTCGATCGCGGTCGTCTGCAGCACTCGATACGCCCATTCCAACCACGGGAGCACGGCCACGAGGTCCCTGGTTTCCACCGTGGCCCCACACCAGATGCGAATACCCGGGGGCGCGTTCCGGTGAGCAGCGATGTCGAAGGCGACACCCTCGGCCTCCAGCAAGCTGCAAAGATCATGTACAAGCTGCCAGCGCTTTGGCTCCGGCTGCTCAGTGAACCACGGGGCAGTGATTTTCAGGCATACAGAAGTCGTCGAGCGCGTGGCGGGTAGCGTGGCCAGAAAGTCGATCCACGGCGTCCGTTCCACCCACGCGGCAAGCGCGGCGAAGTTTTGGGAGCAACGTTGCATCAGCGCAGGCTGGCCCCCGGCCATTTCAGCCCAGCGCAACGCGTCGAGATAGTCTTCCACGCAGAGTAGCGAGGGCGTGTTGGTCGCGCCGCCGCTAAAAATATCCTCATTGACTCGGCCTTTGCTCTTGAGGCTCAACACCTTCGGGACGGGCCACGGAGGTGTGTATTCCTCCAGCCTGCGGACCGCCCGCGGGCTCAGCACGATCATGCCGTGCTGAGCCTCGCCGCCGAGCACCTTCTGCCACGAGAACGTGGTCACATCGAGCTTGGGCCAGGGTAGATCGACCGAGAATACGGCCGAGGTGGCGTCGCAGACGGTGAGCCCAGTGCGTGCATCGGCGATCCAATCGCCATCGGGCACCTTGACTCCCGAGGTCGTGCCATTCCAGACGAACACGACGTCGCGGTCGAAGTCGACCTCGGTGAGATCAGGCAGCGCACCGTAATCGGCGCTCAGGCAGCGAACGTCCGGGATCCGCAACTCATCGACTATGTCCCGCTGCCAGCTCCGTCCGAAGGTATCCCATGCGAGACAATCCACGCCCCGCGCCCCGAGCAGCGACCACAACGCCGCTTCCACGGCCCCCGTATCTGAGGCCGGGACGAGGCCGATGCGGTAGCCGTCCGGCAATCGCAACAGCGAACGCGTGCGTTCCAAGACCTCCGTAAGCTTTGCCTTGCCAACGCGGGATCGATGTGAACGACCGATAGCGGCGCCCGCCAACACCTCCGGGCTCCAACCGGGCCGTTTGGCGCAAGGTCCCGAAGAGAAAAATGGCCGCGTCGGGCGTAGGGTAGGTCGCATTCGGGTCAATAATTGCCGCAGTGCACAAAGACATCATTCTAGCGAGTTAACTCGCCGCGTCAACAAGATCGCGTGGTCGAAAATCTGCGGTTGAAGTGGCATCCGCAATAAAAAACTGGCTCGATGAACAAGATAGCAATGTTCATGACGTAGCGAGTCCGTCTCCAAGTGCTTGTTATGGCACTTCACGTATCTTTTTTCTCTAAGTAAAGCCAGTCCATATTAAAAGGATTAATCGAGTTAATCGTGTATTGAATCTTCCGAGTCGATTTGAATGTTTGTTTCTTTTCTATCGCATAATAATCGACCTCATACTCGACTATTCCTGTCTTCGGCATCGTAGAGAGATCGATATTTTGAATTGCTCCATACCAAAACATGGTTTCATCACTCGGAAAAATGGGGCCGCCCATTAGTTCAAATTTCGGATCGTCTACTGTTGCGCCTGAAAACGTTATCCGAATATTTTTTACTTGGTAGTGAATTAGAACGCGACCCGGATTTCTAAATTTTAGGCCGATTCTTACAGCGCCCCTTGTGGGAGGCTGAGAATCGTCAGCGGGTTTCTCAAGAAAAAATTTGAACAAGAAATCTTTGAACGCGAAATAGAGGCGGGATTCTAGATCAAAGGATGCCTTTGTTATCGAAGCCATCCTCCACGTCGCCACCGCGAGCCAGACCGTAGCCCCGGCCAATAGCAACGTGAGAATGGCTAACGCCGCATTTGTCTGCTCTGGAGTCACTTCAATTCGTTCTGCTACGTGTTCAAGGCATTAACGTGTGATATGTCTCGTTGCTCGCTTCGCGGCTCCTGGTGCTCGGGGCTGCTCGTGACGATTTATTCAACCTCTCAAGGGATTTCGCCAAGCACAGGCGGCAGCTCTTTAGCTAAGCTATTCTTCTCGGAGACGGCGGTTCCGGTGAGGGCAAAGCCGGCCAAGGATTTATCCGCTCCATGAAATAGGGCGCGCAGACCGCTTCCCAGATCGTCAACCTGCCAGGCACCGTTTACTAGCGCGGCCGGGGGCGCGACCACCACGGGGTAGGCTGTGGTTTTAACGACTATAGGCATTGCCGGATAGCTGAGCCGAGCGGGTTCACCGCATAGCGTCTTGGCCAATGCGCGTGCGGCATGCATGATGGGCATCACGAAGGGCAGGACTAATCCCTCGACTTCGGCGCAATCACCAAGGGCGTAAACGTCGGGTGCGTTGGTGGCAAGGTAGCGATCGACGACGATGCCTCGCTTGATCGCGATCCCGGCGCGTTCGGCCAGGCCGGTACGCGGCCGCAAGCCGACCGATGACAGGACCGCATCGACGCTGAGGATCCGATGATCGGAGAGCGTCACCGCGAGGTCTCCCGCGGCGTAATCAACCGAGGTAACGACTTGACCCAAATGCCAAGCGACGCCCAAGGCATCGGTTAGCGCTTCTTGGAGCGTGCGGCCCGCGGCTTCGGGTAGAAACCGGCTTAGCGGATAGGGCGCGGGATCGATCACCTCGGCCGTGATTCCGCCCTGGCGAATATCATTGGCGAACTCGCACCCGATCAGTCCCGCGCCCATGATCGCAATCCGCCGCGCACCTCGAACCGACGTACGAAACTTGGTGTAGTCGATGAGATCGTTGACGGACATAATTCGGTCTTGGGCGGTTCCCGAGACGGCGAGCCGAATCGGGTCGGCGCCTAGGGCGAAAACGAGCTTGTGGTATTCAAGAGCTTGAGCGCCGGTGCTGACAGTGTGGGCAGCCGGATCGACTGCCGTTACAGTCGTCCATGGGCGCACTTCAGCATTCAGTTGCTTGGCCATCGCCGTCGCGTCGGCGTTAGCGATAGTCTCGGGGGTTTTGCCGCTGGTGTAGGCGTTCGATAACATGGGTTTGGAATAATACCGGCCGTCATCGGCGCTGATGAGGACGAGAGCTAGATCCGGGTCCAGCTTGCGAACCTCACGGGCGAGCGAATAGCCGCCGAGACCGGTTCCGATGATCACCAGCGGCTTCATGGGGTACTCTCAGGCGGCTTCCACCATTTCAAAGTCCGATTTGGCGGCGCCGCAATCCGGGCAAACCCAGGTATCGGGTATGTCCTTCCAGCGCGTGCCGGGCGCGATGCCGCCCTCGGGTAAACCCTTCGCCTCATCGTAGATAAAGCCACAAACAATGCACTGCCATTTTTTCATTGACGTTCCTGGTGTTCGATTATTGTTCGGAACATGTTTCGCCGTGTCGAACTAAAATACTACCAAGCCAGTCGAAAAATCGGTTAACCTCCAGATCTTGGTAGGTGCTGCCCATGCGAATGATACCTCTGTATTCTCTAGTTCCGGTGCTGCTGAGCGCGTGTCAGAGCAGTGTTCCGCTCGAGATCCGCGAGCCGGCGTTCCCGCCCTTGAGCGCCGTCGAGGTGCAGGCCAATCCCAAGCTCTACGTGGGCAAGCTTATTCGATGGGGCGGAACCATTGTCGCCGTCGAGAATAAATCCAATGATACCTGGATCGAGATCCTGAATCAGGAGTTGGATGAGGAGGGCCGTCCGCAGCGGACCGACCAATCGTTTGGGCGATTCCTGGCTAGCGCGGGGGGGTTTCTCGATCCGGCGGTCTACCGCGCCGGGCGCCAGGTTACGGTCTACGGCGTGTTGGAGCCTCCCGTGAACCGCACTATCGGCGAACGTCCGTACACCTACCCGATGGTCCGCGCACAAAAGCTGTTTCTGTGGCCGGACTACAGGGCGTATTGGCGTAACCGGCCTTATTATTACGATCCATTCTATTACCCGTACTATCCCTATTATCCGTACTGGCATCGCTTCCGCTTCGGGATCTATAACGGGTGGTGGTGACCCGCGGCGGCCGGCTCGGGTGCGCCGCCATGCTTAGCCGGGCGAGCGATGAAAGTTTCGAGGACCGCGCCGCTATGTATTGCCATGCCCAGCAGGTCCCATCCACCCCAGCCGGCCGTGGATTTATCGGTCGAGGGGCGCTTCCTTGCGATTAACCGCGCCCGCTTACTGCGTATTCGAGAGCTGTTGTCGCCCGAGCAGAGCCGCTTCGTGGACACCCTCCCGGTGTTGTTTCACCTCAATGATCCGGCATTGCCCGGGTTTGTGAGCAAGCAGACGCCCGCGGGTATCCGTGAATATACTCCCACCTGGATCGAGCTCGACATCGCGGAGCAAATGACCGGCGCGGATCACATCCGCCCGGTGTTCATGGGATCCCTCGACATTGTCGGAATCTACCTATTGGGGAGCACGGGTACGATTGCCCATTCCATGCACAGTGATTTTGATATCTGGATCTGCCATGCTCCCGATCTCGATGAGCCGCGCGTGGAGCAACTGCGCCGGAAAGCCGAGTCCATCTCACGGTGGGCCAAACAACTCGGTCTGGAAGCTCACTTCTTCGTTTTTTCCCCCGATCGGTTCCGCGGTGGTGAGCGTCCGCAGCTTTCCACTGACAGCAGTGGCAGCACGCAACGCTATCTGCTACTGGATGAATTTTACCGTTCGGCCGTCATCGCGGCCGGATTATCGCCCGTTTGGTGGCTGACGCCGCTCGATGAGCAAGGCGATTATGCGCAGTGCATCGAACGAATATACCTGCAATCTCCGGAACGCCGCGGCCAATACGTGGATTTCGGAAGCGTTGCGCAAATTCCCGCCGCGGAATTTTCGGGCGCGACGCTATGGCAGTTGTACAAGAGCCTAACCTCACCTTACAAGTCCATCCTCAAGCTATTGCTGCTTGAGGCTTACGTGAGCAGTTACCCATCCTATGATTTGCTGAGCCTGCGATACAAACGGGCCGTTTGTGCCGGGATGATCGATCTGGACAGCTTGGATCCCTATCTTTTTATGTACCGGCGCGTGGAGGAGTATTTGATGGAGCGGCAGGACTGGCAGCGGTTGGAGGTTGCGCGCCGTTGTATGTGCTTGAAAGTAGCGGATGCATGGAGCCCACGGATTGGCGGCGGCGGGCGCCGCCGCTGTCTCGAGACCCTCTTCAGCGCATGGGGGTGGGACGGAGACCAGGTGAGCCGGCTTTGCGACCGGGATAACGTTTCCCTCGACACGATATACGGCGAGCGGCGTGAGTTGTTCAAGGCGCTTGCAACGAGCTTTACCGTCTTAGCGGAATTCGCGCGGCCTTATGCCGGAGACGCTGGTATCGCGCGGCGCGACCTAGCCGTGTTGAGCAAACGCTTTCATGGGGCCTATGATCGGACGGCCAACAAGCTCGATATCTTCAATCGCGGTACCGACGCCGACCTGCGCGAACGGCACATCTGCTTGCATGCGGGTGCGGGGGAGAATACGCGCGAATGGGCGCTGTTCCGAGGTGCGCCGGCCGCGAGCGCTGACGCTACATCCATCAAAACCACTTCCGGGCTAGTGGAGATACTCGCCTGGAGCCACTTCAACGGCATCATGGATGCGGAGACCGAGATCTCCGTGGTCGCGCCGGACCCGCAATCCGCGTTACGGCGCGTAGACGCCATTCGACAAATCCTCGGCAAGTATTTTTCGATTACTGATTGTCATGGCGATGAGGAAGGCGACGCGCGCGAAAACCCGCGTGTGACGCGTGCTGTTTTTTTTCTTGAACCGGGGCGGGCGTCGGCACATGAAAGACCGGGCGATTTAGAGCGGCTCAAGATCCACGGCCCGGAATCCGTCGATCTCGTATTCACTACGAGTTGGGGTGAGTTGTACTGCCATCATTATGTGGACGAACAGCGCCAAGGCAAGGCGCTGTTCGATAGTCTGCGTGAATACTTGCGTGCGTGTTCGGCGTCCGGTGATGCGAGCTGGCCCGAAACCAAGGTTTGCCTGGTTTCGAATCCGGGCGAGAATGCCGCCACAGGCGCGATGGAAAGATTCATCGACAACGTATCGTTTGCATCGAACCGCGCCCGCCTGGATGTGGTTTCCGCGCTCCGGGCGGTCTGTTAGGATACGTTCCGCATTAACAAAGGCAACCTGCCGATACATCCAAACTACCGCCTGCGGAGCAGGTCATTCATTCGATGCACTCATCCTCGCCACAGCCAGACTTCGAGAACGTCCTTGGGCGCGCCGAACGGATCCTCGCGCGGCTCGAGAAGCTCATCCCGGCCGATCCCGAGGAGACAGCGTGGGATCGCGCCACGGCGTTTCATTGGCGGAAGCTCGGCGCGAGCGGGATTGTGAGCGCTGTTCGTTATGCCTCCTCGGTGCGGCTTGATGACCTGCAATGCATCGATCGGCAGAAGACCGAGATCGAACGCAACACGCGGCAATTTATCGATCACCTCCCGGCGAATCACACCTTGCTTTGGGGTCCGCGCGGCACGGGCAAGTCATCGTTGATAAAAGCGGTGTTCAATGCTTTCGAGTCCATGGGACTGCGATTAATCGAGATCGGCAACCACGACCTCGACGATTTACCGCGCATCTATGACCGGATCTTCAATCGTCCAGAGCGGTTTATCTTATATTGCGACGATCTCTCCTTCGAAGCCAACGATTCTGCCTATAAGGCCCTTAAGATAGCTATTGATGGATCGATGAGTAGTGTTCCCGACAATGCGTTAATCTATGCCACCTCCAATCGCCGGCACTTAATGCCGGAATACTTGGATGAGAATCTGAGTGCCCGTAACGTCGCGGGCGAGATCCATCAGACGGAAGGGGTAGAGCAAAAAATAGCGCTCTCGGAACGATTCGGATTATGGTTGGCATTCCATCCTTTTAGGCAAGAGGAATACCTTAAAATCGTGTTCTATTGGCTGGCGCGCTACGGAGCCGAGGTCACGGATCACGAGCTGGTTCGGCAGGAGGCCTTGCGGTGGGCTCTGCTGCGCGGTTCGAGGAGCGGACGCGCCGGTTATCAATTCGCCCGCGACTGGGCCGGACGGTGTGGTCTTGAACGAAGGAGTAAAGCGATGCTGGGCATCCAGGTATGAGCACGAGTCGGGACGAAATACGCGAAGTCTTCGCGCACGCCGAGCGGCTTTTCTCTCCCGAGGATGTGAATGTCGCCGTCGATCGAATGGCCGCGGAAATGAACGCGGCGCTTGCGGAAAAAGATCCGCTGCTGCTATGTGTGATGACCGGAGGCGTCGTGCCGACGGGCCTATTGTTACCTCGATTGCGCTTTCCCTTGGAGCTAGATTACCTGCACGTATCGCGCTACCGGGGGCAAACCTCTGGCGGTGAAATCGAGTGGCTGCGGCGTCCCCATTGCTTGCTCAGCGGCCGCGTCGTGGTCGTGGTCGATGATGTCTTGGACGAGGGACGTACGTTGTCCGCGATCCTTGAAGCGTGTAAACGGGGCGGCGCGGCGGAAGCCTTAACCGCGGTTCTAATCAACAAGCGTTTGCAGCGCTGCACCGGCATGCCAAGCCCGAATTTTGTCGGATTGGAGACGGATGGGCGTTATCTCTTCGGCTACGGCATGGACTATAAAAACTACCTGCGCAACGCGCCCGGCATCTTCGCGGTGGGCACATGAGTGGCCTGGCAGTCATCGGCGGCACCGGCCTGCATAGTCTGAACGGGTTGGAAATCCAGCGCCGGGAGGTAAAGCGAACCCCGTACGGCGAGCCGTCGAGCCCGCTCGTTCACGGGCTGTTGTGCGGTAAGGAGATCGTGTTTATGGTGCGGCACGGCGTTTCTCACGCGATCCCGCCGCACCGCGTCAACTACCGTGCCAATCTTTGGGCCTTGAAAGACGTCGGTATAGAAAAGCTCATCAGCATCGCGGCGGTCGGTGGTATAACTTCCGAATTGGCCCCAAGCCGGATCGCGTTTCCCGACCAAATTATCGATTACACTTGGTCGCGCGCAAACACCTTTTTCGAAGACGGCATTGACCATGTAACACATATCGATTTTACCCAGCCCTACTGTGAGAGGTTGCGCCAAGCATTGATCCGCGCGGCGGGGGAGGCGGGGATTGAGGCACTGCCCAGCGGAACCTATGGGGCCACGCAAGGGCCGCGGCTAGAGACCGCCGCCGAGATCGACCGCTTAGAGCGCGACGGCTGTGACATGGTCGGCATGACCGGGATGCCCGAAGCCGCGTTGGCGCGTGAGCTTGAGCTTTGCTATGCAACCTGTGCGGTCGTCGCGAACCGGGCTGCGGGCCGAGGCCGGGAGCCGCTGTCGATGAAAGTCATTGAGGCAAACCTGAAAGTCGGGATAATGCAAGTGCAGCGCCTTCTGGAACATGTAGTTCCTATGGCTTAGAGGGATCGACACTCAATCTTTAGAAACGGATATGTACGAATCATTTTACAAGCTCAAGGACAAACCGTTTAGGTTAAGTCCCAGTCCAAAGATGTTTTTTAGCAGCCACAGTCATAAACGTGCGCTGTCCTACCTCTTATACGGGGTTAAGCAGGGGGATGGCTTTATCGTTATTACCGGGGATGTCGGAACCGGTAAGACCACACTGGTGGGGGCACTGGAAGCAATGCTCCAGGGCTACCACATTGTCGTCGGGAGAATCGTATCCACGCAGGTCGAAGCCGAGGATCTATTACGCGTCGCCGCCGCCGAATTCGGCCTGGCTTACAAGTCCGAATCCAAGGCGGTGCTATTGAAAAGCTTGGAAGAGTTCTTCCTGGAATGCGCACAGCAAGGGAAACGGGTATTGCTCCTGGTCGATGAGGCACAGAATCTGCCGTCGCGCTCGGTTGAAGAGTTGCGCATGCTGTCGAACTTCCAACATAACGGCCGGCCCTTGGTGCAGACCTTTCTCCTTGGTCAAAAGGAATTTAGGGTATTGCTACGATCTCCCAGTTTCGTGCAACTCCGGCAACGGGTGATCGCCGCGTATCATTTAA
>JBIMKD010000413.1:0-4517 GCA_043673815.1 Chromatiales bacterium
CTCTGCTCGCGGTCGCCGGGTCGCAAGCGGCGATTCAAGCGCTGCCGCTGCTGCGCGGGCCTTGCCGTGTGGGCATCATAACCCCGGGCTATGCGGAGCACGCGTACGCCTGGCGGCGCGCCGGCCGCGTGGTCGCCGCGGTAGCGGTCGCTGATCTCGGCAATGCCGCAAGGTATGTGGACGTGCTGGTGATCATCAACCCCAATAATCCCACGGGCGATCGCTTCCCCCCGGAAATCTTGCTCGACTGGCACGCCCGCCTTGCCGCCCGCGACGGCTGGCTGGTGGTGGACGAAGCCTTTATCGATCCCACCCCGACGGACAGCCTGGCTCCTTACAGCACCCGGCCCGGACTCTTCGTCTTGCGCTCGCTCGGTAAGTTCTTCGGTCTGGCCGGGGCGCGCGTGGGTTTCGTGCTGGCCGAATCGTCCCGGCTGCATAAGCTTGGCGAATATCTCGGCCCCTGGACCGTGGCCGTGCCGTCGCGTTGGGCCGCTACGTTTGCCTTGGCGGATCGCGCTTGGCAGGAGGCCACGCGAACGCAGCTCCTCAAGAAGGTCGAGCGGCTCGCCGCAGTATTGCGCCAGCATGGCCTGGCCCCGGGCGGAGGCTGTTCGCTTTTCCAGTGGGTACCGATCCCTCACGCGGGCGCCATCCACGAGAGGCTCGCGCGGCAAGGGATCCTGGCCCGCCTGTTTACAGAACCGGCTAGTCTGCGCTTTGGCCTGCCCGCCGCGGAGGCCGGCTGGGCACGCCTTGAAGAGGCGCTCGCCAACATCGGAGGATAATGGGCTCTCGCGCTCCCTTAGGCGCTTACAAGAACAACATCGACAAAATTTTGTTGATTGCTATGCGGCGATCCGCAGGTCATCCATGAGGATGAACATGTTTTGGCGGATGGCTTCGTAGTGTTCGTCGATTGGGCTCCAAGTCTCATGTTTCCGCGCGGATTTACGCATCGTGATCCAGACTTTACCCTAGAGGGGATATCCAGCCACAAAAAAAATCCACGCTCGCGCAAAGTACCTTTATGGCAATCCACTTTACCAAGACGGTCTACGATCCGCCCGAGTCAGAAGACGGTTGCCGGTTAATCATCATGCGGCGTTATCCGCGCGGCATCGCGAAATCGCGGGCGCACGCCTGGGTGCCGCAACTCGCGCCCTCGCTGCCGCTCGTGCATTGGTACCACCGCAATAAGCGCGCGATCGAAGCACGGTGGAAGTCGCGCGATCCGGTGCGCCTTGAACGTGAGATTGCGAAATTCTGGAAGACCTATAGCCGCCGGTACCTGAGTGAGATGCGCGGGCAGCGAAGCCTGATCGAGTTTCTAGCCTCTCTGGAGAGCGATTTCGGGGTAACGTTCACGTTGTTGTGCGCCTGCCCCGACCATCGGATCTGTCATCGGAGTCTCCTCGCGCGGCTCATTAACGACGCGCCCCTTGGTAGGCTTTCGTAGCCTCCAGCGGTAACGAGCGATCAAAACAATCCGCTGAGATCGACCGGACAGTCAGGCAAAGCCGTTAGCGTGCGCAAGCCCGGGTCGGCGAGCGTCTGAGTTTGTTGGTAACCGGTTTCGGCGGCTCCGGTAAACACGTGCAAGCATCTGTTTTCGAGATCCACGATCCAGACCTCGGGGATGCCGTGGCGCGCATAAAGCGGAAGTTTAACGTCGCGATCGTAGGCCAAGGAGGTATCGGCGACTTCGATGATCAGCAGTGCGTCGGCGGGATGCGGGTGGGCGGATGCGTAAAAATCCCTTCGGGGTCGGAGTAAACAGATATCGGGTTCCGGTTCGGACCGATCGTTCAAGACCACCGGATTCTGTATCCAGATAATCGCTTGGTCGCCTGCGCTATGTTCAAGAAGTTTCTGTAAGCGGGCGACGTAAGCGGCGTGCTGACTTCCAATGGGCGCCATCTCGATGATTTCTCCCTCGATAAGTTCGACCCGCTCATCTTCAGCGAAGATGCCCGCCTCGCCCATGCGATGATAATCATCCGCCGTCAGGCGATAACGGCGATAAGGCGATTGAGCGCTGCTTAACACGGTGGCGAATCCTGTAACAGAGCTGCTTTCGATAGCATAGCGCTCGGGTGCCGTCCCGGCAATCGCGTGACCGGTCCTGGTGTTATCCGCACTTCGACTCCCCGCAGTTGAGGCAAGTCAAGCAACCGTCCATCTGCACCATGGCCTTGGTGTGGCACTTCGCGCACAGCTCGGCGCCGCCGGTAAATTCATCCGCAGCGGATGATCCACTCAGTTGCTGTGAGCGCTGATACTCGGCGCGCTTCTCGTCGATGAGTTTTTTCTGATGCGCATCGGGCTTGTTGTCCTTGAGCAAGCCGATCATCCGCAGGTGGCTTTCGAGCACATCGCCGATCTCGGCCACCAGGGAGGGCATGAAGCGCCCGCCCTTCTTGAAGTAACCCCCCTTCGGATCGAACACCGAACGCAGCTCTTCGACCAGGAAGGTGACATCTCCGCCCTTGCGGAAGACCGCCGATACGATGCGGGTGAGCGCGACAATCCACTGGAAATGATCCATGTTCTTGGAGTTGATGAAGAGTTCGAAGGGCCGCCTCAGCTCGTGCGCCGTGCCTTCGTTAAGCACGATGTCGTTGATCGTCACATAGAGCGCGTGCTCGGAGAGCGGAGTCTTGATCTTGTAGGTCGATCCCAACAGCATCTCGGGGCGCTCGACCTTCTCGTGCATCTGGATCACATTCTCCTGTGGCCCTTCCGCGGCCGAGGTCTCGGCCGTGACGACGCTATATTTGACGATGCGCTGCTCGAATTTCTTGCTCATGGCGTGAAGTCCTCGCTCGCTAAAATTTACCGTAGTAGCCTTCTTTGAGGGCGTCAAAGAGGTTGGCGGCCGTGTGGATCTCACCGTCGTACTCGATGTTCTCGTTGCCCTTGGCTTCCTCGACCGTGCCGTCCTCCAGAATAAAGCGATAGAGGGTGTTTTCGAGATCCTGATCCTTGACCAAGACCCCCTGGAAGGCTTCCGGATTGAAGCGAAAGGTCGTGCAGCCCTTGAGGCCCTGCTCGTAGGCATAGAGATAGATGTCCTTGAAATCCTCGAAGGGGAAATCGGTGGGTACGTTCGCGGTCTTTGAGATCGAGGAATCGATCCAGCGCTGCGCCGCGGCCTGGATATCGACATGCTGGCGTGGGGTGATGGTCTCGGCGGTGACGAAGTAATCCGGTAACTGCGCCGCGAACGGCTCGGCACTCGGTTTGGCTTCGGAGTCTACGAAGTGGCGATAGGCGAGGAGCTCAAACGAATACACATCGATCTTCTCTTTGCTCTTGCGCCGCTCGCGGATGACGTTGCGCGCATAATGGTGCGCGAAGCTCGGCTCGATCCCATTGCTGGCGTTATTGGCTAGCGAGAGCGAGATGGTGCCGGTCGGTGCGATGGAGCTATGATGGGTGAAGCGCGCCCCCGTCTCGGCGAGCGCCTTCACGAGATCGGGGGCCAGTTCGGCCAATCGCTGCATATAGCGGCTGTAGCGCGCGTGCAAGACCTTGCCCTTGACCACATCGCCGGCCCTGTAACCGTCGCGAGTCATCTCCGGGCGATGCCGCAGCATCGCGGCCGTGACGGTAAACTCTTCTTCCATGATAGGCGCCGGACCCTTCTCGTGCGCGAGCTCCAAGGCCATCTCCCAACCGGCCAAGGCCATTTCGCGCGTGACCTGCTCGGTGAAGGCGAGCGAGCCCGGCTCCCCGTACTTCATGCACAGCATCGTGAGCGTCGAGCCGAGCCCAAGGTACCCCATGCCGTGACGACGTTTGCGTAGGATCTCCTCGCGCTGCGGTTCCAAGGGAAGGCCGTTGATTTCGACCACGTTGTCGAGCATGCGCGTGAACACCTGTACGACTTTGCGGTATTCTGCCCAATCGAAGCGCGCTTGGCCGGTGAAGGGATCGCGCACGAACTTGGTGAGATTGATCGATCCGAGCAGACAGGATCCATAGAGCGGCAGCGGCTGCTCGCCGCATGGATTGGTTGCCCGGATGGTCTCGCAGAACCAGTTGTTGTTGAGATCGTTGACCCGATCGATCAAGATGAAACCGGGCTCGGCATAGTCATAGGTCGAGGCCATGATCATGTCCCAGAGATGCCGGGCGCGAAGGGTCTTGTAGATCTTGCAGGCGACTTGCCCCTCGCTGTTGCTGAGATAGCCGTCGGTCACCGGCCATACGCGCCAGATCACCTTATCGGGATCGTTGAGCTCCAGATCCTCGGTTTCCAGCTCTGCTTGCTTAACCGGAAAGGCGAGTGGCCAGAGACCGTTGGCTTTGACGGCCTGCATGAAGGCATCGGTGATGAGCAATGAAAGGTTGAATTGCCGCAGCCGCCCGTCCTCGCGCTTGGCGCGAACGAAGTCCTTGACGTCCGGGTGCCCGACATCGAAAGTCGCCATCTGGGCGCCGCGCCGGCCCCCGGCGGACGAGACCGTAAAGCACATCTTGTCGTAGATATCCATGAACGAGAGCGGTCCCGA
>JBIMKD010000414.1:0-10557 GCA_043673815.1 Chromatiales bacterium
GACAGAAACCTCCATAAATTACTCGTTTGGTCCCGTTGGCGTGTCAACCGCAGCGGCTAATTCAAGCGGTCTTCTTTTCTGATGTCCTCATCAATGCCTTTAGCCCATGTATCGACACATTGGTGAGAAATGCGGGCTAGCACTGCGCACCTTGCCCAGGCAATGTCCGGGCGGGGCCGATCGCCCACCCGGACATAGACGGAACAAGAGACTAGCGACCGTTTACCAGCCGCATGAACTAGGCTAGTATCTATCGCGATAACCAACCACCGACAACTTGGGCTGCCAGGCGTAGGTGCCAGTTGTTAGGCCGGAACTCAGGTAAGCAAGAAAGCGGTAGGTGACGGTCTGCCCTGCCGTGCATGTATCAAACCGCGATATAGCTCCTGGATTGTACTCGAATGAGTCTGCGGCTTCGCCCTCGAGGTAGTGATAGTGGTTGAAGTCGAAGACCAAAGAATTGCGGCTGATACCATAGGCCACAATACCCTCGGACCACGCGGCACCGGAAAAGGAAAGACCGAACTGCGTATCCGCGTGGGCGATCGTAAACCCGGCGACCGGACACTTGACGGTGACGCTTCGGAGCACCGTCGGGCTTCCGGAAGAAGAACTGCTTATAGTAACGCTGATGGTCGAGGAGTAGTGGCAACAGCCTGTCCGGTTACCGACGACAGACCCAATAGGGCTAGTAGCCCCGAAAAGTGGATAAGATGCTTTTTCATTGCAATCTCCTAACGTTGTTTCATGATACCCGTATCGATCTCACCGTCCTAACCCTTGGCGAGGCCAACACCTATCGAGAAACGCCCATCCAAAAGGTTGGTACGGTTTCTCAGGCTCTCAGGATCAATCAGTGGACACCGATTGAGCCGCGCCGAAAATCCTTTCCGGCTGGACGATATTCTTCCGATGTTGAACGGAGAAATCTGTAAGCTAAATCACGAAAAGTTTGTGACTTATCTACTTGACATGCGACATTGGATTTGGAGGAGCGCCGCGCACCCTGGCCGAAGAAGGCTGAGAGTTTATGAATCGGGCGGAACGCGGGATCATGGCGCTCAAGGCCCATCTTTTTGAACCCGAAGACGAGCCGCTATGACGGTGCTGCTCAATATGCTGTATGTGACGATGCCCGAGGCCTACCTGCGCCTCTAAGGGGAGACCGTCTGTGGTAATGGTGGGAAAAGAAAAGCGGCTGCAAGTGCCGATGCACCACCTTGGAGGGATCGTCTGTTTCGGGGATGTGATGTTGACCCCTGTGCTGCTCGGCCGCTGCATGGAAGACGGGCGCAGCGTCATGTGGTTGGAACGCGGCGGCCGATTCCAGGCGCGCGTCGAGGGCCCGGTCAACTGTAATACTGCTGCGCCATGCGCTGTACCGGACAGCCGACGATGCGGACAAAACGCTGGAGTTGGTACGCGGTTTCCTGGCTGAGAAGGTTCGCAACAGCCGCACAACCTTGCTGAGGGGTGCGCATGACAGCCAGAACGCAGGCGACAAGGCCGCCCTCGTGCGGAATGCACGGCTCATCGCGGGGCGTTAAGCTCCCGCACGCATCGTACCTTGATGCGTTTGCGCGGCGAAGAGGGCCGCGCGGCCCGGATCTATAAAGATGTGTTAAGCAGAGCGGTTTGCCCGAAGCGGCAACCCCATGCTACCGTCAGTGCCAGTACCTTTCAGGAAGAGCAACACCATCAAGGACGATGGACAAAGTGGTTCGGCCGGCGGCAGCGGGAAGGCGCACACACTACGAGCGGCGGCACGTGGCTTGCCGGAGACGCTGGTGATCCGCGCGCTGTACAAAACAGCGAACCGTCGAAATCGCGCATCATCGCCCCTTGAAGATTGACCCCAGCACGCCGCGCACGATCTGCCGGCCGAGACTGCCTCCGATGCTGCGTGCCACGCTCTTGAGCAAAGCATCGGCGGCGGTTTGCCTGGGCCGTCCTGTTGCACGCCGCGGCGACGCGCGTTCCGGGGACAGCCGGTCAGCGCGTGATTGGAGATGCTCATAGGCGGATCCGCGATCGACCACTTGTTCATAGTGCCCGTAAAGGGGGCTGGCCCGGAGGATAACCGAGCGTTCTTCATTGCTCGCGGGTCCTATGCGGGAGGCGGGCGGGCGGATGCGCGTGCGCTGCACCACGCCGGGGACGCCGGTCTCATCGAGAAACGAGACCAAGGCCTCGCCGACCGCGAGCTCGGTGATAGCCGTACGGACATCGAATGCGGGATTGGCGCGGAAGGTTTCCGCGGCCGCGCGCACGGCTTTCTGATCGCGCGGGGTGAAGGCGCGAAGCGCGTGCTGGATGCGGTTACCCAACTGCCCCAAGACGCTTTCCGGGACATCGAGGGGGCTTTGCGAGATGAAATACACCCCCACCCCCTTAGACCGAATGAGCCGCACGACCTGTTCGACCTTCTCAATGAGGGCCTTGGGGGCCTCGTTGAACAGCAGGTGGGCCTCGTCGAAGAAGAATACCAGCTTCGGTTTTTCGAGATCACCCACCTCGGGAAGCTCTTCGAAAAGCTCCGACAGCAACCACAACAAGAACGTGGCGTACAGCCGCGGTTGCCGCATCAGCGAATCCGCGCGTAATAAGCTCACATACCCGCGGCCCTCGGGATCCGTGCGCATGAAATTGTGAATATCCAGCGCCGGCTCGCCGAAAAGCCGAGCCGCACCTTCTTGTTCCAGGACCAGGAGGCCACGCTGGATAGCTCCAATCGAGGCCTTGCCGACCGTGCCGTAAGTCGTCGTCAAGTCGGAAGCGTTCTCACCAACGAAATCCAGCATAGCCCGGAGATCCTTGAGGTCGAGTAACAACAGCCCTTCGTCGTCGGCGAGTTTGAAGGCGATGTTTAAAACACCCTCTTGGGCGCCGTTGAGCTGCAGGAGCCTGGTCAGCAAAAACGGCCCCATCTCCGAGATGGTGGTCCGCAGCGGGTGGCCTTGTTCGCCCGCGATGTCCCAGAACAGCGTAGGAAAACCTTGGGGCTTCAGCTCTCCAAGACCCACCGTGCGGGCGCGTTCGGTAAGTTTAGTGTCGGCCGTGGCGGGCTGGCTGGTTCCGGATAAGTCGCCTTTGACGTCGGCTAAAAAGACCGGCACGCCGCGGCTCGATAAGCCCTCGGCGAGCACCTTCACCGACACGGTCTTGCCGGTGCCGGTGGCGCCGGCGATCAATCCATGGCGGTTCGCGAGCTGCAACAGAAGTTGTTGCGGTGTCTCGCCCTTGCCTACGAATACAGCGTTGTCGGTGTGCATGATACTCGGTTCCCAGGTTGCGGATGGAAGAAGTCAAGGCCGTGGCCGGTCACAATTATGCGCTATTCTACCTGGAACCCGTGCGTGCGACGGAAGTGTCAAGGCTAGGGCTAAAGGTCGCGACGCACGGCTCTACCATTGGCGCTCGTGAGCCAAATTTCCTATACTCGCCATGTAAGCCGGGATTGTCCCAGCGGGTCACAGCGAGGAGGATCTATGAACGATAAATTCAAGAATATCCTGATGGTTTACCCGAAGTTTCCGCCCACCTATTGGGGCTCGCAATACTACCTTCCGCTCATCGGCAAAAAGGCGGCGATGCCGCCATTGGGGCTGATCACGATCGCCGCGATGACGCCTGTGGACTATCAGATCCGCTTGATCGATTTGAACTGTGAATCCCTGCAAGAAAGCGATCTGACGTGGGCCGATGTCGTTTGTCTCTCGGCCATGCTGACCCAAAAGTCCTCGTTATTCGAAACCGCGGCGCGCTCCCGAGCCGCGGGGAAGCTGGTTGTATTCGGTGGCCCCTATCCGACGGCCTGTTCCGAGGAATGCACCCCCCATTGCGACGTGCAGGTTCTAAACGAGGGCGAAATCACCTGGCGTGAGTTCCTCCAAGACCTGGAACGGGGCACATATAAAAGCGTCTACACTACTCCCGACAAGCCCGATGTCACACAAACGCCGGTGCCGAGGTTTGATTTGCTCAATCTCGATTACTATGCAATGAATTCGGTGCAGTTCTCGCGGGGCTGTCCTTATCTATGTGAATTCTGCGACATCACGGTGATGTTCGGGCGCAAGCCGAGAACCAAGACACCGCCGCAGATGATGAAGGAGCTCGACGCGATCTACGACACCGGGTTCCGAGGCGTGATTTTCGTCGTCGACGATAACTTCATCGGGAACAAGAAGGAAGCCAAGAAACTCTTGGCGGCGCTCGCCGAGTGGAATGCCGAGCGCGGCCATCCGTTCTTCTACGGGACGGAGGTAACGGTGAATCTTGCCGATGACGCCGAGCTGCTGGATCTCCTGGTCAAGGCGAATTTTATCTGGGTCTTCATGGGCATCGAAACGCCCTCGGCGGACAGCCTGAAGGAGACGCGTAAGTTCCAAAATTTAAAGGGTTCCTTGGTCGAGCACGTGTGGCGCATCCAGCAAGCGGGCCTGTTGACCTATGGCTCGTTCATCGTCGGGTTCGACAGCGACACGGATGATATCTTCGCCCGTCAGATCGAGTTTATTACCGATGCGTCCATAGCGAACGCGATGATCGGCCCGCTCGTCGCGCTGCCCGGTACGCCGCTCTTCGCGCGCATGAAGCAAACCGGCCGCTTGATCGAAGAGCTCACCGGCGACGAAGAACGAACGCTCGGATCGGGGTACACGAATATCGTGACGCGCATTCCCCGCAAGCAACTTTTGGAAGGACACGTTCGTGTGATCCGCACGCTCTATGAGCCGGAGGCGTACTTTAAGCGCGCGCTCGAAATGTTCTCCCGCATGTCACATCCTGCCACCGTGAGGGGCCGCTTGAAGCGTCTCTTCTTCTTGACCGCTTCCGGTGTGCGCAATCTCGTCTCGAAGTGGGTTAACGGGAAAATCTCTCTGCGGACAATGTGGCGTCAGTACCAACAACAAAAGATTATTTATAAACAGTTCCCCGAGGGCTACAAGAAAGCGAGTCACGAATTCTCCCGGCGGGTCATGCGCGACTATCCGGATCAGATCCCGTTCATCATGCACTACATCACACTCGGGTATCATTACTACATGTTCACCTTCGATCATGCGGTGCCGGGTCTGACCAAGCTTCTCGCGGAAGAAGACTTAATGGCGCAAGGATCCGAGCTGGGACGGGAAGTGTCGGCGGCCTGATCTACTACTTCTCGTTTCCTCGCGCCGCGCGCAGATTCTTACCGCCCAACTGTTGAACAAAACCACTACAACAAAATGATAAGTCCCTTCTCCCTCCGGGAGAAGGTTAGGATGAGGGGATATAAAACAATGAGTTATCCTTATTCTTATCCCTCATCCCAACCCTCTCCCGGAGGGAGAGGGAGTTTAGCTAGTGCTTGAATTTTAACTATTTTTGACTAGGTTTCACTCCCAGATAGGCTCTCCAGTGAGCGCCCGGCACACCTCGACCCCGGCGCGGAAGGCGTCCTCGTGGAAGCCGTACTTGAAGTACGATCCGCAAAAATAGCTAATGCCGTTCTGGTTGAGCTTATGCAACTCCCGCTGTGCATTGATGGCGGGTAGATCAAAGATAGGATGCTCGTAGGTCAGCTCCTTGAGAATTTTCTTGTCGTCAATTCGGTCGATATCACCGAAGGTCACAAAATAATCGGTCTTCTGAGAGACCTTTTGCAGGGTGTTCATGTGATAGGTCGTCGATGACCGTGGATTATGGTCGCGATCGTAATAAACATAATAGTTCCAACCTGCCCAATGGCGTCGCTTGGCCGGCATCAAGGAAGCGTCGATGTGCACGGCCACCTGGCTACGGTGATAGTTAAACTTGCTCAGTAACTCGCGTTCCAAAGGTGTCGGATCTGCAAGCAGCGCGAGTGCCTGGTCGGCGTGACAAGCGAAGATTACGTGATCGAAGGTTTTGACCTCGCCGTGGCTGTCGCTGACTTCGACCGCCCCCTTCTTGCGCCTGACGCACGCAGCGCCGCGATTCGTGAGGATGCGATCGTTGAAAGGCGCTGTGATTTTCTCCACGTAAGAACGGCTTCCGTTGATGACGGTTCGCCAATGTTTGCGGCCGAGTGGGCCTTGCAGCGCGCCGTGATGATACAGGAACTCGACCAGCGTAACGATCGGATAGTCCAACATCTTGTCCGGCGGCAGCGACCAGGTGACCGCGATGAGCGGGATCAGGAAGCGATGTAAAAAGTCCTCACTGTAGTTTTTCTCCCGCACGTAGCCGGCGATGCTGTAGTCACGGTATTTGCCGTCCTTGAGCACCTCGGGCGCATTGCCGTGGAATTTCACCATTTCAGACAGCATCCGCAAAAAACGCCAACTCAGCAGGTTCTCGAGATCGCAAAAGCAATAGGTCAGGCCTCGGGTCATATACTGGAGGCCATCGGGATAAATCTGGAAGCTGAAGCTCATCGGACAGTACATGCTCGGTACCTTCAATTCGCTCAGCAGCCGCATGAAGAGCGGATAGGCGGCGTTGTTGAAAACGACGAAGGCGGTATCGAAGCGAACCGTCTCACCGTTGTGCTCCACCGTGATGGAATTTGCGTGTCCGCCGGCATAATCGTTCTTTTCGTACACCGTTACATCGAACCGATGGTGCAAGAAGTGCCCGCACGCGAGTCCCGCCGGGCCGGTGCCGATGATAGCTACGCTCGATTTTGTCATCGTTGTTCTTATTTTTAGAGTAGGGCGGACATAAGTTTATGCCACTTACTCATCACCTGCCGTTCCGTAGACTGCTGACCCAGGAAGAAGCTTCCGATCCAGAGTCACAACGCGCTAGTGTACCGCTTCATTCTTTTTGGAACTTATAATTCCAGGTGTGGAATCCTTGTGCTGTAACGCTTTCCGAGGTACAGCAACACACAAAAACACGTGATAAGGCCAATGACAAGCTCCATTTATTACGAAACACTACACTAAAAGTCTTGCCGAGGCTGGTTGGGACGCGGCTTGCGCCAAATGGGAGCGACGCTCGTTGACAGGCTTCCTTCGTTCGTGTATGTAGGTATCGCTAAGGACATAATGGCGTCGGCCAATGGGCCATTACAAAGAGCGGATTCGCAAAACCTGCCGCCGGTTCTAAGAAGATGAAAAATCTTCGATAAGGCCATGATATTAGGACGAGGCATGATCGTGATGGCTTTAACCTGTTAACCATGCGTCGTGCAAATACACAGCTTCTCATGAGCCTAGGCGCAGTGGTGGTTGTCGTGCTACTAGGCACCGCTGCCGGGGGCTTCTTGCCGGTCAATGCCGGCGGTGGGGACGGCGGAGGCGATGGCGGCTTGGCCTGCGGTCCTAACCTCGTTTGCAATCCCGCGACGCAATACTGCTCCCTCCTCTTCAGCGGTCCGATGGTCACCCCCAATTACGCCTGCGCCGATCTCCCCGAGGACTGCCCTTCGCCTCCCACCTGTGAATGCATCCGCGCCGGGATCGGCTGTGACTGCACCGAGTCGGATAGCCGCGTCACGGTGACCTGCACTGCACCCTAAAAGGAGACTTAGCCATGAGTCATGCAAATATGCGGCTTCTCATGAGCCTAGGCGCGTTGTTGGTGGTCCCGCTCCTCAGCCCCGGTGGAGTCAGCGCCCAGCAGCTCGTGGTGGGGCCCAATGTAAACATAAGCAACCTCGCCGGCGGCCAAAGCGAGGTAGGCATCGCGGTCAATCCGACGAATCCACTGAACTTGGTGGCCGTCGCCAATGAGCTTGCGGACCTCAGCCAGCTGGGCGTATGGTTTTCGCTCGACGGTGGTACAACTTGGACCGCTAACTTCCTAGACGAGACCGAGGACGGATTTGGAGCCAATGACATCCGCTTCGATCCGAATGTGGCGTTCGACAGTGATGGCAATGTCTACGTGGTCTACAGCACTTCGGGAACGGGAAACCGCCTACTGCTGGCTAGAAGCACCGATGGTGGCCAGAACTTCAACCAGGTCACGACCGTGACGACCGACGCAGCAACAGCGAGCAACCTGCACACCGCGATGGTGACCACTCGCGGCGATATTGGCGGTAATGACGACGTACTTGTCGTTTGGGCCCGCGTGCAAGCAGGTGGTGAAAGCATCGAGGCCGCTCTCTCGCTAGATGCGGGTGCCACGTTCCCTACCACCAACAATAATATCAACGACACGCTGGAGCGTACGTTTCTCCCATGGGCCTCAGTCGATGGCGCTGGAGACTTCCACGTGGTGTGGGAGGTCAACCAGGGGGGCGGCGCGGGCGCCATATTCCATGACATTCTTGATGGAACAACGCTCGCTGACGGCGCGACGGACAACACCGTGACCACGGTCCAGATCACCGACTTCGCTGCGGCCACGAGTACGATTCCTGCCCAACCGGATCGCGGTATTTTCTCCGTCTCCACGGTCGACGTGGATCGCTCCAGCGGACGAGTTTATGTCTCTTACACCGACCGTCCCAACACAGCTAGCAATGACACTGATATTTTTGTTCGGTTCTCTAACGACAGCGGTGCCAATTGGAGCGCGCGAATTCAAGTCAACGACGACGCCACGACAACGAGTCAATTCATGCCGCGCATGGCTATCGACCCAACGACTGGAGTGGTCTACGCCACGTGGTACGATGCGCGCAATGACGTGGCGAACAATCAGCAAGTGGATGTCTTTATCTCCGCAAGTCTCGACGGCGCGCTAAACTGGTCGCTCAACCAGCAGCTGACCACGGCGAGGTCAGACGAGTCCACCGCCAATCCCGCCCGCGACCCCCGCAATTATCTGGAATATATCGGCCTGAGCGCAGATAGTTGCGTCGTCCATGCGGTTTGGACCGATGCGCGCGCTGCGAACTTCACAGCCGGCACGAACGAAGACGTTTATACGGCGGCTAGCCTTCTGGACGAGGACGATCCGGTGCTTAGCAACGTACCAGGTCCGATCCAGGTGGAACAGACCAATCTGGCCGGGACGCCGGTCACGGTGCCGCTGCCAACTGCCACGGATAACTGCGACGCCAGCGTAACGGTCACCAGTGATGCGCCTGCGGTGTTCCCCCTAGGGACCACCACTGTCACCTTTACTGCCACAGACGATGCGGGCAACAGCGCCTCGGCTACTACCACTGTAACAGTGGTGGATACGACCCCGCCGACGATCAATAGCGTGACAGCCGACCCCAATACTTTATGGCCGCCTAACCATAAACTGAGACCAGTCACTGTCAGTGTTGATGTCTCAGATATCTGCGATGCAGCCCCGGGGTGTAAGATTATTTCTGTGAGCAGCAACGAGCCGATCAATGGTTTGGGCGATGGTAATACAGCATCGGATTGGGTAATTACGGGGGATTTCACAGTCAAGCTCCGGGCAGAGCGCTCCGGGACCGGTAACGGCCGAGTGTATACCATCACGGTTCAGTGCGCGGATAACTCAGGCAACAGCTCTACTCGCACGGTGGAGGTGAGAGTCCCGCACGATCAGGGCTAGAAGCGGGCGGCAGTTGATTTGCCGCACCTTGAGGAGGGAAGAGTTGGTTCTTATTCCCCGGTCTTCCCTCCTGCTAATGGCTTTCACAGCTGTGAGCACGGATGTGCTCGCGGTATGGGCAGAGACCTTCGCTCACCGATCCCTTGACCTCAGTCGCTGGGAATTGACCGCCGATGGGGATTTTCGGGAATGGGCCGTAGATGTTGTGGATCTGCCAAGGGGAAGCGGTGACTTCCGTCTAAGCCTAGGCGTTGATACTCGGGGAACCAGGGATGATACGGTAAAGTTCTTCGGGGTACGAGGCGTGCCATTGATTCGGCTCGATGAGGAGGTTCGTATCTCAGTCGACATAGACTGGAATAATCAGGTCAACGGTAGCTATCTCTCGGCAGCCGTAGTGCTTTCGCCGCACGCAACTACTAAAAGCCCTCTCAAACGCCCGGACTGGTTTAAGGTTGAATATGTAGGTGTCCCGCCTGGCAAGAATGCCAGGATAGTCATCGGTCTCAAGAAAGAGGGGCGGGAACAGACCCTGTACAACGAGGGATGGCCAGAAGATAACCGAGCTGGGCGGAAGATCGGTCTGCAGCAAGTGGGGATCGTTTTGCACGATCAAGTCTTGCAAGTATGGGAGAACAATAAGCTCCTGTACGATTCCAAGGAGAAGGTACTTTACTTTGACGCTGCATACCTCTATCTTCAGATGTCAAGCCACAGCAATTATCCTCAACGCACAATCTATTTCGATAATATTCGCGTTCGCCGAGCACGCTGCCACTGACACCGTGGCTGTCGCTGACTTCGACCGCCCGTTCTTGCGCCTGACGCACGCGGCGCCGTGATTCGTGAGGATGCGATGTTTGAAAGGCGCTGTGATTTTCTCCACATAAGAGCGGCTGCCGTAGATGACGGTTCGCCAATGTTTGCGCCCCAGAGGGCGAAATGCCCGCACGCAAGACCTGCCGGGCCGCTACCGATGATAGCTATGCTAGATACCCCGCCTCACATGCGCCGGCGGTAGCGGCCGCCGACCTCATAGAGCGCCTGAGTGATCTGGCCGAGCGAACAGTCACGCACGGTATCCATCAGCTCGGCGAAGGTATTGCC
>JBIMKD010000415.1:0-20842 GCA_043673815.1 Chromatiales bacterium
ACACTCCAAGTCCGGTTCTGCGAGGGACCGGGGCCGAGCCGCCGCACGGTCGAGATATTGTGACACCGCCGGGAAACCAGGCGGCCAACAGAGAACACCAACTTCGACCTCACCGGCGGTAAGACCTCGGTCTACTCTCCGTGCTCGAGTAAGGGATCGCGAGTGGAGAAGAAACTATCTTTCTGATTTTCTCAGCAAGTTCGACGGTGCGTTGATTATTTGGGCTCTTTGCTGCAAACGCTTTGATGGCGTTCGGGTCTTTCTGCATCGCCATTGTTGCCTCCATTAAGCCACCCAAGGTCGCCGCATCAGGGGCGAAGAAGGTTTCGTTGTCGATCAAGATGAAGTCTTGGGCATCGCTGGTATCGCCCGGCAGAGCTTTCTTGCCTTCGACACCCGATAATTTGATAGCCATTCCATGGACGTCGGGCGCTGGATCGGAGAGGGATCGGCCATTTGAAAACCGGATGAGCGCCTTATGGGTCTTGGGTACCTGGAATATTCCCACCTTCAAGTCCGAGGGGATATCAGGCAAGACGGCAAAGGTAGCCTCCACACATCCGTGCGCCTTGGGATGCTGGCCACGTAGATGGGTCTTCTTAGTACCTTTCATGATGTCAGTTTGCAGCTTGACGATTTCGGTTATCGCCTGATTCTCGTTGGCAGGAATCCGTTCCTCCCCGAGCTTCAATGGCGCTTCAGCTGCGAAACTGTGTTGCATGAAGCTACCCACTAGAACGCCGATTAATGCTGTTGTTAACGCATATTTCATAGCCGTGACTCCTTTTCTTTGGTTTGTATTAAATGGCCCCGAGGTTGGTCGGCAGCCGTCTTCCGGGTAATCGCTCCATTTGCCACGTTCACCCGCCTCCAACTCGGAATCTGATGCACCACCCCAATCTGGCGGATATATGCCCCGTTTCACATGGCGATGAAAGGTCGAATGCCGCCAGTCCGCAACGCGCGTCACATAGCCATGTTTTACCGGGCGAGTAGTGGATGTAATCCATGTGCCGCGCATAATCCCGTTCGTCGCGAACCAAGTGTTCCCAATAACGCCGTTGCCAGATTCCCCGTTCGCCCTTGACGATTCGGCTCCGATTACAGCGTTCGTCTTTCGGCAGGTGGCGGCAAAATCCGGCTTTGATCAGCGTCCAGCGCACGGGGTAATCCTTATCGCTTTCCGGCAGCGTCCACATCGCGTGCAGGTAATCGGGCAAGACCACCATGGCGTCACTATAAAATGGATGCATCGATTCCACCTTTTTCATTACCATTCGCAGAACGTTAATGTGGTCCACCAGTAACCTTCGTTTCCGTTCGGCCAGATTGACGGTGAAGAAATAAGTCCCACCTGTTACATTGGCTCGCCTATACCGCATTAATTCCACCTTCAATCGTTGGGCTGAACAACGTGAACACCAACAACCAATCGCCGCAACCCGAATCTGCGCATCCAAACCAGGCCCCACAACCGTTCGAATCACACCCTACCATTCGCGTTGTAGGGTTCGTGCGTCACTCCAACCTACACGGCTTCTCCGTTGCGCGGATTACGCTCACGCCAACCCACCCAATAAGGGCTTCAATCCATAAGTCCACCTTTATGTTCGTCCGTAGGAGCGTTCCACTCAGCATCGAAGCCTTCTTTTATCCGCGCTAACGTCTCCATCGGATCACTACCTTCTAACTGTTGGTATGCGGCGGAAACGTGCCTTGCTAGATCGACAAGTAAAAGCCCCCAAGCAGCGGGGTCATCCCAAATCTGAGAATCCAGTGAAATATGTTGCAGATCACCACCCGCCCAAATTCTTACTATTTCCTTAGCTTGAGTATCTTTTACGGCATCAGGTGGTATTGGCAGTTCTTTCGTTTCTTTCATCTTGGCTCTACCTTTAAAATCAAAGTCACTAAGGTTTCAACAAGTGTTGCCTCTTTGGTCCTATTGGATCCACCTTATTAGCAACATTAGGTGATTCTCGCGCTAGCACTCCCCCAGTACGTTCCTGTATTTGTTCGTGTTCAGCAATTTCCCGACTGGTTTTGCCTCCTGGAACTTCCTTGACGTCGGGTTTTACTTTCGGATCAAGGCGACCTGCCTTTTGGTGCTGTTTTAGCCTGTTCGGAATATTTCCTGACTGGCCAACGTAAGGTGTATTTCCAGCTTTAGCATCTGGAAACTCATATACTCCTTCTTTTGGCGTAGGACTGACAGACTTGGGTGCTGCGGATTGCGGTGGTGGCGTTGGTTGCTGAGGTGATGTGCTGGGCTTTGGCGCTTGCGTTGGTTGCTGAGGTGGTGTGCTGGGCTTTGGCGCTTGCGTTGGAGCTGGGGTACTTGGTGGCGGCTTTGAGGTTGTACTACCACCTCCACCACTGCTGGACATTGCATTCTGTAATGTTTTTGCGCCTCCAAGTACATTCGCACCTCCATGAACTGTAACTGCAACACCTGCTACTACGGCCACACCTCCTACGACAACTGCAGGAACGGCAATGAGTGTGCCTCCTCCTACAGTAGCGACCTCTACGACGCCACCGCCAGCGGCAAGTCCAGCTCCGCCAGAAATAAGTCCTGTTCCGATATATAATTCAGCTGCACCAACAGCAATTTGACCTAGGCCCTTTCCTACTTCAAAAGCTTGTCCTCCCCCAGGAGGAGAAGGCAAAGCAGTTCCTCCCGGCGTCAGCGCTTGGGCAGCGCCATATACAAAACCCAAGACACCCCGACCCACTGCGGATTCACGAGCTGTTTCCCTCAGGTTGGAAAACCAAGTTCCCTGACGTCCGTTAGGGTCGAAAACGTTCAGCGGTCTGTTTTGCACGTACGCAAACAAATTTAATCCATCTGCAGTATGTAATGGATCGCAGCTGGTCCACCTCCCCAACCAAGCCGCAAAATACCGCGCCCCGTGATAAGTAAAACCCGTCTCTTCATCCCGCTCCTTCCCCGTATACCGATACCGCTTCAAACTCACCTCGGCAGCGCCGCGCCCAGCCTGGAACGCCGTACTGCCATATGGCGAATACTCCTCATAAGAAATCAGCCCACCATTCTCATCCAACTCCAAACTGGCCGAGCCAAGATGATTTCCGAACTGGTAACGCTGCGCCGATGCAGGATTATTGATGGGATTTCCATTCTCAACGGTCTTCGTCTCGATCAAAGCGACGCGCTGCTTGTCATCCATCACATGCAGAGTCTCGCGCACCAGGTTCATAGCCCCATTGCGATATTCCCGGTAAACCTCGAAGCCGCCCAAGTAAAAGCGCTCGTTCTTGCGCGCACCGGCTTGGGTCTCTGTGACCTTGCGCATTCGCTGGCCACCGGCGTCGTAGACGTAGTAGCTCGTCTCCGGCGTGCCGCTGGTGACCACTTGGCGCGAACTGGCGCTCAACTGGTCTTCGAAGTCCCAGCGCATCTGTGGGAGGTGCGGCATCTTCGTCATGTTGCCGTGGGGGTCGTACGCGTAAGGCTCAACCGGCGGGTTGCCGTTCGGTTGCAGTGTAGTGCTGCTCAGGCGGTTGCTCTTCTTGGGGGGGTCGATCAGGCTGTTCTCGTTGTAGCTGTAAGCACGGGTCCAATTGCCGTTGACGGCTTGGTGGATCATCCGCTCGAAGTTGCCAACGGGGTCGTATTCGTAACGCTCGGTGTAGTTGCGCACCGCCTGCAGGTCGTTGAGCTGCCCGGCGCCGACAAAGGGGAAGTCTCGATAGTTGCCGCCGGGTGGATTGAAGGTCAACGCCGCCTGGCCGATGTGCTCGCGGCCGGTGGCTTCGATCAGCCGGTAGATGGCATCGTAGGTGTAGCCGCACACCGGTTCCACCGTCTGCACGTCGTGGATGACAGTTCTCAGCGCATCGTCATGAATCTGAGTGATGTTGCCCACAGGATCGTAGGTGTAGCGGAGATCCTGCACCGTGGTGACGTTCTTGAAGATCTGACTAGCCAGCGCATTGGGATTTCCGAAGATGCCACCCAGGAATCCGCCGGTACTCGGCGGTCGTGTCGTCATCAGGTGAGTTAAGCGGAACGTCTTGGCGTCGTATTCGTATGTGGTCTTGGCACCGTTGGCGTAGGCGATCCGGGTCCGTTGGCCCTTGGCGTTGTAGTCGATATTGGTGACGAAGGGCGTCCACACCGGCTGCCCGTTACGATGTCTGCCACGCAGATTGACCTCAACCTTATCGAGCAAGTTGGCGTCGTTGAAGGTGGGCCGATAGACGCTGTTATCGGCGGTGGTGACGGCGATGGCGCGGTTCAGCGCATCGTAAGTAGTCGAGCTACTGAAGGTCTCTTGTTCTAGCGCCGGATTTTGTGACCAATCAGGAGTGTTTTTGTAATCGATGGCAAACTGACGGCTGCTGCCCAGTAGGTTGCTCTTGAAGTCGTAGCGATCAGTGGTGACGATGCCCGCGCCATCGAAGTGCCGAAACAGCTTACCGCGCAGGTTGTTCTGCCGTTGTTGAGGTTCGCTGAGGCCAGTGTCGGGAACGTCCCCATAGATCGTTCGTTCGTAGAGAACTTCCTGGGGGAAGAGTTGGGCGCTGGGGTCGGACGGATCTCCGCCCTGAACGAACGACCGGAGCGGGCGACGCAAGGCGTCGTATTCGGTACGCAGGACATATTGGCGGCTATTCCACAGGCGGATAGGTTTGCCCGTCACCTCGTTCAGCATCCAGCGCTCGCCGGCCTCCATGCTGGCCTGACGGATGCGGGTGCCGAGTATGTCGTAGTCGTAGCGCATGACGATGCGGTCCTTGGCATCGATCACCTCGCGCTGGTTGCCTTCGATATCGAGCACCGTGCGGGTGCGGAATTTTTGCGGATTGCCGTTGGTATCCTTGCCGTTGTCGGCAATCGTGAGGAAGGTTCGGCCCAAGGTGTCGAAATGCGCGACGGTGGGGGTGTCGGAATGTTTCTCGGCCTTCTCCGCTGCAGTCTTTTCTTCTAGTCCATTGGCACCGCTGATGCGTTGCTGGTACCAGGTGGGCAGATACTCGCCATTGGGCAGACGGGAGAAAAATCCGCCGACATCCGCATCGGTCTTGGGATCGAGTTTGACCGTGTCGTTGACGTCGAAAGTGGTTTGCTGCCAGGGATCGAAGACCACTTTCTCAAAGGTATGGTTGGGATGCAGTGTGGCGACCACCCGCTCTAACGGATCGTAGAACAAGGTGCTGCTGACGCCGTGCTGTTCGGTCTCGAACTGGGGCTTGGGGCTAAAGAAGGGCTCGTATTGCCGCACGGGTTTGCCCTTGTTGTTATAGATCTTTGCGCCGGTTCCGACCCAGCGGGGATTCAGGGCAGGGCTATTCGCGATGTTCGGATCGAGCGGCCCCGGCTCCGCCTGGATCTTGGTCTGCGCCTCGCGGCCGAAGCCGTCGGAATAGACAAAGCTCAATTGAACTTTGGTTTGCTCGCCTTGTTTGAGGTCGCTGACATGGGTCTCGCGGGCGATGGCGGCGGCACAGACCGGCACGCGCTCGAGGTCATAGATAATGCGCGTGTTGGCGGTGCCGAGGTGATCAATGGCGAGCAGGTTCGGGTCGGTTGAGTCGAAGAAGTTTTTATTTCCGTCGGCGTGAGGTCGATCCCGAAGCTCGCGAAAGAATCGCCTTCGACCGGCCCCGCCGCCTTGCCCATCACGACGGTACCGATCACCATCCCAAGCGCGTCGAAACGCACTTCGGTGCGATTGTCGTTGGGATCGGTGACCAGCCGAGGCTGCAGAACCCGATAGTCATGCTCGGCCTTGACTTCGCTGCCGACCGCGTCGCGCGTCGAAGCCATCAGCAGGTTGTATGGCCCGTCATAGGTCACGAGGGTTTCGTTGCCGAAGGGGTCCTGAAAACGGTGCGGGAGGAAGAAATGCGTGCGCGCGAAGACCGATTCCTGTAGTGGGTTATTCCCTGGATTGGCGGAATAGAAGATCAATCCCGAGGGGATCCACAGCGAGCCGTTGCCGTCGAGGTTCCGGTATGCCCCTTCAACCCCCTTCAGCAACGCGGTCAGTTGGGCACGCGAGGCCTTCAACTGGAAAACATCCAAAAGCCCCGGCGCGAATGCCAGCTTGTAGCTCTCGCCGGACAAAGCCATGGATTCCAGTTGGCCGAGAGGCAAAAGGCCGGAAAGGTCGTTCTTGCGGTAGAGGGTGCGGACGTGCTCGATCAGCCGTTTTTGTGTCTCGCCGCTGCTAGGTTTGGCTTCGTAAGTGATTTCTGTTGCCGCGGCCGCCAGATTGATGACCGTCTCAAAGTCGAGGGGCTTCGCGCCTTTAAGCGTAGGCGCGGTCAGTTCATAGGTCTTAGCTTCCGCCGGTAGTGGCGTACGATAGGCGTCCGCTTCGAGGATCGGATTCGTGTAGACGTTCTCCGTGAGCGTCGCCAGGCTTTGCTTCTGTTCGTCGAATGCTGGTGTGCGGCGCTGATAGCCGATGGCCACCGACTTGAGCACATTGCCGTAGTCATCGACCTCCAGCGTCAGCGCGTGGCTGCTGCGCGGATCGGCGGGATTGCGCTCGTAGTGGTAATCGATCGTCTCACTCGGGTGGCTGAAGAAAACGGCATGCCGGTTTGGCCCGTGCGGTTGCAGGAGGCTTAGTTTGTAACTGCGTTCTGAAACGCTGTAAGGCAGTTCCGCCTTGGGGCCGTCGTCCTCCGTATAAATCTCCTGACGCAAGATACTGCCTTTGAGCGCACGGCAAGCTTCGCGCATTTCCTCTGCAGAAAGATTCAGTGGTAGGTCGGTGTCCGGTAGAAATATCGTTTGATTGTCGCCGTTGAAATATTCCTTGTTCTCCGGCGCCTTGAAGTAAGCTTCGAGTTTGTCTTCTTCGAGAAAGGCGCCGGTGTGGAACCAAGTCTTGGTGACGATGGCCGGCAGGTCGAATTGGCCCACCACAGATTCCGCATCTCGCTGTTCGACATACGCGAATCCCCGGAACTCGCGCTCCACGCCGTCGAAATAGCCATGCCGGTAGCGATAGGTACTGACCAGCTTGGTGTTGGAAACCAGATCGCGGCTTTCGACACGCTCCACCACATGCACCGGGTAAGGCAGCTTTGTCACCCACGGGCGGCCTTCCTTGCGGTCCTGCAGGTAGAACTTGGTCGAGGCAGCGTATTGCACCTCAGTCTCGGCGCCCATGTTGTTGGTCGAATAGACCAGCAGATGCGGCTTTTGCCCGCCCATGAGATCGATATAGCGCATCGGCTGCCGCAGGTCGCCGGACAGTGGCGACGACCACACGAGACAGGCGGTGCCGTTACCCAGGAGGTCCACGGCGGTCACGGTTTTGAGGTTATCGACCCGCGGGTAGTGTGTGAGACGCTGGGGCGCGCTCCAGGCGTTGCCGGACTGGTTGAAGTAGAGATGGATTTCCTCCGTGCCGAGATAGATGATGTCGGTGACCCCCGAGCCATCAATGTCTCCGAGGCGGATGCGCTTTTGGTCAAATTGTTCCAGCCTGTCGAACCAGGGCGAGTTGCCCATGGTCACCTTTTGTCCGAAGCGACCGTAGCCGAGGTTGGGCCAGTAACAGACTTCCCCATTACGGATACGCACGAGATCTGTCAATCCATCACCGGACATATCGGCGAGGAAGATGGACTGTGCCGGATCCGAGAATACGAGCTTGGGGCCTTTCTCTTCGTTCCAGGACTGCGGCGTTCGCTCAGCAGGCCCGAAGCCTTCTTCGGCTCGTGAGGGATACCAGGTGAATACGGTATCTTCCGAGACGAGGATATCCGCATGACCATCACCCGTAAGGTCTACGAATCGCAGATTGGGATCTTTGGAGGTCACGTTGGGACGAGATTCGAAGGGCGTAAACCTGTCCCAATCGCCATCAGGCGTGCGTTCATAAAACCCGGGCATCGGCACATCGAACTGAACCAGGTCGAGCGGCCCGTCGCCGGCCAGGTCCAGCAGTTGCTGCTGGCCGCCACTCAAGGCTGCGAGAGAAGGCTTGACGGCTATCCTTTCAACGAGGCCGAAGGTGCCGTTACCCAGGTTTCGCTTGTAGAACCACGTATCGGCTTGCTCGGTCAGAACACCGCTCAGACCCTCGCTGTCCAGGTCCACCCACTGGTAGTGCGTGCCATCAAGACCATAAGGCAGGTTCTGGATACTGTCCTGATCGATCTCGTGGACGGTTTCATCCACCCGCACCCCGGTGTATTTGAACGCAAGCTTTGGCAGGGATTTCTTCAAATAAGTCCCGTCCGGCTTTCGGACGTAACCCGACTGGGTAGCCGACGTAATAAACGAGGCAATGGGGCCTTCCGTATACTCGAAGTCCGTCGAGCGGACGAGATAATCGGCGACCCCTCCCAACTCGTCAGGGAAGTGATGAAACATCAGTACCCGGCGACACAGCCGGTATGTTCGGACGTCGAAGGTGGAACGAAAGGCAGAGAAGGGATCTTGGCGGATGGGCCAGGGCTGCGTCTCTTTGGTTGTCGGGACTGCTGCATCATGGTCGCCGTAATCGAAGATGACTTCGAACAACCAGTCGGTGTGTTTCGCCAGATCTTCGCCCGACTCCCGCGGAGTCTGGTTCCCGTATTTGATGCGTTTTAGATGGCGTTGGGCGAATTGATTGCTTGTGAGTCGGTTCTTTTCCTGCGGCGCTGATCGGTTTACGTTCTTGTCATCTTCTGACTTATATTCGTAGAGAATGGCATTGCCTTTGTCATCGTAGCTCTCACAGATCAACCAGCTAAAAACGTGCGAGGGATCTGCGGGATCGGCAATCCTGGCGTCCTCGCGCTTGCCGTAGAGAGTGGTGATGTTGTCCTTGGAAATAGAGCGCCAGTGGATTGCCCCGGTCTGCTTGTTCGTCCAACGCTCGATGCGCGCAAAAAGCCCCTCGATTCGGGGCCGGTAGAGCCTGATGGTATGTCCGTCGCGCTCCGACTCGTCATAGACCAGGTTGCCCTTGGGATCTCGAACCCAATTTCCCTGTGCGTCTTTCTTTAAGACCGGAACGAGATCCTCTGCACCCGAGAGGATAAATACATCCGACTCGTCGGCATCTTGATACTTGGGTAGCCCTTTGTCGGTCTTGCGGGTTATCGAGGGCAGCGAGAGCGACCAGCCGAAACCGAAGGGGCCGTTACCCGCGCCGGAATCGTAGGAAAGCGAGAGTTGAGGCCCGAAGCCAGAACGGCCGGGGCTGGTGGCGATGGGCACCGTCATGGAACCCGTGCCCGTGACCGGATTCGCGGCGAACTTTTCGCCCATGCCGCGAATGGCGCCGCCGCCTTTGGGAAGACCGACAGGAGGCGCGCGAACCTGGAAGCCGCCGCTATCGCCTTCTTTTTTCTCGTTCTTTTGGTCGGGCAATGCCACTATCTGTTGCTCCCTGAAATCGCCTCCCACGAAAAGGCTTATCGTTTGGCCTACCGCTAGACGATGACGAAACAATGTAAGGCGACCTTGTACCTTGTACCAAGGTCTGCTCGATGTTCAGCGCTCCGTCTCGCGACCAGATGGTATCCGCGTATCTACCTGCCGTAGCTTACAAGATAAACGTTATCGATTCTGTGACATATTTACACTTGACACTCCGGCTTTTGGCATCTGTTCTAAGCGCCACCGAGCATCGCGATTTCCGGCGTGTCTGTGGCGAATTCCAAATTCTGGGAGAATTTACACGCTGATTGCAGCTGACATTGAAGTAGAAAACCCCACGACGCTCCGTGAGCCAGCACGACAAAGACGTATTAGACTTTGAAGTCAATTGTGGGAACCACGAAGAAGTCGATGGCGACCAAGGCAGTGAGGTGGTTGGCCAAGAACGACTTCCAGGCGCGAGATGGTGATTTCGGATGCTTCACTCGGTACTTCTCCACGGTGGACTTTGCTACGTGAATACCGAGTTTGCGGAGTTCACCGACGATCCTTGGAACACCCCAGCCGATGTTGGCGCTGGAGAGTTTCCGGATCAGATCTTGAACCTCTTTGGCGATGGGTGGACGGCCTGGTCCTCGCCGGTGACTCAGGCTGCCCAGTAGTCACGGAAGCGTTTACGCTGCCAGGCAATGACAGTCGCGCCGGCTTAACTAGCGTCAATTCCTCGCGCTAGCCTGGCCAGATCCGAGAGGCCCAGGCCCAGAGTAAGCGGTCCACCGTGCGAAGCTTCGGCCGGGGTTGACGGCGCTGATACACATTGAGTTGGTGGCGGAGCATCGTGTTTTCCATCTGCAGTGACGCACGAGAGCGAAAGCAGGCTCTCAGTAACGCGAGAAAGTGCGGACAAGGGTAGACATCATGGATAGCGTTAGCGTGTCGAGCATTCTTTGTCACCCTACATCCAAATGCCTTCCCCGAGCTAGATCTGGGGCTTTAGCTACCATAATGTATTCTCGGGAAGCACAGGCGAATCCTATAGGATAACGTCCCTGAGTCATTCGCTGTACTTCAGGGAGTTAGGAGCTCTTTCCGAAAATTTCCGAATATCGGTCCCCTGCTCTTTTTCTGGTCTAACTTATTGTTTGTGTTGGTGGCCAGGGACGGAATTGAACCGCCGACACAGGGATTTTCAGTCCCTGCCACAGACCATACATAACAGCATGAAATATAAAACAAATCCAGATTTATGCTGCGGAATATAACGGCGAGTTTTGGCGAGAAAAGCCGAGTTTTGCCGAGATCTTGGGAGTTTTATTCCGCACTTTTTGTCCAGCAATTCGCCCGCTGCCTTGAGGTCCGCCACGGATTCCATGAGTCGTTGTTGACATCCAGACATCATGAATCTTCTTATGCTTATGCTTAGACGCATGAGAACGACACTGACACTCGATGATGACGTTGCGCCGGCCTTGGAGCGCTACGGCGAAGCCGTGAGGAAAGCTTGAAAGGCTTGGTGAACGAAGCCTTGCGCCGGGGCCTGGTAAATTCAGCTGTCCCTGATGCGCTACTACAATTACCCGGCGGCTTTGAAAGCTGCGTGAGTTCGTCAAACAACCGGAGTTTTTGCAGCGTTAGGGTACGCATGGCCAAGCTGCTGCTGCTGGATGATGCCCTTGATCGAACCGCTGCTGCCTCCACCCGAGCCCTGGGATTTCCTTTTTCCGGAGTTGTTGGGAGCGACGAAAACCGTCACCGGGGTAGTAGCGATTGAGAACTTCGGTGCGCATGCGACGGCATATAATCCCTTCCATCTCTTACAGCGCGCCCGCCGCCTGTGTCTAGCCCTTGACGTCGTCCGGTAGCGAAGCCTCTTTTACAAGCCAACCGCCCACTCTTTTGCCAGGTCACGCCCGTATATCCAGTAATAGAACAACGTTCCCAACAGGGCGTGAGAGAATGCGAGGGGCGACAAGACTCGATAGTATACGTAGGTCCACACGATCCCGGCCACCGTTGTGGCCAATGTCACTCCGATGTCTGGTAGGTGTACGAGACCGTAGGTAATGCCGGTGCAGGTTATGGCAATGCTCGCTGGGAACAGCGTCAGGAGCCGCCCCAGAAGATAGAACTGAAAAAGCGTCTGCTGGAGTAGCGCCCAGGGGAAAAAGAGAGCGAAGGCTAAGAGGACGCGCCAATTCCCGACCCGCTGCGCAGCCATCTCCCAGCCTTCTGCCCGCCCCCCGAGCAGCAGCCCCCCGACAAACAAGCCGATGACAGCCAGGCCCGTCACCGCGCCGACGAGTAGCAGGGCCTTTCGAAGTCGGAAGCGGCGATCCCATACGCAGGGAAATGGTTTCCAGATAACGTACTTCGTATAACGGAGGTTCAGGAGCAAGAGAGTCAACGCGAATAGCGAAAGCCCCACCTCCACCCTCATCGGACGCTCCGGAAAAACCAACAAAAACACGACGGTCAAGACGGCGAGAAGGGAAAGCTCGATGATGACGCGCCGCTCAACCACCGAGTCTGTGCTCCGCAGTTATTCTCCAATCACGCAAGTTCGGACCCTTGACGCGCTTACCATACGCTAGTCGTTCATTGTCAACGCGATGACTGTCGTTTCTAAGTATCGCACGTGGGATCGCCTATGACACAGCACTGCTGGCGGCCTTCCATCACGTGAAGCCCAGGCAATGAATCTGGCAGGACCGACTTCAGAAAGGGGTCTCGACCAGAGGCGAGGATCCCCGTGGCGCTTCGATCGCCAACGCATCATAGCCCTTACCCCGCAAGCCACGCTCGAGCGCTCACCCGCGCCGACTGTTGCTCCTACGACGCAAGGCGACATTGACCGCGGCGATCAGTACCAAGGGGAGCGCGACCCAAAGCAACTCGCTGCCCAGCACGACAAGCCCACGTCGGGAGAAAAAGGCGTAGATCCCAATCGGAGGCACCTTCAGAGGTCGCCAAGGGAGGAAATATCGCTCGTTATTCCACGGTGCGAAGAAGGCTACCCCTAACCCTCCATCGGTCATGGCGTCTAACACACCGTGCGAGACCGTACACAAGAAAATGTATGGAAATAACGTGAGGCCTGCCCCTTCTCCGTACGTGTAGCGCAGCGTCGCGACCAGCACTCCGCTCCACAGCGCGGCGAAGGCAAGGGAGTGCGTGAATCCCCGGTGGCCCATGACATGAGCGTAGGGGATCCCCACAAAAAACCCAATGACATCCAGGTCCGGTAGCACGGAGCAGACTGCACCCAACCACCAGACACGTCGGGGCAGCCGTTGCCGAAAGCACACCTCTCCGATGACAACGGCGGCGCCGATATGCGCGAACGCAGAGGCCATAGCGTTTGTTGACGATCGAAGGTTGTTGCTAACAGATAGAACACGCTCCGCGTCTTCTTTGCAGGATGGAACACTTTTGAAGGTGAATTCGAAGGATCACCTGAACGGAGGTTTCTGGATCATGTGGATTGTAATAGGCCACCGGGGGTTCGCCTGTCGTAAACGGTGTAGTCGACGCTGCCAATGTATAGGCTCGAGACTTCATTCGCGTGCTCCCAAACCTCGCCGCTTAATAGCCCATTGAACGGATTAATAGCGCGTTTGGAATCCGTTCTTGATGTGAAATCAGTTGGCAGATGGCCTCTATTAAACTGATAAATTTTTGCTCCCGATCGCTTCACGTTGGGTTCGCCTCTCATGTCAAGGTTCGCCATCGGCAATTGGACTATGTTTAGGATAGGAATTTCAACACAATGGCTCAATATATAATGCTGCGCGCAGGTACTTGGGTGCGGCGATTTTGCTATCCGCCTGCGAGGCCGAGAAGCCTTGCAAAGGGTCGAGGGCATCCTTCGGGCGAGTCGGGATTATTCGATCCGTTAGCGCGAGCGATCCGGCGGTAACAGCTTGTCAGCACAGAGATCGTCGTGCCAGCGAAGACTGCCACGAGATCACGCATTCATAGGACTGCAATGACCGACATTGTTGTGGCAGAATCAACTCGCCGGCACCCACGTACTTGGGGCAACGCCGTGCTTCGAAAGATCCGTTTCAGCAGACTGAGATTGCATCCATCAAGACCAGGATTCGAGAGCGACTGATCTGCGCTGCCGTGCTGGCAGCGGCTTTAGCCATGGTGCAGGCCGCAGATGAAGCCAAGCCTGTTCAGCGGTACACATTTTCCTGGCCGCTTTCAAGCGATCCGGCTTCTGCCCCTCGCGGCGGCACGACGCGGGGACCGGAGGTCGAGCTGGATAGGGAACCTTCGAGCGCTTGGAAAGCATTGCAAGAGACCGACCTGACGCCCTTCGAGCGCGACCGCCGCGCCGTTTTGGCCATGGCGGGCGGCTACCGTGTGACCTTCGACTTCCTGGAGACGGTGGATTTCAGGCCTACGCCCACCCGCGAGCGCCCCTATCAATCCTGGGGCACCGAGTACGTTTATGTCGGGGAGGACCGCGGCAACTTCATCAGCTTGCAGCATGTACTGGTCATGCGGGCCATCGGCAAGGACGGCAAAGTCACCGAGCCGTTTGTCACCAAGCATTGGCGGCAGGACTGGTCGTATCAGGATGACACGCTGATTGAATACCTCGGCCGGGAAACTTGGCAAAAGCGCACGATTTCCAAGAGCGATGCCGCCGGATCATGGACTCAGGCGGTGTACCAGGTCGACGACTCGCCGCGCTACGAGAGTTTTGGGCGCTGGCAACATGCTGACGGCGTCTCGACGTGGATCGGCGGTCAGACCTGGCGACCCCTGCCGCGACGCGAGTGGAGCGTGCGCAAGGACTACGATCTGCTGATCGGCACCAATCGTCACACGATCACCGCCCGCGGCTGGGTGCAGGAAGAGAACAATTTGAAAGCGGTGTCGAAGGCGGCCGGCGCGCTGCGTGCATCGCAGCCTTACCTCGCCCGGGAATATGGAGTCGCCCGCTACGACCGCATCAAGAACTTCGATTTCAGCGCAGGAGACCGATACTTCGAGCGGACGGGCCCCTTCTGGGAGGCGGTGCGCAAAGCCTGGGAGCAGCGGTTCGCCGCCGCCGAGCGTATCACCCTGAGAGCGCCGGTCGACCAGGCAAATCTCTTCGAGCCCCTGTTCGAGCAGGCCCAAAGGCTGGCAGACGGCCAACAGATCAATTCCGCCGAACAAGCGGCCTTCATCGACAAGACCCTCGACTCCATGATCCGGCCGGATGCCTTGGGGTAATTGGCCACCAAATGGCGGAATAGCCGATCACGAAAGGCGGCGAACCGATACGCTGGACCGATGGGAAAATTGGAAAATGTGATTGATTTGAAACCGAGTGCAGCCCTATTCGTTTGGAGTTAGTCCGGAGCCGCGCATTCCCACGTCCTCTAAGCATCAGCAAATAACAAGATGCCTTCAGCACATGGGCAATATTCTGATCGGCACGACTTCTTGGACCGACAAAACGCTGGTCGATTCTGGTCTGTTCTACCCAGGGGCCGCCAAGACCGCAGAAGCGAGGCTGCGCTACTATGCCAGCCGATTTCCCATTGTGGAGGTGGATAGTTCCTATTACGGCATGCCCTCAGAGCACAACTCGAGGTTATGGGTCGCGCGCACACCGCGGGCCTTCGTGTTTGATATCAAAGCCTTCCGCCTTTTTACCGGCCACCAGACGCCGCCGGTTGCCCTGCCGGCCGACATCCGCAAGGCACTGGGAACTATCGACAACAAGAATATCTATTACCGCGATGTGCCCCAAGACGCCAGGGAGGAGCTGTGGCGGCGCTTTCGTTTGAGCCTCGATCCCCTGCAACGGGCAGGGAAGCTGGGGGTAGTGGTGTTTCAGTTTCCGCCTTGGTTTGTGTTTGGAAGAACAAACCTTGCGCATATCCTGGAATGCGCCGAGAAGCTGAACGGATTTCCGATCGCGGTAGAGTTCCGGAACAAGACCTGGCTTGGAGAGCGACATCGTGCAGAGGTGCTCGCGTTCGAACGCGAAAACGCCCTGGCCCATGCCGTGGTTGATGAGCCCCAAGGATTTTCGAGCAGCATCCCGGCCGTATGGGAAGAGACCTCTCCTGAAGTGGCGGTCGTGCGGCTGCACGGGCGTAACCGGGAAAGCTGGGAGAAGAAGGGGTTAACGGCAGCGGAGCGGTTCAATTATTTGTATGGCGAGCCCGAGCTTGGGGAGTTTGTCACACCCATCGAGGCGATGGCCGGCCGTGCCGCACACGTCCATGTTCTATTCAATAACTGCTATCGCGACTATGCGCAGAGGAACGCCTCTGATCTCCGGCGTCTGATTGCATGATCGACTAATGAACCGAGGGGCGCGTTTGAACGGGAAAGGAGCGGTAATATTCTTTCCTTCGGGCTAGCCCGTTGAGACAAGTTGCCCTGGCCCGATCTAGAATTTGGACAGAACGGCGTTTGACCCACCTGAGTCTTTTACACTATCGCGGCGCGTGCCCTGGCAAGCCCGGGAACTCGTGCGAGGACTCGCAAAAACGTTTGAGCAGCGAGGCGCCCGGCCAACGTTCTGAGAAGACGCGAAGCCCTACCCGGAGCGCCGCACTATCGGGCGCTGGTTGCAGCAACAGATCTGATCGGCGCACTCAACGCGTGGACGCCATGGCTCGAACGGTCTTTTGTCCTGCGGAATATTGACAGGTAAAAATCGCCTCGGCGCGGACCACGCCGCATTGGATAGTGATACGCTCGCATAATTTCCCGACGATTAAGAACCATCCGAAAGGAGACGGTGTGGCAAAACTTCCGATTCGGCTCAAGCGCAACACTGACGAACCACTCGAAGCGCAAGTGGTGCGGCAGATAAGCGAATTCATCAAGAGCGGTAAGCTTAAACCCGGGGCGGCGCTGCAATGTCCCAAGCGTCATACATGCCAAGCCGGTTACGCTACTTACGCGATGAGACGGATTCATCGGGCGCGGTCTTCTCGAAGCGCTTAATCGATGATCGCACTGTTTCTGGGATCGGAGTGCCGGCTTGTTTTTCATAGTTAAACCAGACAGCGACGGCGTGGGAGCTGAGTATCAATCCATCACTCCCTCTTTTGAATATAGCCGCGACCAGCTCTGCACTGCTGGTGCCCAATCGACTGATTCGCGTCGCCACTTCTATGGAGCAAGGGAACTGTAACTGCTGGTGGAATGTGCATTGGATGTCAGCCAGGATCCAGCCTTGCTTCAAGGCCGGGGTGAATTGCAAACCCAAGACCTCATCGCAGTAAGCAACCCGACCACATTCCAGGTAACCGATAAGCTGAACGTTGTTAACATGACCCAGGGCATCCAAATCACCCCATCGCACGGGCAGTTCGTAGAAGTGTACAAAATCAGTTCTTTGCATTGGCCCGGCTCAGCAAGAGACTCGGCACCCGCCGAGTCAGTGTCCGAGGAATAAGACCAAACCTCCGTCTCACAACACGAACGAGGGCAGGAAGGATGTATACCGCGATTCATATCACCCCCGCAAGCGCCGCACGTCAAGCGAACGAAATCTGGGGTGGTTCGCGAGTTCTTTGGGCGTCATGGTTACTGGTATCGAGGTAGTGAGGGTCTATGCAAATCCGACTCAACCGCTTACCGGCGTCGCGAATACTCCGTTACGGTGCGCCTAGGGGCAAATGTGCGAAGCTTGCGGTAGCCGCTGAGGTCACGATACTGTAGGCTTTCGGATACCGTTGTGAATACGACATTGCTTGTAATAGTTTAGGAAATCGGCGAGCTACAGAGTCCCAAGGACGCGACGGTCTACCAGTCCATTACAAACAACGAAATAACAAAAATCCATAAAAAAGAAAAGATACAAGGACGCAGCGCCAAGATCCTCTCCCATCTCGGCTTGTCCGCTCGGGCACCGCCTCGATCACCAGCGCGGCACTTCGCGCTCCTCCAAACCCCCTGATCGCCAACCGATACCCCATTTCCCATGCGGCTCAGCTCCCTGAGCCGATAGCCCCCTTCGGCTCGCACGCGCGTGCAACGCTAAATCGCCCCAACTTGGCGCCTCGGGCCAATCAATAGCTCGACCATTTCCCGGCTCTGGACCGCGAGCTCGCCTCATTGACAGCGGACAGGTTCAGCAGTAGTTTCCCTTAGCGGTAAAAGGTGCGTTTGAAATCCCTAGTCGCCGAAGCACTTGACGATCAGAACGTCAGATCACCGGTACAGTGGAAACGACTCGCCGAACATTGGCCTGCCGCTCTTGGATTGCTCTTGAGTCGCCTCGTCCTGGAGGACGTCCCAGTGTTCGACAAGGACACCATCCTCGATCCGGAGAATGTCCGCCGCGATCCAGTTTACGGGTGCCCCGAATCCCGAAAACCGCCCATGAACAATGACGAGGTCGCCATCAGCCACGATGACCCCGGGCTCGTATTTCAGCGTCGGCGGCATACTCTTGATGAGGTTGAAGAGGCCCTCGCGGCCGGGGGCGATGTGCGCGCTGTGTTGAATGTATGTGGGCGACCAGTAGCGCTCGGCCGCGACGTAGTCTCGCTTGTTGGATAGGATATCGAAGGCCTCAAGTACGAGTGCCTTATTCTTCTCCTGAATCGTCTGATTCATAACGATTTCCTCCTCGCTGAGTGGCTGCGGCATCGGACTCTTAGGCATCGTTTTGGCCTGTTGAGCTGGCCTCCTCACCATTTGTCGCATCATTGTGAGGTGAAGCCGCCGTCGACGCCGTGGATCGCGAGAGATGGTCTCCGCGATCTATCAGCGTGATTTGAGGTTCTGCCTTAGCCCGCGACTGCCTGTGCTTTGATTGCGGACGCGAAGTCTGCCTGCACGCCCATTTGTTCGAGCAGGATGTTTACGCTTACGTGGCAGTTGAACTGCTTGATCTTGCCGTCTTCCACGACCCAGAAGTCAGCGCCGGGAACGTCGAGTTTGGCTCCGTTCGGCTGAAGGACGCCGGCAGGCGACTCGTATGGCCCGGTGAAGGTGCCCCGGATCGCCAGCTCGACCGCAACGATGTTGTCCTGAACGACCACCCGATGGAGTTCACGGTGAATGTCGGGAGCGAACTTGGCCAAGTACACCACGATCCAGCCCAACTCATGGTGCCGGCATTGATTTCTCCGTCGTCGGCAAACAGGTCGACGAATCCTTGCACGTCCATGACGTTGCCCTCGGCCAACTGGTACGCGCGGCGCACCAAGGTTTCTGCGTCAGTAGTCATTGTCATCTCCTTCTCGATTGGTTGTTGGTACTTATGCCGCCGCAAGTTCAGCGGCGGCCTGGAGTGCGCCTGCCTCGTCGTAGGCCACGATCGTGACGGGTGCGGTCATCGTTTTCTCCACGTTGCCCGGGAAGAGCGCCGGGCGCAGACGCTCCTTTGCCTCGGGCGTGCGTAGGAACCGGACCCGCAAAGGAAAGCCGTTTGCGCTCGTAGGTCCCCACTTCAGCAGGTCGTAGAGCTGGCGCAGGGTCTCGTCCCTCACCGGCTTCTTCAACCATGCGCTGTGGATCCGTGCCTCGCGGAAGAGGGTGTCAAGTGTTCCATCGTTGACTGGGTGGCTCATGTCATTTTCCTTCTCTGTATTCAGGCGATTCTCAATATCAGCGTGCCGGACGGTGTGTCCGAAAGTGTGGCCGTTCAAAATACGGGTCGTCGGACTCAATGGCTCGCAAGGATCGTCATGAATTAGAAACGAGTGCCTGGTTGCAGTCGTCCCGAAGCGCGGAGTCGGTCTCCGATGCGCCGGATCTCGGCCTCGCCGCGTTCCAGCGCGCTGGCGCTGGTGTGCACCGAGTAATGGCCGGTCACCAGTTCGTGCGGATGCTTGATCGCGGAGCCCAGCACGAACGAGGTATCGCCGTTCGCGACGAAGTCGATCGCCGCGTCGGATTCATCGAACACCGCAAGCGTTTCGGCCCTGACGATGTCCGGTGCGCGCAGCTCTCCCTGGTAAACCGATACCCAGCCGACCGTGTGCCCGGCCTGCGGCTGGTAGCGCCAGCGTTCGCCGCTCTCGAGCTTCACGTGCAGATAATTGATGCCGGGCGGCGCACGAATCGGGCTCGTGGCATTGCCGAGCCGGCCGAGCAGCACCCGTGCCGGGCCCTCCTGCTCGATCTCCTCCGGCTCGATGTATTGGCTTTCCGCGGGCGCGTTCTCGTCCGACGCCGGCAACGCCAGCCACAGCTTGGTAGAACTTCAATGGCCCCGGGCCCGAGGGGCGGCCGTCATGCCACACGCCACCGGCGGCCTTCATCCATTCGAGGCCGCCCGCCACGACCTCGCCGGACTTGTCGGTCGTGTCTTCGTAGACCACTCCACCGCTGATCGCGAGCGTCAAAGTCGCAATCCCGGAGTGGGGATGAATCCCGAAGAGGCTGTCGCTCGGCGGCGCCACGCCATAGTCCAGAAAGACGAACGGCTTGATCAGCTGGCCGATGTCCGAAGGGCTCACCAAGCGATTCACCGGGCCCTCGCGCTGGCCTTGCACGTGTCGCACGACGCGGCGCGTGGCGGCTTGCGGGTTTCGGGAAAATTGGGTCGTTGCCGGGGACTTCGATGCGTTCATGGCCGTTTCTCCTTCAACCTGGCCGTTAGGCTGCCTGGGCCGGGAAATGCACTCGGGCCCAGGTCGAGAACTTGGTCGGTTCCTGCCTGCTATTTTGTTTGCGAGCGCAATTTGATCGGACGAATCCGAACCCAGGTAGGTATGAGCTACCCAGTAACTGAACGTCTCGGCAATTTCGGTTGCCCCAGGAAAGGAACCCGCGAAACTTTCCTTTGGGACCTGCTCGTAGGAAAGCTTATGCCCCTGTCGATTTAGGGTGTCAACGATTTCATTGAAGCTCATGAAATCACCGACGAGTGGCAGATGCTCGCCATTGCCTGCCGCATCCGGGTGTGCGAATGCCCCGGCAACGATGTCGCCGAGTTCGGTGATGTCGCCCATGTGAATCCCCCGAACAGTTGGATCAAGAGGAAGAGCCCAGCCCACGGATCCGTCTGCCTGCTTTTGCGGAGCAAGAGCGCCCACAAGGCCCTGGTAGTACATCGGCGCGATGACGAACGTATGATTCGCAAACCCCGCTTCCTTAACTATCCGATCGATCCTGGCCTTGCCGGTGAAGTGGGGAACGTCGAACTTGCCGCCGCTGATCGCTTCTACATCAGGCAGCGTTGACCAACTAAACAACCACCGGCTTGAAGCCGGTGGGTTTGAGTTACGGACTGAAAGTCCGGATACGCGTCGACTGAACGTCGCGTCTTAGTCGGGCTCCATCTGGAAACTATCGCTCGGACTGGGCTCAAAATGGTGCTCCAAATACTGTTTGATCATCTCCTCCGACATCTGACCCACCGTGGCGGAAAAGTAGCCACGTGCCCAGAAATGCCGGCCCCAGTATCGCTTCTTCAGATGCGGGAATTCCTGGAACAGGTAGCTCGACGTCCGCCCTTGATCCGTCTCATGATCTCACTAGGGGCCAGATTCGGCGGCGCACTGACCA